>CADBLE010000001.1 GCA_902795435.1 uncultured Pseudomonadota bacterium
CCTCTGTTCCATTCCGAACCAGACAGGGAAAAGCCGTATCGCCGATGGTACTTTGACTTAAGTCACGGAAGAGTAGGTCGTCGCCAGAATTAAATCCAGTTCGATATGAAAACCGAAATTTGACCGCCCATGTGGCGGTTTTTTTATGGGAAAAAAGGTTTGTAATGAAAGAAGATTTGTTTGAACAAGAATCATTTGGTGAAAAAATAAGAAGCCACACACCAGATATTATTTTTGTTGTCGCTATCGCAATTGTTGCGGTAATGGTTATGGATTCAAGAAAAACAAATGCAGCCATTATTCCAGACCAAAATAAAACAATTAAACAGCAAGAAACATTGAAAAACATACAAAACAAAAAAACAATATTATTCAATGATTCTGTAAATATTCGTTAAAAAGGATTAAATATGAGTTTAGAAAATACAGTTAAAACAACTGGGGCGGTAATTCTTTCTCTGGTATGGGGTTTGTCCATGCATCAGAGTTGTCAAAATTTGACTAAAAAACCGGCAAAACAGCCAGAATCTAAAACAGTTAAACAAGATACCGTTAAAACAGATATTGCAAAATATGTTCAATATGTAAATCAAAACAGCAAATAAAAAGACGCCCGCAAGGGTGTTTTTTATGAAAATAACCCTGTGTAATACATATAAAAAAGTGATATAATAAATCTGATGAAAAATAAATGTGATTATCGGGCATCTATTATATTGGGAATGCATGATGCAATTGTGTCCCTGACTGGTCTTATTGCTGGGTTGTTTTTTGCATTTACAAATACGAATATAATTGTTATATCGTGTGTTATTTCGTCTATATCAGCCAGTTTGTCTATGGGGGCGGCGAATTATTTAGCGGTTAAATCAAGCAATCGGGAATTAGCAATTCAGTCGGCTTTTTCAACTATGTTTGCATATATGATAACCTGTATTATTTTGATAAGTCCATTTTTTGTTTTTGATAACAGATATTTATTATTTGCCAGTGTGGTTGCGTTGGCTGTATTTATAATATTGGGATTTAATTTATATTTTTATCGGGGACGTGGTTTTTATAAACATTTTACAGAAATGCTTTTAATCTGCACCGTTGTTTCTGTTATATCTTTCTTTATCGGTGAAATGGCTAATAAATTATTTTGAGATATTAGGTTTTTATGCTAAAATATACATATTGAAAACAAGGAGTTTTTTATGGCTTATATAAAAATAAATGTTGATGCAGACAAAAAAACAGGTAAGTTTATACTGGGTGAATTTAAAAGTTTGGCTTTTAATAGTAAAACACAATTTACTGTTGAACGTACAGAATACGGACTTCAAGGTGCAAAAATAACAGGTGAATTAAACGGACAAAAATTCATTATTACACCAGTTGATAGAAAACGTTCAGATGCATATAATGTAAAGGTTGGTAATTACGAAGTAGATATTCAAATGTGTTATAATGAAGGTTGGATGAGAGAAAAGTTCACAAGAGTAATAAATGGTGTTCAAGATAGAATAAGAAATGAATATATACATGATGAAAATTCTGGACAATATTTGCCTCGTCCAAAACAACCAAACTTTTTCCAAAGATTGTTTGGTATTCGTGGAAAATAAAAAAGAACGCCCAAACGGGCGTTTTTTTTATTTTTGATTAACTGGAAGACCTTTCATAATTCTTATTTTTGTTTGAAGATCTTGATATTCTTGTTCAAGTCTTTCAAGTTCTGCCTGTTGAGATTCAAGTGCACTGTGTTCACGACTTGTATCGGCAGGCGCATCATATTCTTCTAAAACATTTATACGCATTTGTGTTTCAAGAATAATAGATTCTTGGTGTGTGATACGTGATTGAATTTCCTGTGATTGAGTTTGCATAGAATTCAATTTTGTATAATTTGGTGTTTTTATTGGTCTGACCAAATCAGGGTGTCTTTGCATAATGATTTGATTCATAGCAATATGATGTTTTTTAGAACGTGCATAATCAAGACTGTTTTGGGAACAAATCAAATGAATACATGCGACTAATTTAGCAAGAACCTTGTATTCTGTGTTTGATGCCAATGCGTCTTGTTGTAAACCAATATTCATAACAGGGTTTTGTGTACGACCTGTTTTAGAAAATGTTTGATCGTATGCGTCCATATAAAATGTAAAATCATTTAAAGCAAAGGCAAGTTTTTGCAAGAATACCAGATTTTTATCTTCTGGATTACAGGACGAATATTTCTTGCAAAATTGTTTTATAGAATTTTTGCCATTGAATAAGAATGGGGAAACGGTTCCAAATCTGACCGGGTTATAAGACATTTCGTTCCACAATGCATCACAAATATCATTTTCAGTTATTATTCCGGTGGTAAGAGGCTCAGTCCTGTTAAAATCAGAACCCTTCATATTCTGATAGATTTCGTGAATCTGACGTGGGGTCCAATTCCCAAAATACATACGTCCAGGGTTGTATTTAATGATTTCGTTGAATTTTGTATTCATGCGGAACCTCTTCTTTGTCTTTACACATAAAATTATAATACATTTTTATTATTTGTCAATATTTGTATAAATTTTTTGTTTGATATTGAAAAAAAAGGGTTTATCATACCCATAACGAGAGAGAGTAACAAAAAAAGGTAAAACAAATGAAAAAAATTGTTCTGTTCTCTTTGATTGCTGGTTTGATTTCCAGTGTTGCAATTGCAGATGTTTATCAAGAATCTATCAATACATGTGATGAAGCCGAAATGCGTGCTGCACTTGACAGGGCGACAGCCGACAAAAGGGCGGTTATCACAATCGTAGAATGCGACAATGGTATTGTTCGTACAAAAACCCAGGCAAAGCCAGTTGTAAAACAAACATACAACACATGTGGCTGTGGTTGTGATAAAAAAGAAGAAGTTGTTAAACGCGAATATTTTGTTCGTGAAACCGTTCAACAATATAAACCGGTTGTTAAATATGTACCGGCTGGAACATATACACGTGTAAAACCTGTGTGTGATAACGGTTGTTTTTAATAAATATTTATAAAAAAACACCCCGATTTATTCGGGGTATTTTTTTTGTGAAAAAAAACACTTGCACTGCGAATCGGTTTTTTTGTAAAGTTTTTGTATAAAAGGAAAAGGAAAAAACATGAACACGCTGAAAGGCGCAGACAAGCAGTAGATTTTACGAGTGTAACGAAGTAAAATCGTCACGATTGCCGCGCAGGTTTTTAACCGAGCGAAACCTACACAAAGGTAAAAAAAAGAGAAAAGAAAGGAACAAACACCGTGAAACCCGCAGAAATCTACACACACACACACACACACACACACACACAGATAGTTTCGTTGCGTGATTGTTGTGCGAATGAAATTCGCACAAATATGAAAACAGACAAATAACGTTGATGACGTTATTTGTCTGTTTTTTTATTTAATAAAAAAAGGAAAGGAGAAAACATGAAACAAAAAATCTTTTTAACGTCTTGTATAGCAATGGGCTTTGTTGCGCCTGTGTTTGCGGAACCAAGTAATACGGATGATTTTCCATCTGACGGTTATATGCAGGAAGATTACACATATACAAACGCCGCAACATCCGACAATATGGACGGCGTGTATTCGGGAACCGTGAACGCGGTCGCGGAATACGATATCATAGATTATATCGTAAATGCGGGACAATATTTGCCGGCGGATTCCGAAACCGTGATAACATGTCCGGCGGGCTCGTTTTGTCCGGGAATCAGTGGTAATGTCCAATATAATCAAACCACGCCACAGGGAATACAAACATGTCCAACGGGCTATGCCAGTTCCGCGGCGGGTGCATCATCAGATACACAATGTTATCGTACATGTGATATAAATAATATGGGAACATCATTCACAAATATCGCACACGCAACCGCGGTATCTGGAAACGATTATTATGGTGCTGGCACCGATACATGCGAACCAACGGCATGCGTGAACGGATGGCATTTGAAAGAAGGGTTAGATTTAGCAGAAAAGCTTGCAACACATAACCCTAATAACAGTGGAACAAATACATATGCTTATTTTGGTTCAACTGGTGGTGGCGGTGGTGTTATGCCTTCTTCTTATTATGGGTTAAATCAAGATGAATGGGCTGTTTCTTTGAACGATTTAAATAATTTTGGTGATATACGAGGAAGGTCTATTTGTAGTACGGAAACAGGTGATGATCAAGACCAAACATGGACAAATACAACTGTGTTTCAGAATTTAACAGATGAAAGAGGAATGAGTGGAGCAATAAATTGTTATTGTAATGTGACAGGATATCGTGAAAATAATACATCTGAATGGCAATCTGTCACATCTCCATGGGTTTTTGTTACTAGAAATAATGGGGGGCCCATGAATGAATCTGAATGTTCTAGTATGTGTGCCCGACATTGTGCTTTTGATACAAAAGGTGGTAATAATGGTTTGAAATTTACAAATGCTTTACTTAGCACAGTTGAACCATCACTCGCCACATGTGAAGCGAACACAATTACAATTAATTGGTCTGATGCAAGTGCGGCGGATATATCCGCGAACAACGCGGGTACTGCAACGTATGGCGAAGACGTCAGAACGCCAGTCAAGGCCGCAACCAAGAAAGGTCAAACATTCCGTGGTTGGCGTTTCAGTGCACCAGAACAAACCGATTTGCCATAATCGGCAAACGACAATTGGCATATCATTTCGGTATGTCAATGAAAGGGAAATCATGGTTCTCTTTCTTTTTCCTAGGCACCCCGATTATTCGGGGTGTTTTTTTCCGTCTCCGCTACGCTACGTCGCGATGGTCCGTCTCCGTTTCACTCCGTTTTGTCATTGCGAATGAGTATTGTCGGCGACCGTGTTCGTCGCAATACGAATGTGGCAATCCAGGTTATAAAAGTTTCGGCAGAACGCCGATACAAATTGTAATAGGTGGTTCGGTTAAAACACCGAACACTTAAAGATATTCTGGGTCCCCACGTCATAAAATCAACAACAATGGTTGTTGTATTTTATTCCTCGGGATGACAAATGGAATCGGAACTATCTCCGTTTCACTCCGTCGTGACTATGTTTTTTCTTGTCTTTCTTTGTGTTCTGTGATATTTGTTTGTATAGGAAAAAAGGCACAAAATGACAAAATTACCATTTTATATCGGAATGATTTTATCTTGCTTTGTTAAAAAGGCACATGACAGACATGTTTTACGTGGTCGTGTAAATTGCTTTTTATACAGACCCCAAATTGCCAGATTTATCAAAGATGCATACGGTGAAAAACTGGTCAGTGTTAAATTCGTTCGTCAAAACACCCCACGGAGATGTGTTTGTTTGGTAAATGACAAATATTATGTAAAGATATTCAGAAATATGAATCCCCAGAAATTGAAAGATTTTGCATTTTTGGTCAATTATATTCGTGATTTTATATCAACCCCGATACCACGGGTTTATATTGCGAAAAATAATCACATGTATGCTACTGAAAAATTGAGTGGGAAAAGCATATATGATTTTGATAAAAACTATGTTTTCGCAAATGAAGATAAAATTATCAAAAATGTAAAAGAAATCATTCGTCAAATGCAGGCAATAGATTTGTCTAAAATTCCAAATTATGAAAAATATAAATATGCGCTGGAAACAACTGCGAAAGAAATTAAAAACGAAGAAAATATTGGCAAAGACAGTGTTTTGACCCATTTTGACACAAACGAAAAAAATTTCTTGTTTGATGATGATTTGAATATCTGTGGTTTTATAGATTTTGACAGTTTGGCCCTGGGCAACGATAAAAACAAAGATTGGGAAATTTTTGATAAATATTGGCAAAAATACAAACGCAGAATCGAAAGATTACAAAAAACCACCCGTTAGTCCCCAATTTCGCGTAATTACGAAATCAAAGTAATGCGCGGGTGGTTGTTTTGCAACACCACTGACCACGGTTGATTCGGGTGTTGCCGGGTCCAGTCACATTAGGTCTTGGTTTTTTAAGGCCTGCCGTGTCTAAGACAAAACTATTATTTAATATTTTTGATGATTTTTCTATAAGTACGTTTTCCTAAAAAAACCAATATAACCAGATGATTTTGTTATTTACACGGCGGACTAAAAATGTTATAATTTTAGCAAGTGAAGGAATATTATATGTGATTTTCCCAGAAATCTGGGGTTGTTGCATACAATAAAGTCAGGAGAATTTCTATGAAAGTTCGTATAAATACAAATTCATTAAAAAATGCTATGGGCACAGTGTTCTTGTTGGCGGCTGCATTTTTTGTTTGTTCAACATTTATTTCTATGCGTTCTGTTTTTGCAGACCCGATTCCAACATCTAATGTTGTGAATCAACAATCTGGCAGACAGAGCCCACGTTCAACAAGCAGAACTTCCAACAGAACAATAAGCCGTACTGCTACTGTTTCAAGGGCAACTGCACCAGTTGCTTCAAGAAATGTTGCGTCACGTGCGACCCAGGGCAGAAATGTTGCACAACGTTCCGGTGTTCAAAACAAAGTAAGCACAACATCACGTAATGTTGTTTCACGTAATAATGTCAGACAAAATCGTGCAGTTCGTGCAAGAACCGCTGTTTCTGGACAATCCAGGGTCAGTGCAAATGGCACAATGATGTCTGGAAATCGTGCAACTGTGGTTTCAACATCTGGAACAAATTATGCATATTTATCCAGTAAATTATACAGTGGTAATTTATCCAGCATTGTTGATTCTTCAACCGGTTTGATTTCTGCAGACGCTTATTCTGCATGTTTGGAATCATATTACACATGTATGGACGAAATCTGCACAGCCAGAAGTGATACCAAGGGTCGTTGTTCTTGCGCTGGTCGTGCGTTAAGTTTCTTGCAAGCCGAAGAACAATTGGAATCTGCAAACGAAGAATTGATTAAATTGTCTGGTCAATTATCTTTGTTGATTGCGACCAAGGGTAAAGGCGACACTTTGTCTTCTGCTTTTTCTTTGACAGATGCTGAAAAAGTTATGAACTGTGTATCTTGGAAAGATGCAAGAACCGTCGCTGGTACAACAAAAGATTCAAACGGTAACACCATTTCCAAAGAAGTTTATATGAACGAATGGTGCAAATCTCACATGTTGTATGGCAGTGATGAATGTAGTTATTCTGTAATGCCTTCATATTGCAGCAAAAATGGAAACGATTTCAATTTTGATATATCAAAAATTGATGGTTCATCTTCTGATATTATCGCCCAATTAAAAGCATGGGCAGATGCAAAAGATTTGGCAAAACAATACACAACAGATGATTCTGATTCTTTGATAAATTCTGTTGCGTCTATTTCAAGTTTGGTCACAAATGCAACAGTTACAATCAATGCCACAACGCCAAAGGCTGAATTAGATTCTTTGGCAAATAAATGGGGTTATAAATTGTTTGAATATGCACACAACAATGTTTGTGGTCGTGTATTGGACGCTTGCTTTAACGGAATTTACGAAGCATGCGGAAATCCTGGAACATTTACAGATTCCGATGGCGAAGTTCGTATGAAATGTGCAAACAGTGCAACAACAAATTGCCCATTCAATTATAATTCTTATATCAAAGTAAACGAAGAAGGCGAAGTTGTCTTGAATGACCGCAGTACTGGAAACAGCACAATATCTTCATCTGCTGCTTGCTTTGGTTATTCAACAACCACAACAACAAATTCAAGAAGCACAACTACATCTTCTACGGACCCATACGTATCTTTGCGTGGGCCGGTTGCAGATGCAAGACGTTCTATCATGCAGAAATATTTGTTAGATGCTAATTCTGCTTGTGATGTTTATGGAACTGCATTGAAAAATACAGCACAAAACATAAACTATCAAAAAATTGCAGCAGAACAGGCATTACAACAAAAACGTCTTGAATTCAAACAAGAAGAAGAAGAAAGAGTATTCTCTGAAGCACGCAACGCAATTGATAACTTTAACGAATGTATCAGTGAAATCTGGGATTGCTATCGTGAATACGAAGACGAAGATAAATGGACGTCTGCACGTATAAAGGCATATTGTACCCAGGTATCTCAGGTTCCTCATTGTTATGAAACAATGATTTGTGCACCGGTACAATCTCAATTGGTTGCAGTTGTTGATGTCCCAGACAGAACAAATTGTTCAATGATAAATTCTAACAATGAATATATCTATAGTGGTGAAAATGCATGCCGTAACGTTATAACAATCAGTGAAATATTATACGGAACAGGTGCTGCATCAGATGATATTATTGATATGACATCTATCATGAATGGAACAAATACAACCTCAAAGATAAACAATTTGAATTCAGCAGGTGTTCGTGAAGGATGCTTGCGTATGGCATTGGGTTGTGAAAATGGTGCAACCGGTGCAAGTTGTTTAAGAAAGTGGGAAAAAGGTTCCACAACTGAAGATTAAAAAATAGCCACCAAAACGGTGGCTGTTTTTTTGTCTGTTTTTTATATGATTCTTTCTTTACACCAATTATTTTTTGTGATAAAATTATATCACGAGAGAGCATGAAGACATTATTTCGTATTTTAACAATATGCTTGGTTACTGCACCACTTCATTGTGCGTTTGCAGATGGTCCTGTTGCAACAACAGATGGCCATAATTTAACCGCTTTTAACCCAAGTAATTCTTATAATAACCAATGGGCAACAATGTCCAATGGCCGTGATTCTGCGACTTCTAATGCAAAGGTGGATTTTGGAAATTGTAACGCGGTTGTTTTGCGTTGTGCGCAACCAAAATGTGCAAATGGTGGATGCAGTGATATGAATGTTGCTGCGGGTATCGTTTTGGGTTGTGTTCAATCAAATGAAAACTGCAAACAATATGGTAATGATTTGGTAAATTATATGTCTGCCCAATTGGTTGCTAATTCTACTGCAAAAAACAATGCACAACAATTGCAAATGGCGCAACAGCAACAAATGGCCCAGCAACAACAGATGGCCGAAATGCAAAGCCAGATGCAACAACAAATGATGCAAATGCAACAGCAGATGGCGGAACAAAATGCCCAGACCCAGGCCCAATTACAAAACGCTCTTGCACAGCAACAACAACAAAACCAGGCGGCATTGGCAAATATAACCGCTGCGGCTGAAACAGCGGCCAAAGAAAAAGAATCTGGGTTGTCTGCATATCAAGAAGACGCGATTTCCCGTGGTGTTTCAACTGATGTTTTGGAACGTCAAAAAATCAGTGGTCAAATTATGACTGAAATTGAAAATGCAGAAGTTTCTTTGAAAGAAGTCAAAACCGTTATGAATGATGTTTTCGAATATGCGGGTTGTGATGCACGTGGTAATAATTGTACTGGTCCAAAACGTATGAAAAAATTCCGTGATCGTGCTGTAAAATTTATGGACCCATACGATAATGTTGTAGATAAAATTTATGAAGCATTGGATACGGCTTCATACGTTGGTGGTATTGATTTGTCTGATATTAACATGATGTTGAATAACGGTTGTCAACGTTGGATGCAATATATGTGTGAAAAGGGTGAGGTTGAATATTTGCTTGATGAAAAGGGGAATAAAGCAACACCGGTTTCGTGCAATATAAGTGATACTATCAAGGCTAAGTTAGAAGAAGACTGTGGTAGAAAATGTGAAGTTAAAGATGCAAAAGGTATCGAAAGTTGTGATATGAAAAAGTTTTCAGAATGTGTGAATCAATATAAAAGAAACCCTGCAAATTGTCGCCCGTGTACACCATTAAAAGCTTTGACTGACCAAGATCAAATTTATGAAGGCTGGGTAAATGCAGATTATGAAGCGACAAATGAAAATACAACCGTTGTTGCGTGTGGTGATAATGCGATAATGAATAATTCTATGTTGGGTCGTCGTGCCAAAAACAAAAGCGGTACCAATGTTCGCAGTATGGATGAAATCAGTACTTGGTTGGCCCAGGTTGAACCAGGTGCAAAAAAATCTGGTGAAACACCAGAATCAATTGCTGACAAATATTGTTCTGTGAAAGGCAAAGATGATATTCTGCGTGAAGCCGCTTTGAGTAAAACTATCCCGACCAAGAAGGCAGCATTATGTATAAATCAGTTGGGAAAAACACAAACAAAAGAAGATGAAGATTGTCCATATATAAACCCAATATATGCGATTTGTGACACACATGCTTATAATTATGGATTGTCTAAAAATCCATCTGAATCGTCATCTAAGGCGGAATTGCAAGAAATAATCGCACTTAAAACGACAGTTATTACACAGCAATTATACAAACAATATGAATATTTATCCGCAACATTACGCAGATTAAAGATTCAATTGGAAAAGGCAGTTTTGACCGCAAATCTTGAAGCGGCGGGTGCGAAAGATGGTGAATCTTCTTCTTCTAAAACTGGTGGTTTGGCGGGCGGTTCGTCCAGTTCTGATAAACAAAACGGAATATATTTGCCAAATGCACAAAATTGTTCTTTGGTTTATGACCCATATGTTGCCTATGGTTGTTTGCAACAGAATGCAACAATTATATCTCAAGAATACAAAACCAAAAACGCTGTAAAACAATTACGTGAAACATTGGCCAGTGCTTTTTATGTTTTTGGTGATGATGCAAAATCTACATTGGCTAGTTCTTGTCCGGAATGTGTAGAAACCAAAGATGGAAAATATTTTGTGAAAGACAAATGTGATTCTTTCTCGTCCAAGGACAAGATAAAGCAATGTGCGGTTGCTATAAATTGGGCAGTGAATGCAGATAAACAGGCAAAAGAAAACGAAAAAAGTGGCGTTAATGTATTAAAGGGGTTGTTAAAATAGAAACTGTAATAATCAAAAATTCAACCGTCCGAAAGGGCGGTTTTTTATTATTAAAAATTGTGTTTTTGTATAATTTGCATAAATTTTTATACAAAATGTATATCAAAATATGTGTTATTTAATAAAATGGCATAAAAATTTGTGCAAAATAGTTGACTTTTGTTGTTTTGTAGATATAATCTGTATAAACATTTTGCCAAAAGCGAAATTTTTAACAATAACAATATAAACAAAAGAGAAAGAAAAATGGCTACATTTGCAATCTTTCAAACTGGTGGAAAACAATACCGCGTATCAGAAGGCGATATTGTAAAGGTTGAAAAACTGAATGCTACTGGTGAGGTTAGTTTTGACCAGGTTTTAATGGTCGCAGACAAAGTTGGTAATCCTTTTGTAGAAGGTGCCAAAGTTGTCGCAGAAGTCGTTGAACAAACACGTGATGACAAAGTTTTGGTGTTCAAGAAAAAACGTCGCCAAAATTATCGCAGAACTGCCGGTCATCGTCAGTTTATCACTGTGTTGAAAATTAAATCAATCAAGGCCTAGTGACAGACCCAAAACGTAAGGAGTTTAATCATGGCACATAAGAAAGCCGGTTCAGCATCAACAAACGGACGCGATTCAGCCGGACGCAGATTGGGTGTAAAGAAAAGTGGCGGCAGCCGCGTTATCCCAGGTAACATCATTATTCGTCAGCGTGGAACAGCGGTCCATCCTGGTCTTAATGTTGGTATGGGCAAAGACCATACTTTGTTCGCAAAGATTGCTGGAATCGTTACATTTAAACGTGGAAACGGCGACAGAAAAACAGTTTCTGTTGTTCCAGATACTGAATCTAAATAATAAAAAAAAGACCACCCAATCGGGTGGTTTTTTTATACCCGTTTTTTTACGGGTATTTTTTTGTGTAAATGCTTTTTTTTACCGTTTTTTTGTGGTATAATAAAACACAAGGAAAATGAGAAAGTTTATAGCACTTTTGGTTGTTTTTTATACTGCAAATTGTTTTGCGGCAGATACAACTATATCCCGTGTGATTCCAAACAAGGCAAATTCTGATAATTCAACCGTTCAAACAACCGCTGAAACACAACGTGTTGCGCGTCGTGGTGCAAATCAATCAGCAAATGGTGATGTTGAAAATCGTGCTGCGGCTTCTCGTACAATTTCTCGTGTTGTAAATAATAAACAATCAGATACAAATGCGCGTTCACAAAAAACAGGTGTTGTTTCTCGTTCTGGAACCAGAAACACAAATGCGCGTGCAACAATGCAAGAAACAATAGGTAACGTCGGACAAAGTAAACGTGTTGCGGCGGCCAGTGTGAACAGCACAGCAGCGGTCAGACGTGCGGGGGTTGTTTTGCGTGCTTCTACTGCGGAAGTTGGTGGTCGTGCAACAATTGGTGATACGGGTGTGCAAACTGGTTCTAATATGGACGAACAGGTTCGTGGTGTTCATTCCCGTGCAGGTATTTTTGGAAACAGTGTTAAAAAACAACAAACTGTACCAACTGCGGAATCTATTGCAGAAGCAAAAGATATTTTGGAAAGAACTGCGGATTTGAACAGTGTATGCCAACAACAATACAATGATTGTATGGACCAATTCTGTGCGGTTGTGGATACAAACCAAAAAAGATGTTCTTGTTCTGCAAATCTGGCTAAATATGCCAAGGCACAAAAGGCCGTAGAAGATGCAAATCTTGAATTAAATGATGTTGCCCAACGTATTCGTTATGTCGGTTTGTCCGCTGATGAAATTCGTGCAATTATGTCTGAAACAGAAGCAGAACAGGCAATGTCCCGTACACGCGATAACACAACAAATCGTTCTATGTTGGAAGATATTGCAGATATGATAAAAGATCCAACTGCATCAACTGTGTCATATACACAAACATCCAATGGAAATATGATGTTAGATATGGATATGGATTTTTCATCTGATTCCGGGGATATGTTCGGGTTGGATATGTTTAACAATTCATCATCTGATATTTCTAATAAACGTGGTCGTGAATTGTATAAAGAAGCAACAAAACGTTGTAAATCTGTATTGAATTCTTGCAAAGACGCCGGTGGAACAGAAGCGCAAATCACAGGTAATTATGATTTGGCAATTGATAAAGATTGTATTGCATACGAACAGGGTCTTGAAAAATTAAATAAAACATTGGTTTCAAATGTTCGTAGTGCGAATTTGATGTTGCAAAAAGCGCGTTTATCTGTGATGCAAAACAAAAACCAATATGATACCAAGGGCTGTGTTGCTGCATTGGAAACATGTATGTTAGATGAAATGGTTTGTGGTGAAAACTATATCAAATGTGTTGACCCAACTAAAAAATACATAGATGAAAATGGTAATGTTGTTTTGGGCAGAAATATTGCTGCAATTACAGATATTATGACTAATTTCAACAATTCTAAAATAAATTCAGAATTTATTAAATCATCTATAAATGATACGGCGTGTGAAAATCGTGATGGTGCATGTATTGTTGGTTATTTGATGTCTAAAATTGGAACAGGTCCAACCGTAAAAGAAGGTGGTTTATGTCGTGCGGTTTTGGATAAATGTCAACAGGTTTCTTATAATTCAGGAAACAAAAAATCTACATATAATCCATACAATGATGTTATTGTAAATTATATCCAACGTGCAATGGTAAATATCAAAGCGGCACAATCAAAAATTATATCTGAATATGCATCTACATGTATGGCTAATATATCAACTTGCTATAATCAACAGGTAAATCAGGTTTCGTCTTGGGCTACATCAGCCAGTGCGGACAGTATTTACAGTGTTATGACGGGTGCTTGTTATAATGTTGCGTTGACATGTGGTTATGCGGTGTTTGCGTATGATTTACCAATGGCACAAAAGGTGGCCTCTTATACTGAAGCGTGTAACAGTTGTAAAAATACCAATAATTGTACTGCGACAGATACTTGTTCTGCATGTGCAAGTGTATGTAATGCGAATACAATAGATAAACAACAAAAACTTGCTCTAATCCAGGGGATATCCGATTTGTTCTATCAATCATTGTTGTGTCCAGATAATGCAAGATTTGTTGCAGATGGTGCGAAAACTGTATCTGATAATGGAACAATTGGTGGCTATGTAAATGCACGCTGTCAATGTGAAAAGAATTATACTGTATATGATGGCGCATGTGTTACAAGTTGCGCGACTACAGAAATTCGTAATAATTTAGGTGCATGTACAGCATGTTCAACAGGTAACCCTAATGGTGGTGGAACAATTACAATAGATGATATTACATTTACGACAGAAAATACAAAATGCACCCAATAAAAAACCGAAATTAAATTCGGTTTTTTTTATTTTTTTGGATTTAACAAATTGTCCATAAATTCTTCGTGAATTTGTAATTCGTCTGCGGGTATGTCAAAATGACGAATTGGGAAATCGCCATTTGTTTTCGGTGTGTTCAGAAATGCTTCGTGTTGTTTTTTGATATAATCTTTTATGTCTTCTACCTGGTCTGTTTTTTCAAGTTCCAAATAAACATTTGCCAATATTTCAGAGTCAATCAATGCCCCGTGTGCATCTGCACGTGCGGTTAAAGATACACCAAAATATTTTGCCAATGCATCCAGGTTAAATACCTTTAATTGGTATAAACGATTACGTGCGATAACAAGTGAATCTATCATTTGTTCGCGTGGAATTTGTTTTAACCCCAGATTTGATAATTCTTTATTTACAAATGGAAAGTCAAAGTCCAATCCGTTGTGTGCAACAATTGGGGAATCGCCGATGTATTCAAGAAATTTTGGTCCAACAACGGCCATTGTTGGTTTGTCTTCCAAAAAAGCATTTGATATTTTATGAACCATATATGATTCAGGTGGAATAACTTTGCCTTCTGGGTTTATATATTCGTGAAACGAATTGTCTGTGATTTTATTATCTATTATTTCCACAGCACCGATTTCAATACATCTGTCGCCGTGCATATAATCAAGACCAGTAGATTCAATATCAAAACAAATAATTCGTGACATAACAAAAAACCTATTGTTTTATTTAACAAAATGATTGTATAGAAAACTTTTATAAATTACAATACGGAAAATTGGATTTTCTATGAATTATATGAATGATTTGAATCAAGAACAAAAACAAGCCGTAGAGACAGTTTGTGGGCCGTTGTTGGTGTTATCTGGGGCGGGAACTGGTAAAACACGGGTTTTGACATCTCGTATTGCACATATTTTATATCAAGGTTTTGCAAATCCATGGCAAATATTGGCTCTGACTTTTACGAACAAAGCCGCAAATGAAATGCGTTTTCGTGTTGCACAATATGAAGAAATAGCACATCTGTGTCGTGATTTGTGGATGGGAACATTTCATTCAATATGTTTGCGAATTTTGCGTGCAAACAGTGAATTGGTTGGATTACGACGCGATTTCTTGATTTATGACGATAGCCAACAGCAAAAAATCTTGAAACATGTTATGGAAAATTTAGGACTAAGCACAAAAGAATATAGTCCTGCTGATTGGGTGGATAGAATATCAAATATCAAAGACAAAGGTGTCTATGATATTGATAAATTAGTATTGTCTGATATAGCAAAAAAAATACTTGCCGAATATAACGCAGAATTAGCCCGTACAGGCGCAATAGATTTCGGAGATATAATCTTATATGTTATTAAATTATTTTCTACCAACGAAGAAATTTTGCGTAAATATCAACGCCAATTCAAATTCATTTTGGTTGATGAATTTCAGGATACAAATGCGGCACAAATGAAATTATTAAAAT
Organism: uncultured Pseudomonadota bacterium; assembly: GCA_902795435.1. Taxonomy (GTDB): domain Bacteria; phylum Pseudomonadota; class Alphaproteobacteria; order Rs-D84; family Rs-D84; genus Enterousia. The sequence goes on from CADBLE010000001.1 coordinate 15,627, forward strand.
TGCTGACCGCCGGTGAAGAATCACCAAATATATGTTGTGTTGGTGATGATGACCAATCTATTTATTCGTGGCGTGGTGCGGAAATAAGAAATATTCTAGATTTCAACAAGACATATAAAGATACAAAGATAATTCGCCTTGAAACAAATTATCGCAGCAGTGGAAATATATTGGGTGCTGCAAATTCTTTGATAAGAAATAATAAAGAACGTTTGGGTAAAGAATTGAAAAAATCTCCAAATGCAGATATGGGTGAAAGTGTTTATGTTTTAACAATGCCTAATGAATGGGAAGAAGCGCGTTTTATTGCAGACACAATTCAACGAAATGGAAATAATAATTACAATGATTTTGTTGTTTTAATCAGGGCGGGTTCAATATCCAGAACATTTGAAGAAGAATTTAATTCACGTGGAATACCATATAAAATAATTGGTGCTACAAAATTCTATGAACGTGAAGAAATAAAAGATACAATCAGTTATATCAGATTATTGGTTTATCCATTTGATGATATTTCTTTTGAAAGAATTATTTCTAAACCAAGTCGTCAAATCGGTGGCGCAACAATAAACAAATTGCGTGCCAGTGGTAAAAGTTTGATGGACGCAATTAAAACTGAAAAATTATCTGCAAAACAAAGTGCAAATATTCAATCTTTTATAAATGCTTTTGATTTTGATTGGCAAAACATGGAACCAAAAGAAGCGGTTAAAACATTGTTAGAAACCAGTGGCTATTTGGATATGTGGCGCAATTCTAAAAACGAAGACGACAAAGAAAGAATTGAACATATCAAAGATTTATTAGATGTAATTTCTAAATATGATAATTTGCCGTTGTTTTTGGAACATGCTGCGTTGATGATGACTGATGATAATGATAATGAATCAGAAGATAAAAATATGGTTTATATCATGACAATTCATGCGGCCAAGGGACTTGAATTTGCAAATGTATTTTTACCTGCATGGGAAGAGGGTATATTTCCAAATGATAAAACTACCAAGGAAGGTGATTTAGAAGAAGAAAGAAGATTGGCGTATGTTGCAATTACACGTGCCAGAAAACGTGTGATTATAACAAATGCTATGGCGCGAACTGTTTTTGGAGAAAGAAGATATAATCCGCCGTCCAGATTTATAAATGAAATAGATAAATCTTTTGTAAAATCATTTGGTGATTATGATAGTGTTGTTGAACATAAAACTGTACAGCATCATGTGTCAAAACCGAAAAAGCAAGACAGCATTGTTGGTAAAATGGTTAAACATAAAACTTTGGGTAATGGTGTAGTTATTGCTGAAAACGGAAATGTTTTAACGATTGCTTTCAAAAGCAAGGGTGTAAAAAATATTGTTCGTGAATTTATAGAATTTATTTAATTATTTGCTGGCCCATTCCTTTATCAATTTACCAGCAAATTTTTTGGCGTTACCCCACATCTGTTTTGTGTCATTCTTTAGTTTTTCACCAAATGAATTATCTATACTGCCACCAATTTCTTTGGTTATTTCGTCTGCTTTACCCAGTATGTGTAATACCAAACAACCACATAAAATATTTGTCATTGCAGTGCCAACAACATAGGTTGTATTTGCACCTGTTTTTACAATATAGGATAACAATGATGCCGCAATCGCAATCACAATAGACAGAGATACAAAATAAATTGCAGTATTTATAAATGTTGCGATTACTTCTGATAATTTTTTAGTGTTGAATACTTTCAAGAATCCAGAAAATATTTGACCTGCATAATTTGTTTCTTTTATTGTTGGCATAGATTCTGCCAATGCAGTAAATGGTAACATTAACAGAGTTAAAAATAAATCTGCAACAATACCTAATGTCATAAATGCGTATTTCAAAATAGATTTTATAAATATATATAAAGAAATAATGCCCATTACAACGGCGGTTGCGCTGGATCCAAATCCGTTGATTATCCATTTAAAACTTAAACTGATTGCGTTATAGAAATATACAGAAAGACGAGCAGGCAAACACATAATGTTTGCAGCAGTTTGTGAATCTACAAGTAATTTAGCGGAAGAATTCGTGTTCACATATTGTTGAATTGTGGTGCATGTGTCTGGAATATCTATGTGATATGTTTCTGCAACAGAAGACAATATGAAATCAGATATGTATCTGCCCAATGAAATAATAGGGTTTATAATCATAGTAAATATTTTTGCAGGCCCATAATTCAATATAATTATCCATATTGCAATTATAATTCCTTTCTTGAATATATCATATACAACGGTTTTATAATCACTTGATTCACGAATCATCTTGTATGCTTCCAATCCAATCCAAAATGCATACATGAAAAACAAGAATATGATTGTAAATCGGACCAAAGATATTTGTAAAACAGAATCTATGGAAGAAAGTGCCTTCATAAATGCCAAACCAATTTTTACTTCCAATGGAACAAAATCAGAAGAATGTAAATGTGTATCAAATTTATTTTGAAAAGATGTCATATCTTCTTTCATGCCATTATTCACAACATCCATATTAGATTGCGTCACCCATGAACCGAACTCTCCAATTTCACCCAATGGTAAATTAGTATCCGCGAAAGAATTAAAACATAAACACCAACCGCATAAAATGCACGCAAAAAACATTTTCAAGATACTTATAAATTTTTTCATTCTAATTTATCTTTTAATTTATCATAAATGTTTCCTGGTATGTTATACACGGTTTTTCCAAAATTTTTCAACCAAACACCGTATTCAAACACATCTTTGGAATCTTTATCTTTCAACATATCGTCAATTTTTGGAGAAACAATCCATGCGTATAAAAAGTATATACTGAACATAAATAATAAAAATTCAAAACCAGAATCCATGAAATCAAACGCCCCAGGATACTTTGATTCTACTGTCGCTTTTTTTGCATGGAAACATTGCTTAAATATGTCTTTGTCCATTTTGCCATCTTTTAGAGCGACTTTTTCACAATCAGAAAATACCTTCATAACAGACATTGCTTCTGGGGAAGCGGCTTCTTTTTTTGTGTGTCCCATCAAAGGTGGCATTATTGTTGTGAAACTGTCTTCTGGTGATGGATAATACGCGTCCGCAGCAAAGAATACAACCGCATAAATAATTGTTATTTTAAGTGATATTTTCAATATCTTTATACTGGATGTAATAAGTATGCCTACGGACGCGTCAAATAAACCTTTGGCTAACCCCCACACCTTTTCAAATGCGGCCGCTGCAATAAGTAGTGGCATAAATATTATTATAAATATCAACCTGAATAATACATTTAATACCTGGAATATTAAATCAAATCCAATAATCATAAATATTATTACCAGTGCCAATCCAGCCAGCCATGTGAATACACCGCCACCCAGTCCCATCCATGCATAATTCATCAAAGCAAAACCACCACCAGCACCAGCCAACATAACCGTATTCAGATTTCCCATAACGCACATGAAAGGTTTTAATACAGGATTCAATATGTCTTCATCTTGAGAAGTGGTTTTAGGAATTTCACATGTTGTGCCACTGATTACACCAGTTGCAGCCATTGATAAAGTTGAACCAATATATAAAACAGGTGTAACAACCACATTTGTTGTTGCTCTTAAAACACCGGTGCCCCCCCAATTCATAATGCCCAAAAATGCGGCGGCTATTAAAATTCTGAGACCTGTTTTCCATACACTATCAAACCATTTTTTGAAATCCATTTCTGGTTCTTTATTGGTCAAATCTATAACATCTTTTGATGTAGCGTTTTCGCGCAAGAATTTTAATGTGTGATATATTATGAATAAACCAAAGCCAATAACCATCAATATCCATAAATTGTGAATTATTGCATTCCAAAACATTTCTGTTGCACGTCCCAGAACTGCAAATAAATCTTGAATATAACCACATAAAAAACAACCGTTTGCAGATGCAATATCACCATTTTCAACACCAATTTGTGTCATGAAGGCATCAACGCTGGTATATGATAAAGAAGCCCCGCCAAGTGATGAAGATAAATACCAAATTCCGCACCCAATCGCGACTGCGAAGACAAGTGTTTTTAACAAAAGTTTTATCAACATTGTTTTTATCATTTCTTACCGTCTTTTTTGTCGTCTTTCTTATCTTCCTTTTTATCTTCTTTCTTTTCTTCTTCTTTTTTCTTTGACTCAGCAAGTGCCTTATCAGGATTTGCAATTGTTTTTGCAACCTGTTTAACATTATCAACCATTATATTGGTCAATGCTAACACATTATCACCCATTTCTTTGGATAAAGAATCTTCTTGTTTTACACCAAATGTATCCAACAACTTTTTCGTTATTTCTGGAATTTGTTTTTCTATGTATTCAAGAACATAAACCAAAACAATTGAACCCGCTAATGTCAATTCTTCTACGGTTGAATTATCCAGATCAAAATCAAAAAATGATTCTGCAGAATTCTGAATTGCATCTGCATCAACACCGTTTTGATTCAGAAAACCACGAATCAACAACATGATTATTGTATATGTCAAAATAGCAGATGACATAGACACAATTGCATTTACCAATTTCTTAATTTGACCAGCACCCAATGAACCACCTAATTTTTCCATCCATTTTGGTAAATCTTTTGCGCCCTTGAATATAAACAAGACAACAGATAATGGAAAAAAGAAACCAAACATTGCCATTGCTATGATAACGTCCATAAAACAAAAAGAATAATGGATAAACAATTTTCCGAATTTATAGGTTAAAAATAAACCAATTATGAAAATCAGAATATGTTTTATTAAATGACCAATTCCAAATAATGCCTTGATAGAAAACGCAGAATCCATAATTGCGACACCTATTTTTACATACACTTGGAAATTAGCAATACTGGTTTCTATTATTTTTATAAGCGTGTCACGTAATTCTGGATTAAATAAACCTTTGTCATCCAAATTTATGCTTTGGTAATTTTCTGGGATTTGATAATCTTTTGGTAACAAGGTTTTTGAATAACCTAATGTCATAACTGCGGCTGGTTCAAATGTGATTTTGGAAATAATTTTTGGAACGGTAATCCCCAGGCTGAGTATAGATAGAGCCAGTAAAGATTTAATCAACACAGGTTTTAATGATTTATGAAAGAAAGGATCTTCAAAACCGCTTTTCATGTTTTGCCAAACAGCGTTTATAACATAAAAAGAAAACAATAAACAAAATATAATAACACTGATGATGGTTAAACGCTGGTATGCCGCAGACGCAGCATTTGAAATAATAGAAAACAAAGAATCAAATACTGGACATGTCCAACATTGCATTCCTGAATCTATTAAAGAGTTTGCCAGTGCTTCCATTTTTTATTTCTTTTTTGACGCCTTTTCGCCGATATCCCAAATTGTTTCTATTTTTCCAGGTATTGCTTTTATCTTTTTCCAATATTCTGATAAATCGCCTGTTACTTGGGTGTGTAAATCGTGTTTTGTTCCAGATGTATACATATCCAATCTTTCGCGTGTCATTTTGAATATGTTTTGCATCAAGAAAAATGTCAAAATTGCAGACAGCCATAAAATAGAATGTTGACCAAAATTCATAGCGGTATTTGTAATTGCAGGAACATTTGAATTCGAAACACCGTTTGCACCAACAACGAATACAGATGAAGACCAATTAAACAAAGCACGAACAACAGCGATATTTACGCATAATATGAACGCGCAAGCAATCATAGTTATAACCAGTTTCTTTAATGAATCTACTATCTGGTTAAATGCCGGCCATATATCAAACCATTTATTTGATTTTTTTGCCACCCATGCCAACACATTAAATGGATACATAATCAAAGCCAAACAAAAATCAAAAATCGCCTGGATAATAAGCAACGACATAAACAGGTTCGCAGACACAAAAGCAACCAACAATAATATTCCAGTTATTATATTCAATATTGGTTCTGGGTTATGTAAAAACAGAGTCAATATACTGCGAACACCAGTTTTCAAGAAACCGAAAGCATATTTTATAACTTTGTTGTTTTCTTTGGAAATAATATAAACAGGTTTGATTAAGAAATCACAACTTCGTTTTGATATCCAACCAGATTCTTCAATAGATGCTGGGCAAATTGGTGCGTTTTGAGATTCTGCAGTCGTAGATGTGACGGTGGTCAATATTCCTTCGGTATATATTGAACCAAATTCTAAGAAAGGATTCACCACCCATTCAGTTACATATACAGGTTTTATTTGTAATAACAGAAATATTGCAACTATTGCACGAACACAAGGTTTCATGACATTATCAGCAATTGACCAAGCAGTTGTTTTACCGTCCCACATTTCACCGCCATCACTGAACCCGATAAACGACAACCAATCTTTTGGTAAATGCATTTTCGCCAAATACAAAGATAAATAAAACAGCAAGAAAGCATAAACCAAGATATAAATAATACCGTCGCCCTGGCCAACAAAATAGTCATATAGAGATGTGGCGATGTTCATCATTGTTTCAAGAACCAATGGGACGAATGGTGCAAGATTAAAAGAATCAATTATATCTGCGTGCGCTGGTTGGGAACAACACAGTAAAAAAATCCCAACACAAACCATGTTGCGACAAAAAGTTCGTAAGAAATTTTTGTTAAAAAAACGCATTCTCTCTCTTATATATATTTTTTATTATTGAATTATATCACATTTTACATAATTTGTGGTATAATTAAAATCATGAAAGTGTTAAAAAATTTTTGGCTATGGTTTTTAGCATTGTTTCCATTTGGTGCTAATGCAGTTGTGCCATTGGTTATTGGTGGTGCAGCGGTTGGTGCTGGGATAATAGGGGTTTCTATTTGGCGCAGTTCTACGCCTGTTGATATGGCCAGTGCGCTTGAATTTTTTTCTGCATGTTGGACGTGCCAAATGTTTTCAGATGTTATGATTTCTATGTCTAATTTGTTGCCAAAGGTTTATTCTGCAATCGGTAAAATAGTTATTCCAATGGCGGGCGGGTTGTTAGCATTGTTTATTGCATGGCGATTAGTATCTGGTTTTTTGAATGGAAAACTGGAAGAAGGTTCTAAATTGATGGGGAATTTTACTTCGTATTTCGTTAAATTTGTGGTTTTAGTTACGTTGTTGTTGTTGCCATTACCACGAATCATTACTTCTGTTCTGATGGAACCGGGTTTGACAATTGGAACATCACTTGATTACGCAGTTTCTGATAATAACAAATTTTCAGAATGTATGATTGCAACGGCGGTCGCAGATCCGGTTACTGCTTCTGCATCGGCGTCTTCGTATGGTGCATTTTCACCAAAATTACGGCACCAATTGGCATGTGAAATTGCAAATGTTCATCAGGTAACTGGTTTGGGTATGATGGTTGGTTGGACAATGATGAATATGGCTTTTGATAGTGATTATGAACATAAAATATTTTGGGTAATGCCTATATTTCCGAACATTCCAATATTTTTTGCGGGTCTTTTGATATTTGTATTGTATTTTATAGCATTGTTGCCAATACCACTATATTTTCTGGAAGTATTTGTTAAATTGTCTATGGATTTAATCATGTTGCCATTGATGTTGATGTCTTGGATGTTTGAAGATAAAAATTTTGATTTGTTTCCAAAAGGTGGCAGAACGATTCGCCAAATGATAGATGATGTTATCAAAGCGATTGTTGGAATTGCATTGACTGTGGTATTTTTAACATTTTCTATCATGGTGTTAAATGCAGCATTTGGTTCTTTCTATGGTTCAGATGTTTTAATGACCGCGATAGAGAAAAACGATTCGAAATTTTTGATAGACGGCTTGATGATGGCGAATAACAGCATTGTTACAGTGGTTTTGTTGGGTATATTTATGGCCATGTTTATGACCATGATTCCACAATTGACTAATATGTTATTCAAGATACAAATATCAGAAAAATACTATGAAACCGCAAAAAGTGATATGAAAATAATGTGGGAAAACGCTAAAAAATGGGCGTCCGCAATAAAAAAATAAAAAATCAAGTAATTTATTTAACTTTCACTACTTTTTTCATTGAACCGAATCTGATATAATTCACAGTGATGAGAAGTTTTCCGATTCTTTATTGGCCAGGTTCAACAAATGGTAACACAGATTACCAGTTGGCACGCAAGGTTATAAATAATGACACTGGTATTATGCCAGATGTTATTCTTGATGATTTTGATTTAGGCGAAATTTTCAAGAAGAACATAGATGCCACTATTTATTATCCTGTGTTTTGCGAATCAACTGGCTGGTGGGGTGAATTATTGGGTGGAAACGGTGTTATCGTTGAAAAAATCATTATTTCCCCAGAATGTCAATTGATGGTAATTGTCGCTGAATCAAAGGCGAAACCACATGGAAAACAACAATTATTTGCCGCTGAAATCCGTCCAACCAGCGGTTTTTTCAAGAAAATGAATTCATCTATCGCAACGGTGTCTGATATGTTGGCAACAGATGCGGGAACAATTTTGGCTTTGTTCAAGGGTAAAAATCAAAACCAATTCATAAATATCTTGGAATCTACGGGTAATTCATACCTGGGGTGTATTGGACAATATTAAAAAAACTCTGTAATTTATCTTGATTTTACGAAAAAACCAGGTATAATCTTTCGGCTAGTAAGTTTTACAAAAAATAAAAAGGACATAAAGATGAAAAAAGGAATTCATCCAGAATATCATGAAATCAACGTCACAACAACTGACGGAAAAACAGTAAAAATGTATTCTTCTGTTAAAAAAGATTTGATTTTATCAACAGATAATTTGAACCATCCTGCATGGACCGGCCAACGTAATAACGAAGGTGCCAAAGGTAAACGTGCAGAAGAATTCAAAAGCAAATTTGCTGGATTTAATTTTTAATAATTCTCTGAATTTGAGGGGGATATTATGGATTTGCTGATAAAAGGTTCAACAGAATTAAATAAAATGTTTGCTGCGTTGCAAAATACAGCAACGGGTTTGCGCCATGATTTTGGCGAAGTTGAAAATTTACAGCAATCTCTGCGTGGTGCACGCGATTTCGTAGCCAAGGCATCTGCAAGAATCGAAGAAAGCATTCTTGACGATTTGCAATTGGTTCGCCCAAGTGCCGGTTTGTTGACCCCAAATGTTTCTAAATCAGGCGAAGGCCGCGATGAATTTGTTCTGGCATTATCTGGCGCGGGCAATTTTGTTCGTGGAAATCCACATTTTGCGATTTCTTTGGCGTTGCGTTCAAACGGCGAAACAAAAATAGCATTGGTTTATTCCCCAATCGAAGACAGATTATATTATGCCGAAGCGGGCAATGGCGCATATATCTTTTATGCGTATCATTCTGAAAAAATCCATGTTTCTAATTTGGTTGAACCACGCGATTTAACAATTGGTTATAATACAACCGGAATGCGCCCAGTAATAGAAGGAACCGCATTGGAAACGGGTTGTCCTGCATTGGATTTGGCATTTGTTGCATCTGGTAAAATGGACGCGTTTGTTTCAGACCCAATTGATTTTGCAGAAATTGCCGCCGGTGAATTATTGGTTCGTGAAGCGGGCGGAAAAATCAAAATAGATGGTGCGGATATAATCGTAACAAATGGCCGTGTTGAATTATAAATAAATGAAAAAGCAATAAACAAAAACACCTGCGAATTCGCAGGTGTTTTTTTGTGTGAAAAAAATACTTGCACAACGAATCGCTTTTTTTGTAAAGTGAAAATAGGAAAAAGGAAAGGAGAAAACCATGAAACAAAAAATCTTTTTAACAAGCGCTATTGCGCTTGGGGTTACATATCCTGCCATGGCTGTGCCAACAAATACGGGAACATTCCCAAATGACGGTTATATGCAGGAAGATTACACATATACCAATGCGGCAACCGCAGACAACATGGACAGCGTATATGAAGGGTCTGTCAACGCGATTGCGGAATATACAGAAATTCCATATTCAGCCGCAGAAGGTTTTTATTTAACCGGTGTTGATGATAACAATAATGCAACAACAGCCGAATGTACATCTGGCAATTTCTGTCCGGGGGTTCAATCAACAACATACGAAAACAATGCATTCGGAAATACCGGTTTGCAATCATGTTCAACAGCAACAAGTGGGGCGTATACATTGTCAGACGCGGGTGCATCAAGCAGTGACCAGTGTTATAGAACATGTAGCGGTAATATAACATTATCACATGCAACTGGCGTAAGTGGTAATGATTATTATGACGGAACAAATACATGTGAACCAACAGGCTGTGAAAACGGATGGCATGTTAAACCAAGATTGAATTTAACATCAACAATTGGAACCAGTGAAGGCGCTACCATCAGAGCATATATAGACAATAAAGGTAGATTCATTGAAGAGGGTGCAAGTCATGGACAAAGTTATTATGGCATAACAGATAATAACACATGGGCGGTAGATTACGGTTCGTCCAAAGGAATGTTGGTTGGGCAGGTCCGTTGCAGCACAACACCAGGTACAATAAATTGGGGTCATGGTATCACAACTACAACATTCTCAACCGAAACAAATATAGCAGATGAAACAGGACAAGAAGGGGCACAATATTGTTATTGTAATGTAACGGGATATAAAGATGGAAATGGCAACTTGCAAAGCTTGTCTTCTGTTTGGGTGTTCGGCGTCGACCTCGACAGTGCGTCTTATTGTGCTAGGGACTGCTCTTACCGCTGTTCGAACTACATGCGTAGCGACGACTCGGACTACCTCGTGTTGCGTGCTGAGGTGTTAGATTCTGTTACAGGCTTTCAATCAGAACCAGCCTCATGTGAAGCAAATGTTATCAACATTAATTGGTATAATGCAGATGCAAACGATATATCCGCAAACAATGCGGGAACCGCCACATACGGTTCTGACGTTCGTACCCCTGTTAAAGCCCAGACCATTAAGGGTAAAACATTCAAGGGTTGGCGTTTCAGCAAACCAGAACAAACCGATTTGCCATAACAGGCAAACCGAGGTTATGGCACCCCGTTTCAACGGGGTGTTTTTTTGTCTCGATAAGGCTTTTGTCATTGCGAATGAGTATTGTCGGCGACCGTGTTCGTCGCAATACGAATGTGGCAATCCAGGTTATAAAAGTTTCGGCAGAATGCCGATACAGTCATAAAATCAACAACAATGGTTGTTGTATTTTATTCCTCGGGATGACAAATGAACCCTCCCTGTCTTGCTGATGCAAGGCACCCCAATTTATTCGGTGTTTTTTTTATTCATATACTTGCATTGTTCAAATATTTAACATAAAATTAAATGTATGAAATTCAAGAAATATTTACATTATTTTACTAATTTTATTTTCTGGGGCTTTGTGGCCGCTATCGCGGGTTTGGCTATATTGGTTTTGATTTATGGTCATGATTTACCAGATTACAAAAAATTGGCAACCTATACACCACCCGTTGCAACGCGTTTATATGCGTCCGATGGTTCTCTGTTAATCGAATATGCCGAAGAAAGACGCGTTTTCATAGATTTTGAAGATATGCCACCACAATTGGTAAATGCGTTTATTGCCGCCGAAGACCAAAATTTCTGGACCCATCCGGGCATTGATATTCAGGGTATCATTCGTGCAAGTCTTAATAACGCCATGCGTTTAATGGGATTTGATAAAAAATTCACCGGTGCATCAACCATTACACAACAGGTTGCAAAAAATTTCTTTCTGACATCCGACCGAACCATTTCAAGAAAGGTGAAAGAGGCAATTCTTGCCCTGCGTTTGGAACGCACTTTCTCTAAAAAACATATAATGACATTGTATTTGAACGAAATATTTTTGGGTGCACGCGCGTATGGTGTTGGGTCCGCGTCTTTGATGTATTTCAATAAATCTGTGAAAGATCTCAGTTTGTCTGAATGTGCGTTTTTGGCATCTCTGCCAAAGGCACCAAATGACAGAAATCGTGCCGTTGAACGCAGAAACTATGTTTTACGTCGTATGGTTGATGATGGATATATCACAAAAGAAGAAGCACAAATTGCGTCCGCAGAACCATTGAACATAAATTCTGGCTTTACCGCCCAGATGGAGGTTGATTTCCAATATTTCGCAGAAGATGTTCGTCGCAGATTATTGGAATCTATCGGTCGTGATACATTGTATAATGACGGTTTATATATTAAAACAACTATCGTTCCAGAATTTCAGCGCGCCGCAGCCACCGCTTTGGCCAAAGAATTAGACGCTTTTAACAAAGGCAAGGGCGAAAACGAACCAAAATTACAGGGTGCAATTATTGCCATGAATCCACATACGGGTCGTATTGTTGCAATGACGGGTGGTCGTTCTTTCCGTGAATCTTCTTTCAACCGCGCAACCCAGGCATACCGTCAAATTGGTTCTACGATTAAACCATTTGTTTATTTGGCTGCGCTGGAAAAAGGATACAGTCCGGAACATTTGATATTGGACGCACCGGTTGTTGGTTGGCGCGAAAATAACAAAGAATGGAAACCTGAAAATTACGACAGAAAATTTTTGGGTAATATTCCACTAAGATTTTCGTTGGAAACATCTCGTAATGTGCCAACCGTTCGTTTGGTGGAAGAAATCGGGGTCAAAGAATCTATTGATGCCGCACAGAGATTTGGTGTTTATCCAAAAGATTTACAACAAATGAATGAATCTATGGCGTTGGGTTCTGGGGAAACAACTTTGCAGAAATTGGTGTTGGGTTATTCTGCTTTCATAAACGGTGGGCGCGCGATAGAACCAAAAATGATTGACTATGTCGAAGACAGATATGGTAATGTTTTGGGCGGTCAAAAAACATCCCAAATTGAATGGAGTGAAGATTTATTACCACCCCAGGAAGAAGCCAAAACAGAACCTTTGTCTGATGCACAAAGTTTATATCAAATCGTTTCCATATTACAGGGTGCGGTTGAACGCGGAACTGGGAAACAGGCACGCGTTGCAGGACACACAATTGCCGGTAAAACGGGAACTACGAACCAGGTAAAAGATGTTTGGTTTATTGGATTTTCTAAAAATCTGATTGCGGGCGTATATTTGGGATATGATATTCCAAAACCGTTGGGCAAGGGTGCTGGTTCCCACATGGCGGCACGCGTATTCGCAGATTTTATGAATGTTGCATTGAAAAACGAAAGTAATCAACCGTTCCCTGTGCCAGATGGTTTAACATTTATGCGTGTAAATCGTAACAGCGGTATTTCTGCATCTCTTGACCCAGAAGGCATGATTATAAACGAAGCATTCAAAGACGGTCAAAAACCAAACACACCGCACACGGTTCAAAAACAGGTTGAACAGACAACGGTTGGTGGAATTTTCTAAAAAAATAAACCCGATTTTTATCGGGTTTTGTTTTATAAAAAATATATTTTTTATAATCGTTTTATTTATGCTTTTTTTATGATAAAATATCAGCATAAGAAAAGGAGATTTTTATGCTGACTGATTTCTTGATTTCAAATGGATATCAATTTTTTGCAAGTGGTTGGACTCAATTTTCTGCCGCGTTCGGTTTGTCGTTTATTATCATGTTGCTGTTCGGAAACAGTTTTATTCGTTTAATGCATAAAATTCAAGGTATGGGGCAACCTATCAGTGATAATGTTCCATTGGAACACCAAAAGAAAGCAGGCACACCATCTATGGGTGGGGTGCTGATGATAATTGCTATATTGGTATCATCTCTGTTATTTATGCCAACACATAATGCAACAGGTTGGATTGCATTGGCGTCTTTGTTGATGTTTGGTTTAATCGGTTTTGCAGATGACTATAAAAAAATTTCAAGCCAATCTAAAAAGGCATCAAATGGTTTGTCCCCGTCTTTGCGTTTGGTCTTGGAAGGGGTATGTGTTTTAATTTTGGCGTATTTGATAGATAAAACAATGCCGGGCTATGTTCCAAATTTATCCATTGTTTTGGGGTCTAGTATTATTTTACCTTTGGATTCTTGGGAAATTGGTTATTTGTTTGGTGTGCCATTGACATTGGGATTTTTATATTATGTGTTCGCTTATTTTGTGATTTGTGGTTCTGCAAATGCTGCAAATATCACAGATGGTTTGGACGGTATGTTATCAAAAATTTATTTGCCAGTTTTAATCGTTTTGGTTGTTGCATTGTACGGTGCAACCAGAATTGGTTTTATGGACGCTGTTATGTTTTTACCAGAAGCCAGCGCGCTGTACGCGGTATTGGGTGGCGCGTTCGGTGCGGTTCTTGGGTTCTTGTGGTTTAATACAAAACCTGCGGCTATATTTATGGGTGATGTTGGTTCGCTTGCGTTGGGTGGATTTATGGGCACGGTCGCAATGTTATTGAAATCTGAAATCATTATGGGTGTTGCAGCGGGTATGATGGTTTTGATTTTATTGTCTTCTTTTACACAAACAATGTATTTCAAATTGACACGCAAAATTTCTGGTACGGGAAAACGTATATTCTTGCGTGCACCATTACATCATCATTTTGAAGAATTAGGTTGGCCTGAAACAAAAATCGTAGATAGATTTTTTGTGTTGTCTATCTTGTTTTCTGGGTTGGCATTGGTATTGTTGAAATTTGCATAAATGGTAGAATAAAATGGTAAGAATAACACGTGGCGAAGAAAGTAAACTGACAAGTTGGTATTTCAGAACGGACTGGAAATTGATTGGTCTGTTGGTGGGTCTGTTCTTTTTCAGTGTTATAATGATGGTTACTGCGGGTTCTGCAGAAGCAAGCCGTATGGCACACCCGTGGTATTATTTCTTGCAAAAGGCAACACCTTTTTATTTGCTGGGAATATTTTTCTTGTTCTTTTGCAGTATGTTAAATAAAAAATTGATACTGTATATGTCATGGGCAATGTTGGTTGTTGGGGTGGCAAGTTTGTTTTTTACCCTGTTTCAACACAGCGCTATAAACGGCAGTACCAGATGGGTGAATTTAGGCGGAATCACGTTTATGCCTGCGGATGTGTTAAAGCCCGCTTTGATTATGTTGACGGCCTGGTTCTTGCAACGATTACAGGGAATTTATGGCGAAAATATCTTTACGAAAGAAGTTCTCAAATTCAAGAAAGATAGTTGGTTGCCGTATATTTTGATTTTTGCAATATGTGTTATAATTATGGCTAAACAACCAGATATTGGAACTGCGATATTATTTGCGGGGGTTGTTTTTGTAATGGTTTTTGTTGCAGGTATGCCATTAAAGTTGTTTTTTGCAACTGTTGGAATCGGTATCAGTGGTTTGTTTGTTTATGCTTTGTCCATGTCGCATATACAAAACCGTATAGCCCAAATGATTCATGTGCCACCACGAACCCAGGTTTGGTATTCACTGAACGCAATTCGTCATGGTGGATTATTTGGCAGTGGTGACGAAGCCTATGTCCAAGATGTTTTACCAGAAGCAACCAATGATTTTATCTATGCCGCTGTGGTGGAAAGTTGGGGTGCAATAGCGGGTTTGTTTTTAATCGCAATATTATACACGATATTAAAAGTTTTGGTGAATCAAGCAACCACGGCAAAAGATGATTTTGTTATTTATGCTCTGACAGGAACTGCAGCATTATTCTTTGGCCAGGTTGTTTTCAATTTAATGACGTCTTTACACATTTTAATAAACAAAGGAATGACATTGCCTTTCGTTTCATACGGTGGCGGTTCTTTCGTTTCGTTTTGTATATTGTTTGGAATGGTATTGGCGTTGATAAGAGAAGATATTTGGAACAACAGATAACAAGGGGTCAAATATGAAAATATGGATTGCAACAGGTGGAACAGGCGGACATGTTTTTCCAGCATTAAGTGTTGCTACTGAATTGGCAAAACGTGGACATAAAATAACTGTTTCTACGGACGGTCGTGTTATGAAAATGGTCAAAGATGGAAAACCGACCAAGGCAAAGGTTGTATTTATTTGGGCATCTGGTGTTGGGGCTAAATCAAAAATAAAACAAATTTTATCTTTGGCTAAAATTGGTGTTTCCGCCAGTGCTTTGATTATAAGATTTTTGTTTTCACGTCCAGACAGAATGGTTGCGTTTGGTGGATATGCGTCTGTGCCGGCGGTGTTTGCTGCACATGTTTGGAAAATACCAACGTTTTTACATGAACAAAATGCGGCAATCGGTCGTGCGAATAAATTTACTATGCGTTGGGTTAAAACTTTGATGACCAGTTTTCCAACCGTTGATGGAATTCCATCTAAATCAAAGGCAAATGTTATTTATACAGGATTACCAGTACGTGAAGATTTTATAAATGCGTCAAATACCCCATTGAAACACGAAAATAAAATTTTGATAACAGGTGGTTCTCTGGGGGCGCAAATACTGGACGAAATTGTTCCGTTGGCGATTGCTGAAATAAAAAACAAGAAATTGTTTATAACACATCAAACCAGACCTGAAAATGTCGCGAAATTGCAAAAATTTTATGCAGACCATAAAATTCATGCAAATGTTTTGTCTTTTATCCGTGATATGTCCAGTGCGATTATAGATGCTGATTTAATTATAGGACGCAGTGGGGCCAGCACGGTAATAGAACTTGAAACAGTTGGCCGTCCTGCAATATTGGTGCCGTTGGGAATAAATCCAGACCAGGCCGCAAATGCAGCGTCTTTTGCAAAATTAGGTGGTGGTTTCAATATTCCGCAAGATAAATTTACAGTAAAATGGTTGGCGACAACATTGGACGATTTATTTGATAATCCTGTGCGTTTGGACAAGATGGCAAAAAAATCGTATGTCGAAAATCTTGCTGTGCAAAAAATAGCGGATACAATAACAAAATAAAAGACACCCTAAAGGGTGTTTTTTTATAGATTAAAAAAATTTTTATAATGTATATTTTTTTGCTTGCTTGACTTTCGTGATTTGTTCTATGATAAAGCAAGGAAGGAAAGGAATATGCAGCGTTTTTCTGTTATATTTATATTGTCATTGATATCATTGAACGCCACAGCCAGTGCGTATTTGCCGGTTGTTGATGTTTCAAATGGAACCGTTTCAGCAAGGGCCGCTTTCGGTGAAGAAATTGCACCTGTAAAAAAGGTCGCTGTTGAAAAAAATGTAAAAAAGACAGAAAAAAAAGTTGTCGCACGCAGTGCTAAAAAAACAAATTCTGCAAAAAATTCATACGCGTCAAATGATGTTTTAAGACCACAACGTCCAACATCTAATTTATGGGCAAATAATGATGCGCCTTTGCGTATGCCACGCATGGATGAAATTGCACTTATTCGTTCTGATGATGTTTTACCAGAAGAAAATCTTAACCCAACAATTGCATCTAATTCTGCAAAAGTTGTTGAAAGAAACAATGACACACAACGCGAAATAGATTCTTTGCGTCAGGAAATTGCCCGTTTGTCACAAATGCAAAAAGAAACCGAAGAAAGATTGGTTCGTGCACGTCCTGTTATGGTCAGAACACCAATTGATGGTGAAAGCGATGTTAAACCAGTGGCCAGAAACAGTAATGTAAATGTTAAACGTGAAATTGTTCCTTATGCTACAAATAAAGATACAATGGCACGCAGTGCTGCGGTTGCAGAACCAAAATTTGCATCAGTCACTAGCGATATGTCAAAAATGTCACCAAACGAATTGAAAAAGGCATTCAAGAAAACATATCTGTCTGAAAACAAACATTTATCAACATATCAAATAGATGACCGTTATGATGTGGCCAGTGATATGTCTTCTGATATAGAAGGTTTTTCTGCACAACGTGATTTGTCTGAAACCGGGGACGGTGTTCGTCCATTGGAAATTAAAATATCTTTCTTGAACGGTGATTCTGGGTTGTCACGTGAAAATTATAATTTGTTAAGTGAAACCGCGTCTATCGTTGTAAATAATCCAAAACGTGCGATTCAGGTTGCAATTCCAGAATCTGCAACTTATGACAAAGATGCACGTAAATTGGCAGCACGTCGTTTGGCAATTGTAGAACAGGTTTTACGTGATACTGGTGTTGCAGAACAACGTATCGTTCCAGTGTTATCACAACGTGATGATGATGTATTTGTATTGCGTGTTATTTCTGGTGATTTATTTGAAACTTTGACACAACAAAAACGTAATATGTTTGGCGACAGTGTTTCAAATAAAACATACAAAAGTATGTCGTGGTAAAATTTTTCAATAATCTTTTCAATTTTATATATCCCGCGGTTTGTCCCGTATGCAACGATTTTGTTGAAAGACATGGTATGTTATGTGCGAAATGTTGGAATGATTTTAATTGGATATCAAATCCAAAATGTTTCAAATGTGGTTATCCGTTTCCTGCGGATTTAGATTTGGGACCACGACCGTTTTGTCCGCATTGTGCGACCGGTGAATGTGAATTAGATTTTATTCGCAGTGCATGTGTGTATGATGATGTTTCTAAAAATATAATGTTGCCGTTCAAACACGCGTCAAACCTGAAATACGGGCGTTTGATGTCGCATGCCATGATAAATTGTTTGAAAGACATGGATATAAAATTTGATATTGTTATGCCGGTGCCATTGGCTTATAAAAGATTATTCAAACGTGGATATAACCAGGCGACTTTATTAGCGCGTCCAATTGCCAAACATTGTAATGCAATTTTAGATGTTGATTCTGTGTCCAGAAAATACAGGCAAGATATGGGCCACAAAACCGCAAAAGAAAGGAAAATCAATGTAAAGGGCGTTTTTGTTGTGAAAAATAAAGATGCTATAAAGGGCAAGAATATTTTATTGGTTGATGATGTTATGACATCTGGTGCAACTTTTTATGAATTGAATCATGTATTAAGAAAGGCGGGTGCAAAATCTGTGTGCGCGGTTTCTTTCTGTCGTGTTGTTCATGCAATTTAATGTTTAACAGAGCACAATTTTGTTTGTAAAAAATTTGCCAATTCTAATTCTTTGTGATTCATGGTTTGTGCTGTTTCTTGTAAATCTATTTTTTCTTTGCAGGCATTTATTATATCCAACATATCTTTTTGTTCGGTTGTCAAAGGTCTGGAATTAGTTTCGTCCCATTTTACAGCCAGAATAATTTTGCCGTCTATTGCGATATTGTATTGGTTTGTTGCCCAACCATTATGGACAGATAAAATTTCATGCCCGTTTTTATCAAAAATAACATATTGATTTCCAGAATTTGTTGCACGATTAGAAATCATATTGTTATGAATTGTTTCTTTGACCAATATTTTAAGAATTTTATTCATTTCTGACCCCCAGTTTATGTGTTAAATAATAACTGTTTTAATGGGTATTTTCACTAGGAACCTTTTTCGTTTATTTATTTGATTTTGTATTTTTATTGTGTAAAATTTGTCTTGGAATAAATTATTGGGGTGAAAAATGAATATAGATTTGGGTAAAAATATAAACACACGTGAATTAGAAACCAAAATTCAAGAATTTTGGGATAATAACCATTTTTGGGATAACCAGGTTGAAAGTGATAAAAAATCTTTCTGTATTATGATGCCACCACCAAACGTGACTGGTAATTTGCACATGGGTCATGCATTGGACAATGTTTTGACAGATATTATTTGTCGTTATAAACGTATGGATGGTTTTGATGTGTTGTGGCAACCGGGTACAGACCATGCGTCTATTGCAACCCAATTATTGGTTGAACGTGATTTATCTAAACGCGGTATAAACCCAAATACAATGACTTTGGATGAAAAATTAAACGCCGCCTGGACATGGAAGGCAGACAAGGGCGGACAAATCATGAACCAATTGCATATTCTTGGTGTGACACCTGTTTGGAAACGTGAAAGATTCACAATGGACGAAGGTTTATCCCGTGCGGTTACAAAATTGTTCGTCAAAATGTATAACGAAGGTTTAATCTATCGTGAAAAACGCCTTGTGAATTGGTGTCCAAAACAACAAACATCTGTTTCAGATTTGGAAATTGATACACGTGAAGAACACGGTAAATTCTATTATTTCAATTATCCATTGAAAGACGGTGGATTTATTGAAATTGCAACAACGCGTCCTGAAACTTTGTTTGGAGATAAAGCAATTGCTGTTCATCCAGAAAATGAAAAATTGAAACATTTGATTGGAAAACATGCAATCATCCCATTGACAGATATTGAAATTCCAATCGTAGCGGACGAACACGCAGACCCTGAAAAAGGAACTGGTGCGGTTAAAATTACACCTGCACACGATTTTGATGACTATGAAGTTGGTCTTCGTCATAACCTTGAACCACTTTGCATTTTAACGAAAGACGCAAAATTAAATAATGAATCTGTTATTCCAGAAAAATATCGTGGTATGGACAGATATGTTGCACGCAAGGCAATTATTGAAGATTTAGAAGCCGCGGGTTTAATGGTTAAAATTGAAGATAAAATTATTCCAACACCATATTCAGAACGCGGTGGTGTTCCTGTGGAACCAATGCTGACAACACAATGGTTTGTTGATGCTGAAAAACTTGCAAAACCTGCGATTAAAGCCGTAGAAGAAGGTAAAATTAAATTCTTGCCAGAACACAGATATAATTTGTTTATGGCATGGATGCGTGAAATTCGTCCATGGACTATTTCTCGTCAATTGTGGTGGGGACATCATATACCGGCTTGGTATGATGAAGATGGTAATGTTTATGTTGCAGAAACAGAAGAAGAAGCAATTAAACAATCTGGTGGTAAAACATTAACACGTGATAAAGATGTTTTGGATACTTGGTTTTCATCTGGACTGTGGCCATTTTCAACGTTGGGTTGGCCAGATGACACAGCAGAATTGAAAAAATATTACCCAACAGATTTATTATACACCGGTGCAGATATTATATTCTTCTGGGTTGCGCGTATGATAATGATGGGTATGTATGTAATGGGTGATGTTCCATTCCGTACGGTGAATTTCCATGGTCTGGTTCGTGATTCCAAGGGACAAAAAATGTCCAAGACCAAAGGAAATGGTACAGACCCATTAGATTCTGTAAATAAATTTGGCGCGGACGCGTTGCGTTATTGGATTGCAACTGCGCCAATTGGGACTGATTTAAGATACAGTGATGATGAGGTTAAACGTGGTTCAAGATTATTAACAAAATTGTGGAATGCATCAAAATATGTTTTGATGAATTTGAATGATTTTGATCCAAAATCTGCACAACAAATTCCTGTATCTGACAGATTTATCGAAGACAGATGGGTATTAAGTGAATTGAATAAAGCAATCGCAGAAACAAGACGTAATCTGGACAGATATGATAATTATAACGGACGCAGTGCGATTGATACTTTCTTCTGGGATATATTCTGTGACCAATATCTTGAATTTATCAAAGACAGATTCTGGTCACCTGAAAAATACAGCGTGGAATCTAAATTGTCTGCTCAATGGACATTGTATACTGTATTGCGTGCAATAATTGGTTTATATGCACCATTTATTCCATTTATCACAGAAGAATTATGGCAAAAAATCTACAAAGATTTTGAAGGTGGCAACACATTGCATTTGACACAATATCCAACTGTGAAAGAAGAATATAACACAGATGTTTCCCAAATGAATATTGCATTGGAAATATTGAAAAATGTTCGTGGCCTTCGCACAGACAGAAAGGTTGGTAATGGTGCAAAATTGGAAACTTTGACAATTCCATCAGATACACCTGAAATCTTGCACGGGTTGATTAAATCTGCGGCACGTGCAAATGAAATTGTTTTGGGTAATGGAATAGATTTTGTTGTTATGCAAAATAACGAACAATAAATCATACAACAGGAGGGCGCAATGGTTGAAAAAATGATTGAAACACATGTATTAAAATCCTATCAATGTGATAGATATGGTTTTATGCGCCCAATAATGTTGATGAATGAATTGCAGGGTTTGGCGGGAAAACATGCTGATATTTTGGGTGCAGGACGCGAAAATTGTTTCGCGCGTGGTATCGCATGGGTTGTGACCCACATGTTCATAGACATAATAGATATGCCAACCGCGAAAGAAAAATTGGTTTATTCAACATGGCCGTCTGTATCGGGTGCGGTTCGCAGTGAACGTGATTTTGAAATCAGAGATGAAGCGGGCAATCTGAAAATTCGTGCAATTTCCCAATGGGTTTTAATAGATTTGCAAACGCGTCGTCCGGTTCGTATTACCGATTATTTCCCAGAATGGACGGGATTACCAGAACGTATCTGGGACAGAAATTTTGACAAAGCATCTGATTTTATTCCAACTAAATCACATGTTATGGCATGTCGTTTTGATGATATTGATGTAAATCAGCATATAAACAATGCGGTTTACAGTGTATGGGCGACTGAATCAGTCGGATTTGAATACAGAAATAATCATAAATTGCGTGGTATGGATATTTATTTTGAACACGAAATAAACCCAAATACCCCGACGGTCAGAATAGAAGTCGCATTGGACGATAATATAACGCGTCATAAAATAATGACTGATGAAACCGAACACGCAAATATTGTGTGTTATTGGAACGAAAAATAAAAATTTGATAACACAATAATTTATGGTAAAATATCCTATATGAGAATATAGGATTTTTATTATGAAAAAAATTGCTTTGTTATTCACTGTTTTGCCGATTTCTGCGTTTGCTGCATCAGAAGCGGAAATTGCATTGACTACTGCTTTGTCACATGCACGTGAAAATTGTTCCGGGGTATCTGCCAAAATGGAAAATATAAAAAAGATGGCTGGTATTGGAACGGCTGTGAATGCTGTCGGAACCGCGGCGGGTGTTGGTGGTGTGGCCAGTGGTGTTATAAAACAAAAAACAGATGTCGAAATGGCCAGAACAATGGGTGAAAAA
Organism: uncultured Pseudomonadota bacterium; assembly: GCA_902795435.1. GTDB lineage: Bacteria > Pseudomonadota > Alphaproteobacteria > Rs-D84 > Rs-D84 > Enterousia. The sequence continues at coordinate 38,492 of CADBLE010000001.1, forward strand.
GCCGGTATAGATTTAATAATAGAAAAATTGAAACAAAAAGAATTATCCCCAGAAAACCAAAATCTTTTAAAACAGAGGTTTTCAATAGGTCCTGATTTAGAAAAAAATTTGGAAAAATTGGCAGCGGAGATGTCTGAATCTGACATGGGAGAAAAAATCAACGACCTTGAAAAGAAAAGTGATGAATTGCAAAACAAAATAAACCAACAACAAAAGAAATCTGATATTGCTGGTAATGTCAGAACGGGTATGTTCGCCGTTGATACTGTTTCTAATGTTGCGGGTGCGGTTGTTTCGTCAAAAACAATAGTAGATGATGATTTTGTAGAACAAATCAAAAAATGTACAGAATCTGTGGCGGAATTACGTGATGCGCGTGTAAGGGCAAAGGTAGAAGATGGTGGTATGGGATTGACTCAGAATATGGATATAAGTCAGAAAATAATTGAAAAATGTGGTGAATATGAATATGTAAATTTAACGCCATTGAAAAATTTAGGCAAAGGCGCGGTTGCAGCAAATTCTATCGGTTCTGTAACTGGTGCCACAGCAACCATAACCAGTGCGTTGGGAAACAGTAAACATTTATCTGATATGGATTTCAGAACAAAGCAAGGTTTATCAGATGTAAAAAAATATGAAAGTATGAATACTGCAAGTAATGTTTTGGGTGGTGTGACAACGGCTGCATCTTTGACGGGAACTGTGTTAAATGCAATCCAGATAAAAGAAGCAAAAAAGATTTTAGATATTTCTTCAGAATGTGAGGGGGCTTTGCAATGATAAAACGTATATTATTAGCATCTTTGTTTTTATTTATGCCAATATTCGCACATGGGGATGTTGTTTTTGGTGAAAATATGGACGAAAAAAATATCCCATTAGATATGGATATTATGACATATGCTTTTGAAAAAGCGTTTGATATGATTATACAATATAATGACCATATTGGAGCTACAAATAAAATTCAGGATAAATTTTATAATTATTTGTTTAATAAGTATTCTGCACCTTTTTCATTAAGAGATTTAGTTGATGTATGCAGAAAGGGGGTTGGTAAAACAAAAACAAAAGAATGTGTGGATTTTGTTAATCTTTATGTTAATAGATTGGTTGAGTATCATGGAAGTGGCGTTTTTGTACCGACAGTCAAGGTAGATAAACTTGCAGGTGCGATAGATACAAATGATGTTGCAACTGTTGAAAGATATATTCAACAAGGTGGTAATGTAAATATTATTATCAATAAGGAATTGAATCAAACTCCTTTGAATAGAGCAGCCATGAAAGGACAAGAACAAATCGTTGATATGCTTATAAAAGCTGGAGCTTATGTAAATGTTGCTGATGCCAATAATATTACCCCTTTGGCATGGGCAGTGTATGAAAATAATGAAAAGATAACTTTATCTTTAATAAAAGCGGGTGCAAATGTAAATGTATCTAATATTATTGGTGATAATCTGATTGCAAGTATAATAAGTAAACAAAATATAAATATGTTTCATCTGTTGGCTAAGGCGGGGGTAGATTTACATATAACAGAAGCGTGTAATACTGTAGAACAAATGCAGGATTGGGAATATTATACAGAAGTTAGAAAGAAAGTTTGTTTTTAAAAATAAAAAAAATCGCCGAAAGGCGATTTTTAATTTCTGGTTACCATCATAATTATTTAACAGCAGACACTGCCAAACGTTTACGGCCGGCAGCACGACGACGATTCAATACGTCACGTCCAGATTTTGTTGCCATTTTTTCACGGAATCCGTGTGTCTTTACACGACGTGTTTTAGATGGTTGATATGTTCTTTTTGTTGCCATAATTTATCCTTTTGCTGCACCCTATTTAACCACATGTTTTTAGAAAACGCAACTATTTTATTTACTTTTTACCAAACCGACCTTTTTAAGCAGTTCTAAAAACAAATAATATACAAAAAGCCAACTCATAAATTGCCAAAATGGTAAAAATATATTTTTAGTATTCATACGTTTTTTATCCTTTGTTTATGGTTAAATTATAACACACAAAATAAATTTGTCAATAATTGTTTAGTGGTAAAATTATTTGCAAAAAAATGTGTTTTTTTATGCTTTAATCCTTGACCGAAAGGGTTAAATTTTGCTATCTTTCAAGTATTGAAAAACAAGGGAAAAAGTAATGTCAGAAATAAATGATTTAAACAACGAAATAAATGAAATCAAGGTTCCTACTTCGCCTATTGAACATGAAATGCGAACAAGTTTCCTTGATTATGCTATGTCGGTTATTGTTGACCGTGCATTGCCAGATGTAAGGGACGGTTGTAAACCGGTGCATCGTCGTATTTTGTATGTTATGAATGAGGTTGCACCTGCTACAAAATCAACTGTGAAATCTGCGCGTATCGTCGGTGATGTTATGGGGCGTTATCACCCACATGGAGATTCTTCTATCTACGAAGCAATGGCACGTATGGCACAAGATTTCTCGATGGGTGAAATGCTGGTTCAAGGTCAAGGTAACTTTGGTTCTCGCGACGGTGATAAACCTGCGGCTATGCGTTATACAGAAGCACGCCTTTCTAAACTGGGTGCATCTTTGATGGAAGATTTAGACAAAGATACTGTTGATTGGCAACCAAATTTTGACGGTACATTACAAGAACCAGTTGTATTGCCAACTAAATTCCCAAATTTCTTGGTGAACGGGGGCAGTGGTATTGCTGTTGGTATGGCAACAAATGTTCCAACTTATAATCTTGGTGAAATTTGCAATGGTATTTTGGCAGTATTGGATAACAAAGATTTATCAGATGATGAATTGTTTGGAATTATACCGGGACCTGATTTCCCAACTGGTGGTGTTATCATGGGACATGCCGGTGCATATAAAGCACACACAACCGGACGCGGTTCTATAATTGTTCGTTCTAAGACACATTTTGAAACAATCCATGACCATCCTGCAATTATCGTAGATGAATTACCATACCAGGTAAATAAATCTCAATTGATTATCAAAATTGCAGAAATGGTGAAAGATAAACGTATAGAAGGTATTTCTGATATCCGTGATGAATCATCAAAAGAAGGCTTGCGCGTGGTTATTGAATTGAAACGTGATGTTGTGCCAGAAGTTGTTTTGAATCATTTATTCCAAGATACAGAAATGCAATCTAATTTCCCTGTAAATATGATGGCATTGAATCGTGGTCGTCCAATGTTATTCAATGTTCGTGGTGTATTAGATGCGTTTATTGAATTCCGTGAAGAAGTTATTCGTCGTCGCACAATATTTGATTTGAACAAGGCTCGTAATCGTGCACACACATTGTTGGGTCTGTCTGTTGCATGCGGTAATCTTGACGAAGTAATTAAATTGATTAAAGAATCTGCAAACCCAGATGAAGCAAAAACTGCGTTGTTATCACGCGGTTGGGCTGCATCTGATATTGAATCTTATATCAATTTGATAGATGACCCAAATACTGAATACAAAGATGGAATGTTCTATATGTCCGAAGACCAAGCGAAAGCAATTCTTGAATTGCAATTACACAGATTGACTGGTCTTGAACGTGATAAAATCCACAATGATTTGACAGAATTGGGTGCGGTTATCAAAGATTTGCTGGCCATTTTGGGTAGTCACGAACGCATTGTTCAGATTATTCGTGACGAAACAACCGCGGTTCGCGACAGTTGGTCTCAACCACGCAGAACAGAAATCTCTGATGCTGAAATTGATATAGATATCGAAGATTTGATTGCACGCGAAGATATGGTTGTAACTGTTTCTAATACTGGTTATATCAAACGTGTTGCGCTGGATACATATCGTGCACAAAAACGTGGTGGCAAGGGACGTAATGCAATGACAACAAAAGATGATGATTATGTTGTAAATGTATTCGTTGCAAATACACATACACCATTGTTGTTCTTCTCGTCTAAGGGATTATGTTATAAATTGAAAACATACAAATTACCAGAAGCATCTGCCGCAGGCAAGGGACGCCCATTGGTCAATTTGTTGCCTTTGACAGAAGGTGAAACAATAACCGCTATCTTGCCAGTGCCAGAAGACGAAGTAAAACGCGTCCAGGAATCTGGTGTAGAACATTTCTTGATGTTTGCAACTGCATCTGGAACGGTTCGTCGTAATCGTATGTCTGATTTTGATTCTATACGCGCAAATGGAAAGATTGCTATGAAATTAGACGAAGGCGATTCTTTGATTTCTGTATTGCCATGTAATGAAAACCAAGATGTGTTCTTGTCAACATATCGTGGCCGTTGCATCAGATTTGCGGTTCCTGAAATTCGTATCTTTGCAGGCCGTAATTCAACCGGTGTTCGTGGTTTAACATTACAGAAAGACGATTATGTAATCGGTATGGCTATGTTGAATCATGGTGAATCTGATTCTGTTGTTCGTGCTGCGTATGTAAAGCAAAGCCGTGCATTACGTCGTGCACAAACAGGTATAGAAGAAGAAGCAGATGCCGAAGAAGAAAACACAACATTGGTTTTGAGCGATGAACAAATGGCAAAAATGGCATTAACCGAAGAATTCATTTTGACAATATCTGAAAATGGATTTGGAAAACGTACATCTTCATACGAATATCGTTTGACACATCGTGGCGGTAATGGATTTACCAACATTAAATTGGGTGGTAAAAATACAGCCGTTGCGGGTTCATTCCCTGTGAACGAAGACCAAGATATTATGATGGTTACAAACGGTGGTAAAATTATCAGAACTCCGGTCAAAGACGTTCGTATTGCGGGTCGTTCAACAGCGGGTGTGACATTATTCAGAACTGCTGAAAATGAAAAGGTTGTATCTGCAATCGCAATTGACCACGAAGAACCAGAAGAAAGTGTTGAATCTGAAGTTTCAGAAAACACCTCTACGGCAGAAAACGTGACGGATGGCGAAAACGCATAATGAAACAAAAGGAAATGTGCAGACATGGTAAACAATAATGAATATTTTGTTGCAATAAATGATGTGGCAAAAAAATTAGATGTGCCTGCACATACCTTGCGTTATTGGGAAAAACAATTTCCAACCGCAATACGTCCAACAACTGGGGCGGGCGGACGCAGATATTATCGCCAAGAAACAATTACAAAATTGGAAACAATTAAATCTCTGCTTTATGACAAAGGTATGACAATTGCCGGTGTAAAAAAGATTTTACATAATGGCGAATTTGGTAATGAAGTAGATGAAGTAAAAAATACAAAAACACCTGTTGTAATGGAAACAAAAACAGTTGTGAAATCAGAGGACCAAGATTCCATAGAAATCGCAATAAATTTGTTAAAACAGGCCAAGATGTTTTTGGAATAAAAAGACAGTAAAAAAATTAAAAAAAAGCCGGTAAATGCCGGCCTTTTTTTGTTATTATTTTTTTATTTTTAATACAGGTATTTTACGGAATAAATATACTTTATAATTGACTTTGTTTTTAACAGCAATACGCAACAATGGAATGTTAAATAAAAATAATTCATATACAGTATTGTAAGAATCTTTTTCCATTTTTATATTGTTTCTGAGCATATATGATTTTATGTAATCAATTAAAATTTCATTATCAAGATATGGGTATAAACAACGTAATTTTTTAATCTTAGCAATAACAACCTTTTTTACGAAAGGAAGTCCTTTAGTTAATGTTTCCAATGGGTTTGGACTGGTTTGCATAAGAGATTTTATTTTGAAACCATGACGAATTATCATATTTGATAAACCAACTTCGTATTTATAACAAATATCTATTTTTGTGTTTTCGTGTTTTATTTTATTTACGAAATTATCAAAAAATTCACTTGTAAATATTTGTTTAGAAAAACCCACAAACCATGATTGTATATGAACAGGTGTATGTGCACCATGGGAATCTGTCATACCAACCAATTGTGTATCAGAAGATTCAAGTGTTTCTAAAATGTGGCTGATGTCAAATAATGGCCCAAACACAGAATCGTTTACAAAATACATCCAATCATAGTTGGCTAAAATTTTGTTTTCTTTTGCCCATAAATATCCGCGTTTATAAGAACCAAAATCATATTCCAAATGTCTTTTTGCATTTGCATATAAAACATTTGGAATGGTTGATATTTTTTCCAGTTCTGTATCTGGTAAATCATTATCAGCAAAGAAAACAACATCACCGATTTTAGATAATTCTGATACATAATAAATTACAGTATTATCAACAATGTTGTCTTTATCATAACCAGCAAATAAAAATAAACGTCTAGTCATCAGATATCCTTTTGTTATTCATACTGTATAAATTTGATATTATAAAGACAAGATATTTTTTTATAAAAAAAGCCGGTAAATGCCGGCAATTTTTTGTTTAATTTAAAAATATGTTTTTGAATACATATTTATACTTTATTTGATTATTGAAATATATGACTTATAATTGGCTTATGAAATCAAAAACCTATCTTATCAATAACAAAGAACTCATGTCCGAATGGGACTATGAGAAGAATATTGATTTAGATCCAAAAATATTAACACCTGGTTCAAATAAAAAATCGTGGTGGGTTTGTAAAAAATGTGGGCATAAGTGGTGTACAACAATTCATCATAGAGCAGTTAGAAAACAAGATTGTCCAAAGTGTCGTTATGTTTTTAAGAAAAAAATAAATTCTAAATTAACAATTACACACCAAAAAACAAATCAATATTGGTTGTATGAAAAAAACGGTTTGTTAAAACCAGAATTATTTAGTCAATATTCTAGTCAAAAGGTATGGTGGAAATGTCCAGATTGTGGTTACGAATGGGAAGAAAAAATTAAAAACCAAGTAAAAAAACTGGTATGGTGCCCACAATGTAAAAGGGGTATAAAAGATTTGGCTTCTACAAAACCAGAACTTTTAAAAGAGTGGAATTATAACAAAAATACCATATCACCAAACCATATAACATATGCTAGTAATAAATATGCTTGGTGGAAATGTAGTAAATGTGGTTATGAATGGAAAGCAAAAATCTCTAACAGATCATTATTAAACCGTGGTTGCCCTTGTTGTTCAGAACCTGTAAGAGTTGTTGTCCCAGGGATAAATGATTTAAAAACAAAATTTCCATACATAGCCAAAGAATGGCACCCAACAAAAAATGGTGATTTGGTACCAGAACAATTTGCTGGTGGTTCTAAACAAAAAGTTTGGTGGCTATGCCCAATTGGGCACGAATATCAAGCCACTATAAATCATAGAACACACCCAGACGGAACAGGGTGTCCAATATGTTATTCTGGCAGACAAACATCATTTGCTGAACAAGCAATATATTTTTATGTGAATAAATTATATCCTGATGCAATAAGCAGATATACAGCAGATTTCCTTGGTAAATTTGAATTGGATATTTATATACCATCAATTAAATACGCAATAGAATACGACGGCGAAGCGTGGCATAAAGAAAACAAAATAGAACGAGAAAAAAGAAAATATAAACTTTGTAAAGATAACGGAATTACATTACTCAGAATGCGTGAAAAAATGCCAGAATTGGGGACTGAAATTGCTGACTATATGATAAGTATGCCAAATTTATATGAACATAAAAATCTAGAATTTGCTTTAAGACAATTGCTAATAAAATTGAATTTATACAAACCAATATCAAATACTTTGATAAATTTAGAAAGAGATAAAAACAAGATTCTTGAATATAAAAAATCTGCTGTATCAGATTCTTTATTATCAGTTAGACCGGATATAGCTATGGAATGGCATCCAACTAAAAATGGTAATTTATTACCTAGCATGTTTAAACCTGGTTCTAGTCATAGGGTGTGGTGGATGTGTCCTAAATGTGGTTGTGAATATCAAACGGCTATACACCATAGAACAAGAAAGGGACAGGAAACCGGTTGTCCAAAATGTGCCTTAAAGAAGAATGGAGTTTCTAGTCGGGTTGCAGTAAACATGATATCTCTCGAAACAAATGAAGTGATAAAAACATTTGTTTCTATATCTGAAGCAGGAAGACAGATGAAAATAAATCCAGCAAATATAGGAAGTGTATGTAGAGGACAACGAAATTATGCGGGTGGTTATAAGTGGAAATACGCTGATGAGAAAATAGCTAAAAAATATAAAGAACACATTACACAAATAGAAATGAAATTTAATAACTAATTAAAGTGTATAAAAAAACGAAGTTTTCTTGGCAGTCCCAATGGGAATCGAACCCATATTGTCAGAATGAGAATCTGATGTCCTAACCGTTAGACGATGGGACCTTTGGTTTTTTATTCTAATATTATAAATCGGCTTTTTCAAGTAATGGTGCCCAAATAGATTTTACATATTCATCATCTGTTTTTTCATGAATGATTTCAAATGATTTTTTGATTATTTCCATTTGTTCGTCTGTCCACCCCAAATTTGCCATTTTGTTTTCAAACCATGTTTCGATTTCTACGGCTTCTGGGTCATGAATAATATTTTTTTGTTCAAAATTAGCAGACGCCCAATCTGCAACCATTTCATAAACATGAATCAATGGAATTTCGCTGACATGGTTATAATGTTGAATATGATGTGTGGAACCCGCATGGTGTATGTTTATTGCATCACGACATAATGATTCGTGTTCTGGGGTTGGGTGAAAATTTTTATGATATGTTTTATAAAATATATATGAATATCCCGTGCGAACTGGTTCGGCTGTTTTATCGCCATCATGTTCTGGAAAATGATATCCCAACAGTGATGCAAAATAATTTACCGCGGCAACATGGCTTTTTACACGCAATTCATAAAAATCAAAAATATCATTTACATTTATATTCATGGTTAAAATCCTTTCATAAAAATATATAAAAAAATGGTTTTTATAACAATAAAAAAATAGCAATTTTTATAATTTAATGTATAATGTTCCGTGAAGAAAATAATAAAACCATAGGGGGGAGAAAATGAAAATATCTATGTTTGGTATATTTGCAGTAATTTTAATTTCAGGCGTTGTTGGTTATGTATTTGCAAATCGTGAAATACCACATCTGTCAAATCAATGGGATAAAGTTTTTGCAAAAAATGAAAATGTTTCAAGTCAAAAGGTAACTTTCAAAAACAGATATGGTATAAAATTGGTTGGTGATTTATACATGCCAAAAGAAAAAATTGCAGATTATAAATATCCTGCGATTGCTGTTTCGGGACCTTTCGGTGCAGTGAAAGAACAATCTTCGGGTCTGTATGCCCAAGAAATGGCAAGACGTGGTTTTATAACATTGGCTTTTGATCCATCTTTCACCGGTGAAAGTGGGGGCAAGGTTCGTAATGTTGCGTCCCCAGATATCAACACCGAAGATTTTTCTGCCGCGGTTGATTATTTATCAAATCGCAAAGATGTGAACCCTGAAAAAATCGGTATCATTGGTATTTGCGGTTGGGGTGGTATGGCTATAAATGCGGCTGCTATGGATACGCGTATCAAGGCAACAGTTGCATCAACTATGTATGATATGACACGTGTTACTGCAAATGGTTATTTTGATGCAGACAACAATGAAGATGCCCGTTTTGCAAGCAAGAAAGCAATGAATGAACAAAGAACAATAGATTACAAAAACGGAAAATATGAATTGGCGGGTGGCGTTGTTGATCCATTACCAGCGGACGCCCCACAATTTGTAAAAGATTATTATGCTTATTACAAAACACCACGCGGATATCATAAACGGTCATTAAATTCCAATGGTGGCTGGAATAAAACAAGTGCTCTGTCTTTTATAAATATGCCAATATTACAACGTGCTGATGAAATCAGAAGTGCGGTTTTGATTGTTCATGGTGAAAATGCACATTCCCGTTATTTCAGCGAAGATGCGTTTGCTAAATTAAAGGGTGATAACAAAGAATTGTTGATTATTCCGGGTGCAAACCATGTTGATTTATATGACAATATGGAAAAAATCCCATTTGATAAAATAGACGATTTCTTTGAATCAAATCTGAAATAATAAAAAAAAACAACAAAAAAGACGCCCGAAAGGGCGTTTTTATTTTGGTTTCTGTGTATAAAAATGGTATAATATATAACAATATGAATATTAAAAAGAATGTAGTTATTTGCTTGTTATCGGTATTTGTAATAGGCAATTCTGCAAATGCAGAATTGTTGGATTTAAATACTGCATTACAAAATACCTATAAATCGTGTGTCGGTATAGATGAAATTTTAACAGATATGAAAAAATTAGCCGGAATAAATACTGCTGTAACTGCGGTCGGTTCTGGGCTTGGTATCGGGGCAACTGTTACTGGATTTGTAAAGGCATCAAAAGATAAAAAAATAGAACAATTATTAAAACGACTGAAAGAAATAGAAGAATCAAAAATAAATACAACCGTTCCTGATAAAAGGGAAGTTTTAAGTGCTGCAGATGATTATTTTTCAGAAAACAGAGATGAAAATCGTGCAAATGAATATCAAAGTGAAATTGATAAATTAACAAAACAATCAAAAACACTGGGGAATTGGAGAACAGGTTTGTTGGCTGGTAATACTGTGACGAATATTGCTGGTGCGATTATTGCGGGTAAAAACAACGGTGATGAAGTCCAGGTTTTAATAGATGAATGTCGTGATAGTATAACTGGGTTGAATAATTCTATATTGCAGGCAAAGATAAACGGTGAAGATGTAAGCGAAGCAGAAAGCATTAAAAAAGCGTGCGGTGCGTATGATATGGTTGATGTTTCTAAAATAAATATTCGTGCCAAGGGGGCAAAAATATCTTCTATCATTGGTGCCGGTATGGGTGCTGCGGGAACTATAACAAGTGGTGTCGCAAATTCAGACAAAATTCGTGATGATGATAGTGTCAGCGGAAAACAAAAAGAAAAAAATTTAAATACTGCGGCGAATGTTTTGTCTGTGGGGGCAACCGCTGCAACAATTTCTGCGACTGTATTTAATGCAACCCAAATAAGTGCAATTAAAAAAGCAGCCACCGTTGCACAAGAATGTGAAAAGGTTCTGCGTCAATGATTAAACGTTGTCTTGCATCTTTGGTAATATTCTTAACAACAATGGTTGCTGGTTTTGCGAGCAGTTATTTGAACACTGAAAAGAAATATTTCTTTTCTTCAGATAATATTTTTGAAAGCGTTACCGCTGTTATCACAGATGAAGACCAATATTCATCAGCAATAAAAAAATATGTAGAAATTATGGACCAGGCAACTGGTATGGTTTCTATTGAAGATTTGTTTGTTGTTTGCCGTGCAGGTGGAATAAATACATATCGTGAAGAAGGTTATCAAAAATGTCGTGAAATTATCATAAAAATGCTGGAAAACGCTGAATTAGAAGCAGAAGAAGGTGTCTTAGGTGGATATTGTCCAGGACTTGATAAAAACGGAAAGAATCCAAACGCACTTCAAACAATTACAGATAAAACAAAGATTGGTGATTTTTGTAATTCTACCAATATATATCTTGGCGAAGTTGTTTTCAAAAAAGGTTATAATTGCACATGTATGGCAACCGCATGTAATCATGGCTATTTCATCAAGGGTGGGGCCTGTCATACAGAGGTTGGTGATGCCAATGGAAATTGTTTACGCAAAGAATATGATGGAACAAGTGAAAATAATTCAAAAGAAAAATGTTTTGCTTTCTGTGGAAAAATGGGCGAAAAACTGGGGTGCAAGGCAAACACTTCTATTTGGAATAAAAACACAAACAAATGCACATGTAATGCGTCTTATGATGAATTAGATGCTGTACGTCAGGCACGTATAGCTGCACTGTCTTATAAAGCGGTTTGTGGTGCAGATAAAGGTAAAACTGGTGGTACAGAATATTGTATTAAAGATATTTTCAATTGGACAAATGTTGGTATGATTCAGGCAACTGGATTGGCAGAAGAATACGCACTTGTCAAACATGGCAAGGTTATTCATTGTTCTGATAAATATCGTCAAGAATCTAATGATGATTGGGTTCAATGTGTAACTGATGATAAAAAGACATTTTATGAATTTAAGTTTGATGATGTTGTTGAATCTTTTGATGCAAGAATTCAAGGGGATTTAATAAAAGGTATTATAACTATACATGGTAAAATCGCTATTTCTTCATCTGAAGGTGGTGGTTATTATGATTCTTACGCGGGTGCTTGTGATGAAAAAATAACAAAGTCAGCAAACAAATTTGGATTGAAATCAGAAACTGTTAATAAATATGGTGCAGATTATTGCTTCCTAAAAAGCACAAGACTTGGTAAAAAAGAAAAAGGTAAATTGGCAAAAATTGATGGTATAGATAACTACATCTTTTATGCTGGTATTCAAATTCAAGGAGACCAAGATTTAATACGTAAATTACGTCAATATATCGCAAGTACTGGTAAATACGAAGTTAAAACATTTACTTGTGATAAAGGTGTTGGCAAAATTATGAACGGAAATATTGAAACTGATGATATTTTGCGTTGTTATTTAAATGGAACGCCGATTGATTTTGTGTTTGATGATAATTCTGAAATGTGGAAAACCTATCAAAAGGCTGGTAAACAAGCGATAAATTGTGTTGTTCAGGGTGGAACTTTTTCTGGTAAAGGGTGCCTTGGGCTTAGTGAACAATTGTGTCAAAAGGTTGCTGAACAAGATAAAAAATCATGTCCAGAATGTGCAGTGGCACATTGGGATTCGGAACTTGAACAATGTGTGTTACCTGCGGGTGCGGCAGCAAGAAACCTTGAACAGGGTATCAAAGTTGGAACAATAGTTGTTGCGGCTGTTGCGGGAACTGCGGTGACAATTGCAACTGGTGGTGCCACAGGTGCGGGTGTTGCATTGCTTTTAGTCGAAGTTGTTGGTGCAACCGTAGAAACTGCAGCGACAGTAAAAATACAACAAGCTGCGGTTGATTTCTTGAATAACAGTAATCGTTGTAAAGATGCAAGTTGCGCTGAATCTATGATAAAAGATAATTTCCAAAGATTGGCAAATATGCAAAATGATTTTGCTGCCGCAGAAGTTGATGCTATTGATAAAGAATTTGCAAGGTTGTTTGGATTAGTGCCAGAAACATCTGCTTTATTCAATAGTTCAAGGTTATCTGATAATCAATTGTCTTTGTTTGATTCAAATTCATGGGAACCTGAACAGGTATGGCGTGCAGTTGGTGTTGGGTTGCAAATGGCCGGATTGGTGGCAAGTGCTGTTCAATGGATTTCTGATAAAGCACCACGAATGTTGGGCAGAACAACCCAGATTGTCACGAAAAAGATGCAAGTTGCAGCATCACATGCAGATGATGCGGCAAGATTAGCATTGGAGCACGGAGATGATGCAGCCAGATTGGCATTGACTCAGGGTGATGATGTGGCCAGATTGGCATTGACTCAAGGAGATGACGCAGCCAGATTAGCATTGACGCAGGGTGATGATGCAGCCAGATTGGCATTGACACAGGGTGATGATGCAGCCAGATTGGCATTGACTCAGGGTGATGACGCAGCCAGATTAGCGTTGACGCAGGGAGATGACGCAGCTAGATTAGCGTTGACGCAGGGTGATGATGCAGCAAAATCAGTATTATCTAATGCAGATGAATTTGCATCTATTGGTGTAAGGGAAGAAACAACAGCGTCTGGTGCACTTAGATATCGTGATACCAAGACAGGACGTTTTATATCACAGGATGAGGTGTATAAGAGATTAGACGATTTACCATCTGCTGTGACAAAAACAACATCATCATTATCTAACGCAGATGAATTTGCAGCAATAGGGGTAAGAGAAGAAACAACAGCGTCTGGTGCATTCAGATATCGTGATACAAAAACAGGCCGCTTTATATCACAGGATGAGGTATATAAGAGATTAGACGATTTACCATCTTCTGTGACAAAAACAACAGCCGCAACCAATACAGCAACAAAATCTGATGATGTGGCAAATTCTTTGTCAAAAATAGATAATCTTGATAATAATCGTCTTGCGTTACCTGCACATGTTGATGATGCTGCGAATACCGCAAGTGATGCTGCAAGAAATACGAGCAGGGCAGCGGATACCGCAAGTGGTGCCGCACGTGGTGCTGCCAATGCAAGTCGCACTGTAAATGATTTTGATGATATGTATCAAATTGGTTATAAAGCATCAAGCAGAGATGAAATATTAAAGAAATGGGGATTACCATTAGATGCAAGTGATAGTGATATTGCAAAAAGATTTAAAGAATTACAAAGAAGATTCCATCCTGACAGGGCGGGTCCAGATAAAGCATTGGCAGACCAATTAGATGAAATATTCAAAGATATTGGTCAAGAAAGAGATTTATTAAATTCTTTGTCAAAAACAAATGGCGCGAATAATGTATCTGATGTTATAAGAACCGCACCAACAACAGATGTTGTTGCAACTGGTGTGACAAATACGGCCACATCTGCAACATCTGCCGCTAATAAAACATCTGGTGTTTCAAAAGTTGCTATAAATAACGTAACAGAGGGAACAAATACTGTGTCCACGATTGAACAAAGAGATGGCTTCTCTATGGTTGGACATGATTTATTAGGGATTTTGGCTGGTATTCGTGCTGGTGATAATGCTTCAAAATAAAATTTCTTTTTAATGGATTTTTATATTATAAATTACTTGACAAAAACTTTTGTTGTGTTATTTCTTTATAAAAAAAGAGGGCAAAATGGAAAATTATGAAAAACAAATTCATTCCAATATCATAGGGCGTGTTAAAAATCATGCTGGTTATGTAAAGGAAGAAGATGAATATTCAACAAATCCAGATGATTTGTATATTACAAATGAAAAAGAATATGGTTTGGATGAAGATATGGTCCGGGTTGATAAAAACGAAGTTGTCGTTTCGTATGTTAAAAAATTAAAAAAAGTCCAGGCCCGTCTTAATACCGAAAAAAATCCAAAAGAAAAAAGAAAGTTAGAAAAGATTATAGGAAATATAAAATCTGGTTTGTTTTTGGAACGTGAATTTATAGAACGTTCAAAAAAACAAAAATTTGCCGAATTTATAGCCGGTTTATCAAAATAAAAAACGCCCATTTGGGCGTTTTTTATATGTCTGATTTTAATTTTCCAAAATAACATTTATCCCGTAATGAGCCGTTTGGCCATTTGGAATCTTGACGGATAATACCTTCTAATTTATAACCGTTTTTTTCTGCGATTTTTCTGGACGCTGTGTTTTCTGTGTCACAATGTATTTGGATTTTATGACACCAATCACAATCAAAAGCCATTTTTTCAATGTGTGGTAATAATTTATTTATTATACCATTACCACGGGCAGATTTTTTAATCCAAAACGCAATTTCAACTTTGCCAATTCGTGGATTTATCATAGAAAAACCAATTTCACCCAATAATTCATCATCTTGAAAAATCTGAAACATTTTTCTGTTTGGTGTTATTGTGCGTTTTTTGTAATGCATGTATGTTTCTTCTATGGATTCAAAAACACCGTCTGGTAAAAAGAAAGTCATTTTTTCGCGATCTGAATCAAATATGTTGAAAACTTCAACAGCCAATTTAAATGTTGGGGGCAATATTTTTAATGTGAAACCTTCGGCGTTTAATTCGGTTGTTGATATAAAATCTGGATTCATGATGTATCCTTTTTTTTATATTATAACATATCTTTTTGTTATGGTATAATCAAAATATATCGGGGGTATGATATGAAAAAATTACTGATATGGGATTTTGATGGTGTTATCGCAGACAGCGAAAAATTGTGGGTTCGTGCATGGGATGAAGTTCTGAACAGTGAAAAAAATATTTCTTTGTCTGAAAATGATAAAAAGAATTTGTTGGTTGGTGTTGCGGATAAAACAAGACGTGACAGATTGCAAAATTTAATTCCAAATTTAATTTTAGATGATGATTTTATGAATAAAATCAGCGAACGTGAATTTTATCTGGGAACTAATTTTATGACGGCGATAGATGGGGTTGAAAATGTTATGAATAATAATTTATTTGAACATTGTATTGCAACCGGTGGAACACGTGAACAACATAATTGGAAAATGACACAATTCAAATGGATTGAAAAATATATGTCTGGGGACGATTATTTTACAGTTGATATGGTTGAACATGGAAAACCAGAACCTGATTTATTTTTAACTGCTGCCAAAACAAAGGGGTATAAACCGTCTGATTGTATTGTTATTGGCGACAGTATAAATGATTTTATTGCCGCAGCAAAGGCGGGTATGTCATGTATAGCGTTTATTGGTGCAACTGGTAATAATACACCTGAATACGCTGAAAAATGTAAACAATATGGCGTTTATGCCGTATGTAATACAATGATTCGGGTAAATGATGTTTTGAATAAATGGTATGAAGAAGGGAAGTAAATATGGAAAAATTTTTTAGTTTATTTAAAAGAAATCTTAAAACAGAACGTTTGGATTTACGTATATTAGAACCAAGTTTAAAAAACGCACAAATTGTTTGGAATGTTATGAAAAACGAAAATCCAGACGATTATAAATATATGTGGTTTTCAATGACACATAAATCACATTTGGTTGAATCTGTGGAAGAAACTTTTGACAGAATCAATGTTGATTATAACCAAAAAAATGGTTGCGCATATTATATTTTCTATGAAAATAAATTTATTGGCTATATGCGTGTTCATTATATTGAAAACAATAATTCATTACAGTGTGCCAGTGTTTGGTTTATAAAATCACAATGGGGAAATGGTTTTAACAAAGAAGTTCATAAGAAATTGGAAGAATTGGCATTTAATGAATTACATGTAAATCGTATCTGTCGCCAGGTTATGGCTGATAATGAACGTTCCAAACATTCCATAGAATCAAGTGGCTATCATTTGGACGGTATTGACCGCCAGGCAAATAAAATGGAAGACGGGACATATATGGACCATTTGTGGTATTCTAAATTGGCCAGCGAATATAAAGGTTAGTCCTGTTCGTGTCCACCAAATTGGTTTTGTATGTTAAATAAATTTTTGATTTTTATAGACGCATTGTTAAATATGCGTTTCATAAAAACACGATTATATATCTTTTTCAATTTTTCATAAGAATCAATTTGTGTGTGTTCTTTTGGTGTTAAAATCGCAGATATTATGTAATCGTTTGTTCCGTGTTGTGTGGCATCTATTTTGTTTCCAATTTTGCATTCAAAATCTATTTTTGCACGGTTGAAATTTTTTACACCACCCGCTGGATTTAATAATTGTAAACCATTTGACATTTTGATAGCCACAATTTGATGACCAGATAATTGGTGATTGTTATTTTCTATTTTTACACATGGAATAATAAATATATCTGATAAACCGGTTTCTTGGACATATTTTGCAAACATATCTGCACGTCCAGAACACCCGACAACATAGGATGGAATTTTGTATTGTTCAATTTCATCTGCGTTGAAAGAAAACATATTCTGATTTGGTTTTATTTTGTGGTTTTCATCATGTAACCATAAATTACGATAATAAAATGCACCACGGCGGTTGTCGGCCCGTGCCATTTGTTTATAAGATTCAGGAACAATATCAACAGACGTAAAAAAATCATCTGTTTTACGCAATGCGATATTTATTTTTTCAATGATGTCTTTATCTGTCATGGCTTTGTGTGTTTTTGGTTGATTCTTGTGCATCCAGCATTTGTTGTATTTTTATACGCAAATCTTTGCGGTTTTGATTTGCGTTTAATTCAAGAGGGTTTTCTTTGTATAAATCTCTGTCGCGTTTTGGGTTAACATAAAACATTTGCGCTTCTTCATTAACCGTTGGATCAAGAATAGATATGTTTTGAATATACATATCAACCACATGAGTCATTTCGTGTTTCAAATCCATCAAGAAAAACAAAGGTGTGTTTTGATAAAAAGCATCTGATGTATTTATATATAATTCATTGGTTCTGGTTAAACCCATCATGGCGCCTGGGACATCTCTGTTTATTATGGTAAGATTTGGAATACATGATACAACATCTTCACGAAATGCTTTGTCTGCAATATCGCTAGTTTTCACATAATCACTGCCATCACGGTTATGCAGGGCAACTTTGTCATTCAAGATATCAAATTTAATGTTTTGCAAGAATGCCTTTACAATTTTATCTGTGATAGATACTTTTTCATCAGGTGTTTTTTTATCCCAATTTATAAATGAACCAAATACGGTTTTATCATTACATGCGTCTAAAAATCTTTGTGTTAAATAGTTGGCAAATTTTTCTGCTTTTTCTTTGTCTAATTGACCACGAAAAACTTCGTTTTTCGCACGAACATATTTTTCCCATTTTTCTGTTGTTTCCATTGCATCAAATATTTCTGTGAGCTTTTTGTTTTCGTTAGTCATAATAACCCCTTTCTTATGCAGCCTGTTTCGCAGAACCTTTGATTAATTCAAGATTTTGTTGATAGAAAGCAAGCGAACTGTCCATCGTCTTTTTTAATGTTTCAGCCAAATTTAATGCCATTGTGTGTTTTATTTTTGCAAATACTAATCTTTCTGTCAGTGTTTTTATGGTTGCTTCTATATCTGGTGCAGGATTTTTAGAATATTGTAATCTTGCCGCTGCCAATTTTGCTTCTATTGTTGTTACTGATTTAAAAGCAGGAATAGTTTCATTATCTAATTGTTTACGCCATGCCTGTTTGTCGTTCAAATATTGTTGCCATAATTTGTCCAGATAATTATTTAAATTAGAATCTTCAAATTTTGTTTCATCTTTTACTGGTTCTGCTGGTTTTTGAACATTTTTATTTTGTTCCAAGAAATGTTTTTGGAAAACCATATTTGCTGCATTTACAGATTGCATCATATCTTTCGCATTTTCATCGTCTGGGTGCAGGTCAGGGTGATACAATTTTGTCATTTTCTTATATGCAGTATGAACCTGTTCTTTTGTAGCGTTTGGTTCAATGTTTAATATTTTGGCAGCTTCTGTTAAATTCATGTTTTAAATCCTTTTACAGATATATTATACCATATTTTGATTAATTTTTGTTTGATTTTTTAATAGGTTTGTGGTTTTGATAATACAAAGTCAAAACAAACACAATTATTACCAATGATAAACTTAAAATAGAAACAGATATAATTCCGATTTCTGGTGTTTCCAATAAAACATAAATCAGATAGCATACATCTGAAACAACCCATGATGCCCACGAAGCCAAACTTAAATCATCTGCGGATTTTGTTTTGATGATTTTAACAATTTGTGGAACATAAGAAACAAATTCCATAACCGTATAAACTGATAAGAAACATAACGCAATCAAAGTTTTCGTCATAATAAATCCTTTTAAGGAATTATATCATAAATATATGTAAATAAAAACACCAGTTTGGGTGTTTTTTTATTCGTATTTAGCCAATAAATCTTTCCATTTTTGTGGGGCGTTTATTTCATCAAAATATGTTCTAAGAAAATTTACAACTGTTTGATGTCTTTTATTTATACATTTTTTTCCAGGTTCTGTTAAACACACATCGCGCAATTTTAATATTTTTTCAAAAAAATGATTTACAGTTGGTGTGTAAACGCGTTGTTTATATGTTTCTGCATCTAATGATTCACGTGGAAAACAATCTGGGTCGAAAAATGGTTCGTGAATTGACCCCGAACGATATTCTATTGCACGAATCAAACCAATTAAACCAGACGCATCACACATATCTGCATCAGATACAATTGCGCCTTCTATGCCGTATGCTTGGATTCCTTTTAATCTTTTGCTGTATCCGATGGTTTTTACAATATTGATACAATTTTCACAAAAATCGTTATCAAAACCAGACCCCGCCAATATACGTCGTGTATTGGTCAGCAAACGTTCTGATTCAGTACCAAATAATTTGTAATCATCACAATCATGTAATAATGCAGCGGCTGCAACCAAATCACGATTTGCATTTGGAATTTCATCACAGAAAGACATGGCGTTATCATAGACACGAAATACATGTTTATCGTCATGACCAACAGAATTGTTGCCCAATAATTCAGAAACTGCATTTTTAATGTATTCTATGTTCGCCATTGTCTTTCTAATTTTTTTATTACAGTGATGATTTAATTATTTCCAATGCTTTCTTTAATGTATCAAAAGGAATGTTTAACGCAGGCAACAAACGAACTTTGTCTTTTGCAGTTAAACATAAAACACCTTTTTCAATACATTCTTTGACAACATCTGCTGCTTTTTTGTTTGCAGGTTTTATTCCAACCATTAAACCAATGCCGGATATTTCTGCAACATTAGAATCGCCATTAAAGAATTCTTTGATGAAATCACCTTTCTCTTTAACAGATGCTAATAATTCATCATCTATTCTTTCAACGATAGAAACCGCACCAGATGCAACAACTGGATTTCCACCAAATGTAGAACCATGGTCGCCAAATGCAAATACATCTTTCACTTTTTCGCCCAATAAAGTTGCACCCATTGGCAAACCGCCCGCCAGACCTTTTGCTGTGCTGACAACATCAGGTTTAATTCCATAATTCATATATGAATAAAATTTACCAGTTCTGCCGTTTCCAGTTTGCACTTCATCTATGATTAACAGAATATCGTTTTGCGCACAATATTCTGCAACAGATTTAACATAATCTTGTGGAACAACATTTACACCGCCTTCGCCCTGGATACATTCAATCATAATCGCAGCGGTTGTTTTTGCATCAACTGATTTTAATTCATCTAAATCGCCAATGTGAATATGTTTGAATCCTGGTGTCAATGGTTGAAACAATTCATGATAGTGGTCTTGACCTGTGGCGGCCAAAGTTGTCAATGTGCGACCATGAAAACTGTTCCAAAGAGTGACAATGTTATAACAATCTTTGCCTTTCTTTTCTGCGGCATATTTACGTGCAATTTTGATAGCACATTCGTTTGCTTCTGCCCCAGAATTAGAAAAGAATACTTTTGACATACCTGTTTTTTCTATCAACAAAGAAGCCAATTTTGTGCAAGGTTCTGTATAATATAAATTTGATGTGTGTTGTACCAAACCTATTTGTTTTGTGATTGCATTTTTCCAAATTTCATCACAGAAACCGAAACTGGTTACACCAATTCCAGAACCCATATCAATATATTCTTTGCCATTTTCATCTATCGCAATTGAACCGTGTCCTGAAACGATAGTCACAGGAAATCTGTTATAAGTAGATGCGATAAATTGTTTATCCGTTTCTTGAATATTCATTGTTTAATCCTTTGTAATCATGGTTCCTGCACCTTCATCAGTCAGCAATTCCATCAGAATTGAATGAGGTACACGACCGTCCATAATAATTACATTTTGGACGCCTTCATTTATGGCTTTTACTGCACATTCTACCTTTGGTATCATGCCACCAGAAATTATGCCCATATCATGTAATTGTTTTGATTCTTCCAATGTTATTTTTGGAATCAGTGTTGTTGGGTCATCTTTATCACGCAATATTCCTGCGATATCTGTCATCATGATAAGTTTTTCTGCACCCAACACCCCTGCGATATGTGCCACCGCAGTATCACCGTTTATGTTATAAACATTGCCTTCGTAATCGGCACCAACGGTTGAAATCACAGGTATATAATTGTTTGCAATTAAATCAAGAATTGGTTGTGGATTTACATCTGTAATGTTTCCAACGAAACCAAGTTTTTCATCTTTCTTTTTGCACATTAATAAACCACCGTCCATACCAGATAAACCGATAGCGTTTCCACCGTTCATTTCAAGCAGATTAACCAAACTTTTGTTTACTTTACCTGCCAAAACCATTTGAACGATATCAACAGTTTCTTTATCTGTAACACGACAACCGTCTATGAATTGTGGAACATGTCCCAATCTTTCCATTAAATTGGTAATTTCTGGGCCACCACCATGAACCAAAACAACTTTGACCCCAATCAGCCATAACAGAACAATGTCTTCCATGACCTGTTGTTTTAATTCTTCGTTTATCATGGCGTTTCCGCCATATTTAACAACGACGATTTTCCCAGTATAACGTTTAATATATGGCAGAGCCTGGGTTAAAACTTCGGCTCTGTCTGAATTTGTGAAATCTTTTTTCATCATGTTCTGTAATCCCCGTTTATTTTTACATAATCGTATGTTAAATCACAACCGTATGCAGTTGCAGATTCGTTTCCTGAATTCAGAGAAACCAAAATTTCAATTTCATCTTCTAATAAAATTTCTTTTGCAATTTCTTCTGAGAAAGGAACGCCCGCACCATCTTTGCAAACATCAATTGTTCCTTTTGCACTTTTGAATGCGACATCAACCTTTGTTACATCAACATCCGCACCGCTGTATCCAATTGCGCATAATACACGGCCCCAGTTTGCGTCTGAACCAAACATGGCTGCTTTTACAAGTGATGAACAAATCACACTTTTTGCAACTGTTCTTGCAATGTCTTTTGTTTTTGCACCAGAAACTTTGCATTCAAGTAATTTTGTTGCACCTTCGCCGTCTTTTGCGATTTTTCTGCAAAGGTAAACCATCAATTCGTTTAACGCATTTTGGAAAATGTTGTAATCTTCGTTTTCTTTTTCAATTCTTCTGTTTCCGGCAAGACCATTTGCCATGATAGCAACTGTATCATTTGTTGAAGTATCACCATCAACAGAAATCATATTGAAAGTATCAGCAACTGTGTCACTTAATGCTTTCTGCAAAAGTTTTGAATCAATATTGACATCTGATGTGATATAAACAAGCATTGTTGCCATGTTTGGGTGAATCATACCGCTACCTTTTGCGATACCACCAATATGGCAAGGTTTTCCATCTATTTCAAATTCAAATGCAATTTCTTTTAATTTAGTATCGGTTGTCATGATACCCAATGCGGCATCTTGACTGCCTTCTTCTGTAAGACCCGCAACCAAATCAGGAATACCTCTTTTAAATGGTTCTATATCCATAGGTTGTCCGATAACACCTGTGGAACCAACAATTACATTTGATTCATCTATATTAAGTGCATCAGCAATAAGTTTGCTTGTTTCTTCTGCAATTTCTATTCCATTTGCATTGCAAGTGTTTGCGTTTCCGCTGTTACAAATTATTGCTTGTGCTTTGCCATCTTTCAAATGTTCTTTTGTTACAATCAAAGGCGCGCCTTTGACTAAATTGGTTGTAAAAACAGCGGCCGCATCTGCTTGGGTAGAACTGTAAATCAAAGATAAATCTTTCTTTGTCTTGTTTTTTCTTATTCCACAGTGTACCCCGTACGCTTTGAAACCTTTTGGTGCGCATATGCCCAAATCAACTCTTTTCATGTTATTTTTCTCCTTTGGCTGTTACCAGTCCGGTATCTTTATTTAATCCCAATACAATATTCATATTTTCAATTGCTGAACCAGAAGCACCTTTGCCCAGATTATCAAATCTTGAAATCAGTGTTATTCTTTCAGGGTTTCCAAATACAGATACTTCCATATCATCTCTGCCTGCAAAAGCGACAGCAGATATAAAACCATCTTCGTCATTATTTTCAGAAAAATGGACAAGTCCATCATCATGATAAAATGATTTATATATTTGTTTAATATCTTCAATGTTTCCTTTTACCATATCAGCAGGTAAAAACACAACTGTCGCCATACCTTCAAGATAAGAAGCAACGATTGGTGAAAACAAAGGTTCTTTGTTTAAGCCACAATGTTTTTTCATTTCTGGCAAATGTTTATGGTTTTGTGAGAGACCATAAATTCTTGGTGCAGATAACAGAATTGACATATCGTCAGATTCATATTCTGCAATCATTTTTTTGCCACCACCAGAATAACCAGTCAACGAATAAGATGTCAACAAAGAGTCGGCAGATATCATTCCGTTTTGTATAAGTGGGGCAACCAAAGATATAAAACCAATCGCATGACATCCAGGGTTAGCGATTCTTTTAGAATTTCTAATTTTATCTTCTTGATTTGGTAATTCAGGAAAACCATATGTCCAATCATCATTTGTTCTATGAGCAGTAGAAGCATCTATGATAACAGTATTTGGATTTTCAACCGTTTTTACTGTTTCTATGCATTCAGCATCAGGCAGACAAAGAAAAGTAACATCAGATTGGTTCAGTGCTTCTTTTCTAGCATCTGCATTTTTTCTGAGTTCTTCTGGTAAAGTAATAATTTCTAAATCTTCTCTTTTAGACAGTCTGTCTAAGAGTCTTAATCCTACTGTACCTTTATTACCATCTATGAATATTTTCTTCATATTAACCTCTGTTTAAGTTATTATACAGAACCACTTTTTTGATTAAATCGTAGAAAGCGACTCTATTCACATTTTAGAGAAAAATGCAAATCCAGGTCAAGTAAATTGCAACATAAAACAGATGTTTTTTATGGGGTGAAAAATTATAAAAAAATACCCGCATTTTGCGGGTGTTTTTATTTCTTTCTGATTAAAACATGCCAATGATAACTTTCAAAAGTTTTATCATCTTTGGTTATGTATGTTCCAATGTGCTTTGTTTCAATGATTTCAAAATCGCAGAATATTTTTAATATCGCATCACGGTCTGCATAAAAATGTGGAACCATGTATTCTGGGCCTGGTTCATCACGCAATTTAGTGTTTTCATCAACGACAGGCCAATTTTGTTTGAATCCCCATGTTTCTTTTGATGCCAATGTGAAATAACATTCGCCACCAGATTTCAGAACGCGTTTTAATTCGTTTGCGATTTTATGAACCCCATTTGTATCGGTGTGTGAAATAACATTCATACATAAAATACAATCCATACTGTTGTCTGTAAACGGAATATTTAACATGTCGCCTTGTTTCAATTCCAGATTGATTCCCAATTCTTTTGCCCATGCGCCGGTGCGTTCAATCGCGTTTTCGCTGATGTCAAAAGCAGACACATCAAAACCGTTTAATCCAAATAAAATACAATGACGGCCCAAACCGCAACCCAAATCAAGAAAAGTTTTTTTGTTTTGCTGTTTCCAACGGTGCAATAAATAATAAGTTTCCGGGGCAGGGTTTTTCCAGACGTCTGCAATATTATCTGAAACGATTTTCCAATCCCAACCCTTTGATTCAATAATATCCGCCATTGTTATTCCTTTTGGTTGCAAGAAAATTATAACATAAATTTGGAAAAATAAATAAAAATCTCTGGGATAATATGTCGCGCACGGATTGTAAAATAATAATATTGAAATGCCTAAAAAATATTTGTATGATTGTTTTCGTAAAAGAGGTGTTGCTATGTGGTTTGTAGTTTTTTTATGTGCTATTATACTGTATTTTGTTTTCACTAAGTCTATCAATAATGAATATTCTGCTGAAACAGTAAATGAACCTATGTCGGTTTTAAAGAATGCAGATGTAAAAGATTTAATAAAACAAGCCCAATCTGTATTACAAGAATTTTATGCTCTTGTTTTGGCTTCTCCTGCTAATTTGAGAGGAGAGTTAGATGTGGATTTTATAGACGATATTATAACTACTTGTAAAGATAAATTAGAATCACCAGAATATAAACAATTTTATGCTGTTGTTGTTGAGAAGTATGGTTCTGTTAAATTACAAATGTATGATTGGCTTGGTGGAATGTTGGCAGCCATGTACACAGTAAAAACAGATATAACGAAAAAAGAGATTAAAACATTAAATTGGATGTTAACTATCGTGAATGTAAATTTAAAACATTTGGGTTCAAAAGTGTTTTTTTCAAAGGAAAAACCGATGGGTACATCTGAGTATCCGAAAATTTTTGAAGATTAACATGTTATTATTAATAAAAAGGAGTATAAAATGAAAAAAATAATTGCTTTATTGATGTTGGTTTCTTTCGTAGGAATTTCTAATGCAGAAGCCGGTTATTATAGAACCAAGAATTCGTTTACAGGTACTTATCGTTCCACAGGTCGCACAAACAATATGGGGATGCATAGAGCACCTGCTGGATACCATACAAATTCATGGGGACAGGTTCAAAAAAATAGTATTTGGTAAAATTATTTTTTTAGCATAAAACACTCGTGTTCAAACGGGTGTTTTTTTTATGTTTCGCCCGTACACCCCAACCATTTTGAACGATAATGTCTGGCAGGGCGGCTTATTGTTGTAAAAATAATCTGTTTACTAGTCCGAAAGTAAAAAAGCCTTTCTTAATCGGAAATTTCTTCAACCATTTTATACAAGTCTTTAAATCTGTATATTGATGGGCTCTGACCAGTACCTCTTTCTTCTACTTCAAGAATTTTTTTATCTTCTAAGCTTTTTAACAGAGATCTTGCGGTACTTGCTTTGATCCCGGTTTTTTCTATAAAATCGGTCGTTTTAAATTTAATTTGCTTAAACAAGAAGTTTAATATAGGTATACAAAACTGTGTTTTTAAATCCGATATTTCTTCTTCCGTTTTTCTTCTGATTTCTTTTAGTCGTCTAAGAGTGTTTGTTAATACAATGGTTTGTTGTTCTATCGCTGTTATGAAAAAATTAATCCAAGTTTGCCAGTCGTTTTCTTTTGATATTTTTTCTAATGCATTGATGTATTTTGTTCTGTTTATAGAAAAATAATAACTTATATAAAAATATGGTGTGGATAAGATATTATATTTTTTTAAGAGTATCGGTATCAAAATACGACCAACTCTACCATTTCCATCCTCAAAAGGGTGTATTAATTCAAAATACGCATGAATAATGGCAGTTTTTATTAAAAGGTTTTCTGAATGATTTGAGTTTATGAAGTCAATCAAGTTATTCATATATTCTTCTGTGTGCAAATATGATACAGGAGTATAAGTTATTTCACCGTCATATTTATTGCCAATATAATTTTGTTTTTCTTTATATTTACCTTTTAATTTATCGCCACCCCTAGAATTCGTTAATATAATGGCCTGAATATTTTTAATCAATCTACTCGTAATTTTAAAATTGTTATCTTCTGCTTCTTTTATGCAATAACCCAAAGCATCTTTATAATTTTCTATTTCTGTCGCGTCTTTTTCTAATCTTTCAGATAAATTCTTGCCAACTTTATAGTTTAAGATATCTGTAATTGTGGCTATAGTACCTTCTAATCTTGAAGACATTACAGATTCTTGATAAAAAAGTATACTTGTTAATACTTCTGGATAAGGAATAAATTCTACCATACCATCGTATTTAGCTAATTTCAATAAAGCACTATTAGTATTTTCAGAAAAAGATATATCTGTCAATATATCTGGAAATTTTTTTAATACAAAAGAATTTGTCATTATAAGACCTTTTATTACAATATTAGCAAAACCAGTTGCTTATATTATAAAATAAGCAATAGAATTAGTCAACATTATAATATAAGCAATTATTTGGTTCGAAAGCGTTGATAAAGAGATAATTTTTCTAAAAATTACTTTCGAACTCACTCAACCTTTGTATTCCAAACAAAAAACGCCCCAGTGGGCATTTTGTTAACTGTGGTTGGAGCGCACGGATTCGAACCATGATAAAGAGAACCAAAATCTCTTGTCCTACCATTAGACGACGCTCCAAGGACTGTTGCTTATTATATATACTTTCTTTGCTTTTGCAATAAAAAATTTGGGGCAATAAAATTATTTGTGTAATTTATTAAATTTTTTAATGTTTTTGCTTGACTTTGGTTTCTTTATAAATATAATCGTTAAAGTTTTTAATGATTTATTTTTTGAATAATCAAAAAAAGGAAAAAACAATGACCCATGCAGAAGTGTCAAAATTGATGGCTGAAAATATGCGTATAATTGGTAGATTATCCAGCAGATTACAGCCTATATTTGAAGAAACGTCCAGAAACAGCAGACAACAGATGTCTGTTTTGGTTCGTTTATATTTGGCCGGTAAAATTAAATTGAAAGATTTTGCCGCGAGAGAGGTTATTTCCACCGCTAATTTATGCAGTGTTTTTCGCAAATTGGAACAAGACAAATTGGTTGTTCGTTCTGTGGATAAAAATGACCGCAGGGATACTTGGTATGAAGTCAGCAAATCAGGAAAAATAATGGCTGAAAAATTGTTGGATAAATTTTTAACCGCACTTGAATCTTTGTGCAAGGTTTTACCAGAAGAAGACGAAGATGCATTGGCGGAAACGGTTAAAACTATGAACGGTATTTTGAAAAAGATGGAGATTGCAAATGCGTAAATATTTATTTTGTATTTTATCTGGTTTAATGATTTTGCCAAATGCGTATTCTATGGATTTGACATTGAATGATGCGATAGACAAAATTGTTGCGGAATCAAATGATGTTAAAACCGCTGATGCGAATATTAAAAAGGCCAAGGCGCAATTACGCAGTGTCAATGCAAATCGTTGGATGTCAATTGATGCGACTGCGACATATATGAATTTGGTTGACCCAACCAACCCAAGCCGTTCCGAAGGTGTAAAAATTCCGTCTGAAATTGGTGCATTGATAAACAGTTCTTTGCCAATTCCATTAAAAGAAATTCCAGATAATATGTTTATGGCGGGTGTTAAAATTACACAACCAATTTACACATTTGGAAAAATTGGACATGCTGTTGATGCAATGCATGATGCAATTGATATGTCTAAATCTGCAAAAGATTTAACTGTCAGAGAGGTTAAATATGCCGCTGCGAATTTATATTGGACTGCGAAAATGACAGATGGTATTGTTATGGCCAGCCAAAAAAATTTAGATAATGTTCGTGCTGCGAAAAAGAAATTGACCGCCGCGGGTCGTGCAAACAGAAGCAATTTGATTAAAATTGAATCTGATATTGCAGCAAAAGAAATAAATTTATCTGATGCCGAATTTAATCGTGATACCGCATACAGAATGTTAAAGATTATGGCGGGTATAGATATGGACGAAGAAATCAAATTGGTTGATGAAATTCCATCTAAATTTTCGGAAATAGAAGCGAAAGAATTAAAATCTAATCCAGAATGGGATATATATCAAAAACAAATAAAAATGTATGAATCAAATGCGTCATCTAAACGCGCCGGTGGTTATCCAACATTGGCTGCGATGGCAGAATATGATTATTTTTCAATGGGAACAAAGATGGATAATATTTTTGCCAAAGAAGGTGACCAATCTGCGTATTGGGGTTTAGCGTTAAAGGTTCCTTTGTTTAACGGTGGTCTGCATTCTGCAAACGCAACAATAGAAGCGATGAATGCGGAATCTGCCCGTCAGGAATTAGATAAATCTAAAAAACTGAAAAGGGAAGAATACAATACTGCTGTGAAAAAATATAAACATTTGTGTTCTAATTTAGATAAATTGAACGAAGCGTATTCTTTGGCACAAAAGGCGTATGATGTTTCTGTGAATCGTTTTGCAGCCGGTCAAACATCTGCAATTGAATTGTCTGATGTTTCAAATGCTTTGTATCAAATGGATATGGCTTTATTAAATGCGAAATATAATATTTTGATGTCAAAAGAAACTGTTAAAAAATTAGGTGAATAAAATGACAAAGACCGAAAGAATAGAAAACATTGTTAAAAAATTGAAAACTCGTAAATCTAAAAATGTGATTTATACGATTATAATTGCGCTGGTTATCGGGGCGTTTGCACACAGATTTTATATTTACGGTGTTGAACAAAATACAAAGGTATTTAATATCGCACGTGATAATATTGAAAATGGTCTGCCGGTTGATGTGTTGGAAATGCACAAAACAGATGGTATTTTATATGAACCTTTAAATATTAAAAATAATCGCGCATTTGTTGATGGCAAACGCGTAAAATTATTCAAGGTGGGACAAAAAATTGGTAATTGCAAAATTGTGTCTGTTTCACAAAACATAGACCTTGATTATGGTATGCATGTAATCAGAACAAAAAATTGTGAAAACGGTCTGCAAAATGTTGAATTAAATGCAAATGGTTTTTATGTGCCTGTATCTGCAATTGTTGGTAATACTGTTTTTGTTGCAGACGGCGGAATTGCCCGTGCGCGTGAAATTGTTATATCTGGTCGTGATTCACAAAACGCATTGGTAAAATCAGGTTTAAATGATGGTGATATTGTCATTTTATCTGATGTTCGTGAAAACCAAAAAATCAAAATTGAAAAATAATATGTGGGGGAAAATAAAATGTTAAAATTCTTTATTCGCAAACCTGTTACAACAATTATGTTTGTTTTGTTCTTTGTAATATTGGGAATTGTTTCTTTCCCAAAAATGAATATTGAAAGAACACCATCTGTTGATTTTCCGTATGTGACGGCTACATTTGTTTATCCAGGTGCGTCCAGTGAAGAAATTGAAAGCCAGGTTGTAAAAAAGGCAGAAAATGCAATGTCAGAAGTTGCAGGTGTGAAAAAAATCACAACTTCTGTGTATGAAAATTCTGCATTTGTGGTGGCTGAATTTAATTTGGGTGTAAATGTAGATGATAAAGCGAATGAAGTAAAAGCAAAGATAGACGGGTTGGCCAATGATTTCCCAGATGATTTGAAACAACCTGTGATTGCGAAATTGAATCCTTTGCAACAGGCGGTTTTGGATATTGTTATCAAGGGTGGTAATCCAAAAGATATTAAAAAATATATAGATGATACATTGTCTAATAAATTGACATCTGTAAAAGGTGTTGCGTCCGTTGATACTTTCGGTGGTCGCGAAAGGGCAATTCGTATTTCTATGGACCCAGATTTAATGGCTGCGCATGGTGTAACGATAAACGACATTGTGAATGCAATTGCTATGCGTAATTTAAATGTGCCAGGCGGAAAAATAGAAACAAATATAAATTCTGAAAATGTCAGATTTGTTGGGGAATTTCAATCTGTTGATGAAATCGCAAATCTTGAAATAACAACAGCCGAAGGCGAAACTTTCAAATTGTCTGCTGTGGCAAATGTCAGAGATGAAATGCGTGATATTGAAAAAGGTGCAAGATATAACGGTGAAAATGTTGTTATTATGTCTATTGTGAAAGCATCTGATGGTAACGCGATAAAAATATCAAAGGCATTGCATCAAAAATTGCCAGAATTAGAAGCGGTAATGCAACAAAAATTCCCAGATACCACAATGGAAATTGTGTTTGATTCATCTATCCATGTTTCAGATGATACAAAAGATACAATCAATGGTATTATTTTGGGTGTTATATTCACAATTATTGTTTTGTTGGCTTTCACCAGAAATTGGCGCTCAACAATTATTGCGGGTGTTGTGATTCCTGCGTCTTTGTTGTCTGGTTTCTTTTTAATGAATGGTTCTGGATTTACTATCAATGCGATGACTCTGTTAGCGTATGCAACGGCACTTGGGACATTGGTATCAAATGCTATTATTTTGATTGAATCTGCATTGACCGAATTACGCGCAGGTAAAACCCCAGACGAAGCCGCAGAACAAGGAACCAAGAAAGTTGCAGTTCCAGTATTGGCGGGTGTTGGAACAAATGTTGTGGTGTTCTTGCCTTTGGCATTTATGGGTGGAATTGCCGGTCAATTTATGTTGCAATTCGGTATGACAGTTGTGTATTTAACTTTGTTGTCTTTGCTGTTTTCTTTCACATTGACACCTATGATGATTGCGAAATTGTTGAGATTGCCACGCAAACAACAAACAAAAAAAGATATCAAAGAATTGAAAGAACACAATGATGCGACAAGATTACATTCGTGGTATGAATATCAATATAAGCATCCTTTCTTTGTCATATTGGGTGCAATTGGTGTTTTAATTATGTCTGCGCAATTGGTTGGTTTTGTTGGAAATGAATTTTCACCATCAACAGATGCAAATGAAATCACTATCAAAGCGCGCACCCCAATGGGCAGTGTTTATGCAAAATCTGAATCTGTGGCAAAACAGATAGAAGAAAAATTGAAACAATTCCCAGAGGTTGAATCTACAACTGTAAAAATCGGGGAACGCGGTTTGGAAAATATCAATGTCAAAGTTTCTTTGGTTGATGTAGAAAAAAGAAATATATCTGATAAAAAATTGGCACAAAAAATATTGCCAACATTGTCAGATATCAAAGATGCAGAAATCCAAATTCGTGCAGGGGAAGCAATCTCTGGTTCTGCCATCAGTTCCGATATGGTTTTGAATATCTATGGTGATGATGATGTGAAAAGAAAAGCATACGCAAACCAAGTCTTGGATATGATAAACCAAATTGAAGCGGTACAGAGTGCTGTTATCGCACAACAAGAACCAAGTAACGAAATTCGTTTTGTTCCAAATGATGAAAAAATGAATTTCTGGGGTGTGAAAAATGCCCAGGCAGGTTCTACTCTGCGTACTGCTTTGTTTGGAAACGATAATTATAAATACAAAGAAAAAGGTGACGAATACCCAATTATTTTGGAATTTGATAAACAATATAAAAAACAAACTATGTTCGAAAATGTTTATGTAAATTCACACAAAGGTATGGTTGCGTTATCTCAATTAGGACAAATAGAAAGTGTTCCTGCAACATCTAATATAAACCGTTTGGATAAAAGTCGTGTGACAGAAATAGATATAAATATTGGTAAATCAACATTGGGCCCAGTACAAAATGAAATCCAAAATAAATTAGATTCTATAAAATGGGAACCAGGTTATCGTGCGTCTTTCGCAGGTATGTCTGAAATCCAAGAAGAAACAAATGGTGAAATTGGTCAGGCGTTCTTGTTGGCTACGATTTTGACATTTATGTTGTTGGCCGCGATTATGAATTCTTTGATTCATCCATTTACAATTGCAACATCTATCATAACCAGTTTTGCCGGTGTGTTTGTTGTATTGTTCTTGTCGGGTGCTTCATTGAATATTGGTGCTATGTTAGCATTCATTATGTTGGTTGGTTTGGTGGTGAATAACAATATTCTTGTTTTGGAACCAACGGTTGCACGTGTCCAAAATGGCGAAGATGCAAAAACAGTATTGTGGCAAGAATTGATGGATAAAAAACGTATGATTTGGATGACTACTATCGCAGTTGTTGCGGGTATGGTTCCACAATTATGGGCAAATGACGGTATGAAGGTTGCGATGGGTGCAGTTATGATTGGTGGTATGTGTGCATCTTTGGTTTGGACTTTCTCGCTGACCCCAGCATTGTTCTTTGTTATGGAAAAATTGCGTATAAAATTATCCAGATTTAAAAGATAAAAACCATACTTGATATTTTGTCTTTTTGGGCTATATTTTATGTGTGAATAAAATCAGGATAAAATGAAGAAAGAAATATTTATAAATGATGTTAAAACCGCTGGGGCTGTGGTTGGTGCTGCATTGGTGTTGAATGCGTGCAGTGGTGATAGGACATTGTCTGAAAAACAAATGCAAACTGTCTATCACAAAACAGACAGTGCGGTGAATGCCAATAATCATTACAGGGTTGCACGCGCTATGAATGATATAGCGGGTAAAAAAATAAATGAATATCGTGCAAAAAATAAATCTTTGGTAAAAAGATATTCTTTATCTTATATTAAATCGGCAATCAAAGAAGAAAAATTGTATAAATTTATGATGACTGCTTTGAAATACGAAACAATGGCATTGGATAGTGATGTCATAGTTGATTCCGAAGATTATATTGATCGTGGCGAAAGAAATACTGAAATAAATTATATTCGCAGAAACGAAAGATGGTTTAATGATTTGATGTTATATTTATCTGGTAAATATGATGATAAACAATTGTTAAACAGTGAATTTTTCAAAACTATCAAAGATAAAAATTTAAGACAATGTTTTGAAGATAACATAAAACAGATTGAAAAAATGTCTGTTATTGAAAAAGATACAGAAGATGTTCAGAAAAATATTTACACAAAATATCTGGACGAATATAAATCAGAAGAAATAAAAACAAGAAAGAGATAAAATTATGTTACAGAAAGTAAATGTAGTGGTTTTTGATTTTGATGGCACATTGTCAGCAAGTGATTCTAATTATGAATTTGGAAAATATTGTTTTAAACATTCAATTCGTCCTTGGTTCTTTTTACCAATGATTTTTGTTGCACAAATCGGCAAAATATTGAATCCAGATGGAATTTGGTGGCGTCAAACTATGCGCAGATTTTTAACAGAAAACATGGTCAAAGAATTATCTGGAAATTTAATTGCTGAACACAAACAAAGACGTTTCGGTTGGGCCAAAGACCAGGTCGCAAAAGAAAGAAAAAACGGCAACAAAGTTGTTTTGATTTCAGCCAGCACAAATTATATGATTCCTAAATTGGTTTCCGATATGAAATTTGATGCGGTTTTGACTTCTCAAATGGAACAATCAAAACCGTGGAAATATAAATTTTTATGTTGGGGAAATAATAAAGTAATCGCATTGGATAATTGGGCAAAAGAAAACAAATATATTCCAAATGTGGTTCGTGCTTATTCGGACAGTAAATCTGATTTACCAATCATGGAAATCGCAAAAGAACAGGTTTGGATAGATAAAAGAACAGGACTCAGGAAATAATTGAAAAAAGCCACTTTTTGTGGCTTTTTTATTTTTGCCTCGCAACTTGATATTTGGGTTTTTTAGTGTATAATTCCGCAAAAGGGGTGTAGATATGGATATGATTAGTTTTTTTGTTGGTTCTGGTATTGGCATTATCATTGGTATAATGGCTGTTTTGTTGTTTCGTAAAAACAATAATAATTCTGCCCTGGAATTAGAACGTGCCCGGGCTATTGTTATGAATCAAAAACAAGAATTGGATAAATTACGCCTTGATAACCAAGAATTAAATCGCGAAGCCGCATCAAGAAAACAAGAAGTCGAAACATTAAAAGATGTTCGTGATAAAATGTTAAATGATTTCAAGATTATATCTGCAGATTTAATGGAAAAACAGAAAGAATCTGTTGTTGGAACACAAAAAACTGTGTTGGGGCCAATGCAGGAACAAATGCAAAAATTGAAAGAAGGTTTTGAAAGTAAAATCACAGAAATTCTTAAAACAACTTCTGCGAACAAAGCAAGCATTGATGAACAAATAAAAAATATGTTGTCGCACAGTGATTCTTTGCAGAAAGAAGCAAATAATCTTGCAAATGCACTTAAAAACAAAAAGACCCAGGGTTGTTGGGGTGAATTATATTTGGAAAATATTTTACAAATGTTGGGCATGGTCGAAGGTGTAGATTATACCCGCGAAGAATTTTTCCGTGTTGAACAAGATGATGATGAAAAAAAGAAAAATATTCGTCCTGACTTTATTGTGAATTTGCCAAACAATAAACGCATAATTATTGATTCCAAGGTTTCTATGGAAAGTTATCTGAAATATGAAAACGCAGAAACAGATGAAGAACGCGAACAATATGCAAATGAATTCATGCAGGCAACTGAAAATCATATAAATGAATTATCAAGCAAAGAATATCAAAAGAAAGTAAAAAATAGTGGGCTTGATTTTGTGTTCATGTTTATGCCATTGGAATCTGCGTATATATTGGCTATGCGTAAAAAACCAGATTTATATGCCAGTGCGCAAAAAGATGGTGTTGCATTGATTACTTCATCATTATTATTCCCAATGTTAAAGACGGTTGAAATGATGTTGAAAATGGAAAAACAGAGCAAAAATATAACTGATGTTGTAGAAATTATAAACAAATTGTATGAAAAATATGTGGCATTTACAGACAGTTTTGCAACCATGGGAAGAAGTCTGGAAACTGCAACCAAGGCCTATGACAAGGCACGTGGTCAATTGGTTGATGGAAATGGTAATATGTCAAAATTGTTTAATGACATTAAACAAAAAAGCGGAATAACAACAAATAAAAACATAGCATTGGAATACAAAGATGAATAAATTAGAAATGAAAGTTTGTGGTGATTTGGTTTTGCGTGAAAAATGCGAACCTGTTGAAAATATCACACAAGAAATCTTAGATGACATGGATGAAATGATAAAGATGATGCAAGAACAGAGTGGGGTTGGTATGGCCGCCCCTCAGGTTGGTATTACTAAAAGATTCTTGGTCATGATGGACCCAGATACCAATGTTATTTACCGTATGATAAATCCTGAAATCATTTCAAGAAGTGATGAAACCTGTGTTATGGAAGAAGGTTGTTTGTCCGTATTGGGTGCAGATGGTTTGCCAGTCTATTCAAATGTCAGACGCCCAAAGACAGTAGAAGTTAAATGGACCAATGAAAAAGGCGAACATTGTCAAAGTGTTATGACAAATACATTGGGACGAATTGTTCAACACGAAACAGACCATTTAGACGGTGTTTTATTTATAGATTATTTGTCTGGGGTAAAACGCGAAATGTTGATGCGCAAAGTAAATCGGAGACATTAAATGAAAATTATTTTAATGGGAACTAATTCATTTGTTGTGCCTGTGTTTGATGCGGTTGCAAATAAACACGATATTGTTTCTGTGTTTACACGTGCACCAAAACCAATGGGACGCAAACATATTTTGACACCATC
Organism: uncultured Pseudomonadota bacterium; assembly: GCA_902795435.1. Taxonomy (GTDB): domain Bacteria; phylum Pseudomonadota; class Alphaproteobacteria; order Rs-D84; family Rs-D84; genus Enterousia. The sequence goes on from CADBLE010000001.1 coordinate 74,975, forward strand.
ACCGGTTCATCAATGGGCCGAACAACGTGGTTTAACGGTTCATACATCTATCAAAGAATTTAACCCAGAACAAGAACACGCAGATATGATATTGGTTTTTTCGTATGGGGTTATTTTGCGTGATAATGTTTTGAATTCTGCAAAATGTGTGAATATTCACCCAAGTGCATTGCCAAAATATCGTGGACCATCACCAATCAGAACCGCTATATTAAACGGTGATAAAACTATGGATGTTTGTTTGATGGCTATGTCTGCGGAAATGGACGCTGGCGATATTTATATGCGTAAAACCATAGATATAGATGAAAACGATACAAACGAAATTATGGAATCTAAGGTTGCAGATACTGCAATAAAAATGTTGGATGAATATATGGAAAATCCTGATAAATTTGTTGCAGAACCTCAAATTGGCGAACCTACATTTACCAGAAAATTTGAAGGGGAAGATGAAATAATAGATTGGACAAAAGATATTCATCAAATACATAACCAAATTCGTGCGCTGGGGTGTGGAAGAACAAAAATAAATGGTTCTGATGTAAAAGTATTGAAAACAGCAATAGAAAATAATGAATTGAAAATTCTGAAAATTCAGCCGGCTGGAAAAAATCCTATGGATTGGAAAAGTTTTGTAAACGGCTTGCGTGGTGCTGAAATAAAATATGGAGAATAAAAATGCAAGTATTCTTTTGTAATATTGGAAATTGTTATGTTGCCCCTAATCAATATAATGGCATGGCAGATTGTCAAAATGTATGTGCTAATTCGTACGCACAAAATAAAAACATATGTAATCAATGTGTTTTGTGGGTTCGTGATGCTGTTACACATGGAAGATAATAAAAAATGGCACGTTATAAAATAAATATTGAATATGATGGAACAAATCTGATTGGTTGGCAAGAAAACCAACAGGGCCCATCTGTACAATCTTTGTTGCAAGATGCAATTTATAAATTTTGTTCCGAACATACAGAGGTTTATTCTGCGGGTCGCACAGACGCGGGTGTTCATGCCGTATGTATGTCTGCACATTTTGATTTGGAAAAAGAACAAAATTCAGAAACAATTTTGCGTGCGCTGAATTTTTATTTGAATGGCGAACCGGTTGTGGTGTTATCATGTGAACGTGTTAGTGATGAATTCCATGCAAGATTTGATTGTGTAAAACGTTGCTATAAATATGTTGTGTTAAATCGCCCTATGAATACCGTTCTGCAAAATAATCGTGTTTGGTGGGTGCCACAAAAATTAAATATAGACGCAATGAAAATGGCTGCGAAAGATTTAATTGGGAAACATGATTTTACATCTTTTCGTGCGGCACAATGTCAGGCAAAATCTCCAATAAAAACATTAGATGTTTGTGAAATAACACAAAACGGTGATGAAATAGTTTTTTATTTCGAAGCACGTTCTTTCTTGCATCATCAGGTGCGTAATATGGTTGGCACTTTGGTTGATATTGGCCGCGGTAAAGATTTAGATATAAATAAAATTTTTGATGCTAAAAATCGCAGTGCTGCGGGTATAAATGCACCGGCGTCTGGGTTGTATTTTATGCGTGCGGTTTATTCCACGGACGACGATAATAAATCTTTGTAATTTTTCCAGACGGATAAATAAATATTGCACCATTTAAAATTTTTGCATTGCATTTTGGTGCATTTATTTCAAATGGCGAAACAATAAAATCAATATCTTTGTTTTTACACATTGTTACAATGTTATTCATTATCTGGGTGAAATTATTCAGATAAACCAAATTCCAATTTTTCGTATTATATGTACAGATTCCTTTCTTGCATTTATGGGTTTTGTTTGTTGTTGATTCTTTTTCGCCGTTTAATTCACGCCATGAATTGAATGCAAAATAATGAGATGAAAATTTAGCCCGATTAAATTTTATATGATTATCATAAACCATACCAATCAATTGGTTGTCGTGTGTAGAATAAAACAAAGGTTTTTGTGTTGTTGCGTATATTGTTAGTGATGCAACAACAAAACCAGATGCGATAATATAATTTATATTGCGTAACCAGAAATTTTTAATGTCTGTTTTGGCAAACAAAACAACACACATTAAACCCAATATTGCCAATATCAAAACAGTATTAGAAATATGATATGTATAAACATTTGCGTATGGCAAATTTATAATTTTATCTGCGATATGTAATGCGAAATTATAAATATTATCTGTTAAATGTAAAATATAATGTCCATTAAACAATGCACATATTGTTCCAAACATAACCAATGGCATAATCAAGAAAGAAAATATTGGTAAAATAATCAAATTGCCAACCACAGAATAGACAGGAATGTTTCCAAAATGTGCAATCACGAAAGGCATAGTAAATACAGTTGCAACAAATGCGGTCTGGAAAGATGTTTTTATAAAATACAAAATCTTTTGTGCTAAATTTCTTTTCTTGTATTGCGTCCCATTAAAGAACCAAAGTAATCCGAATATAGCGGCAAAAGATAATTGAAATCCAGCGTTCATTACAAAAAATGGATTTATAAAAAATAAAATCAAAAATGCCAATGCTGCGTTTCGCAGGGATAAAATATTTCGTCCGAACAGGGTTGCTATAAATATTAAAGTTGTCATTAAAAATGCACGAATTGTTGCGACACTGATACCTGATAAACATAAATAAAATATCAATCCAAACCATGAACAAATAATGGACGGATATTTTGCAGGTATTCGTTTTGTTATATATGAAATTGAACGGAATAATAAATAAAACAGGGTAAACAACCAACCACCAACCAATGTCATGTGAAAACCACTGATAGACCATACATGCCCAAGCCCAACAGCACGCCAAATGTTCGCTTCGTTTTCGGGTAAAGATTTTTTATATCCCAAAACCAAAGAATCTGTTAAAACAGAATTTGATTTTTTATGAATATAATTACGCAAATTATTATTGTGTTCGTTTGTTTTTATTATTTCGTATGAATCTAGGAAACCGGTTCCAGATATATTGTTGAAATACGACCATCTTTCAAAATCAAAAGAATCTGGTATGTATTTTTGTGTTGGGTGAAATACGGTTGCGGTTGCTGTTATTTCATCATTTATTTTTATATCACTGGCGTTTTTAACAGAAAACCGTATGTTCAGATGTTTATCAGTTTTGTTTTTAGAATCTATTTGTTTTATTGGCATATTTATTGTTATAAAAGATGATTTTGGTGAATAATCTATATTTGTTACAACCCCAGATATATTTATTTTACCAAAAGAATCATGAATTTGTGGCGTATTCACAAAATGTGTAAAACACATTGCATAAAAGAAACCAAATGCGAATAACATAATCGCACGCAGAAATACATTTTTATATTTATAAATAATGACACCAATTAAAATTGTAATCAGAATTGGAAATTGAATATTTGGTTCAATACCCAATGAAAAATAAAGACCCGCACCGAAAGCCAACAAAAATGGCGTCCATAAAAATACATTTTTATATTGGTTTTCTATGATTTCTTTCATATCCAGATTATAGGATTTTATTTTGTTGCATCGCAACCAATATTTTTTTAATATAAATTTACATAAGGAGAAAAAACTTATGTCAAGATACATTTTTGTTACAGGTGGGGTTGTATCAAGTTTAGGTAAGGGCGTTTCAGCGGCTTCGTTGGGCGCCCTTCTTCAATCCCGTGGATACAGTGTTCATGTTCGTAAATTTGACCCATATCTTAATGTGGATCCGGGAACTATGTCCCCATTACAACATGGTGAAGTTTATGTCACAAATGACGGTTTCGAAACAGACCTGGATTTGGGGTATTATGAAAGATTTCTTGGAGTGCATTTATCAAGAAACGATTCTTGTTCTGGTGGTCGTATTTATTGGGAAGTTTTGAATGCAGAACGTCGTGGTGATTATTTGGGTGCAACCGTTCAAATGATTCCACATGTTTCTAATAAAATTAAAGAACATATTTCTATTCCAACAAATACTGATTTTGTTATTTGTGAAATTGGTGGAACGGTTGGTGATATTGAACAAAAAATATTCCTTGAATCTATTCGTCAATATGCAAATGATGTTGGACGCAGAAATGTTATGTTTGTGCATTTGGCGTTGGCACCATATTTGGAACAGAGTGGGGAATTAAAAACAAAACCAACACAAATGTCTGTTCGCAGATTGCTTGAAAACGGGATTCAGGCAGATATGTTATTTGTTCGTTCACCAAGAATGTTGACCAACGAAGAACGTGCTAAAATTGGTATGTTCTGTAATTTGCCTGCGAAAAATGTTATTACCAGTATCAATGTAGATAATATTTATAAAATACCATTGGTGTATGATGAACAAGATGTGTTTAACATAATGGCACAACATTTTGGTTTACCAGAAGCAGCGGGCGATATGTCTAAATTTAAAAAGATTGAACATTATCTGAACAATGATTTGCCAACATGTACAATTGGTGTTGTTGGTAAATATTTTGATGTTGCAGACGCGTATAAATCTTTGAATGAAGCGTTATTCCATGCTGCTGTGCAAAATAATGTTCATCTGAAAATTAAAAAGATAGATGCTGAAAAATTCACCCCAGAAGAATGCAGTGATGTAGATGGTATTTTGATACCGGGTGGTTTTGGCGCCCGTGGTGTCGAAGGTAAAATATCCGCTGTAAAATATGCACGTGAAAACAATGTTCCGTTTATGGGAATTTGTTTAGGTATGCAAACTGCGGTCATAGAATTTATGCGTAATGTTGTCGGGGACGAAAATGCTAATTCAACAGAATTTGCGAAAAATTGTACGCCTGTGATAAACATTATGAATGATTGTGATTCTGAAAATATGGGGGGCACATTAAGATTGGGTGCATATCCATGTGTTATTAAATCTGGAACATTGGCCGAACAGATTTATGGCACAACAAATATTTCAGAACGTCATCGTCATAGATACGAAGTTGATATAAAATACAAAGATGAATTAGAGAAAAATGGAATGATTATATCTGGAATGTCGCCAGATGGAAAATTGCCAGAGATAGTTGAAATTCCATCTCATAAATTCTTTATTGCGGGTCAATTCCATCCTGAATTCCAAAGCAATCCATACGATGGGCACCCGATGTTTAATGCGTTTGTGTCAGCCGCAAAAAGAAAATAAAAAAAAGTCCCATTTGGGACTTTTTTTATTTTTTATTTACCGAAAATGAAATCTGGATTTGATGATATTTTGATAATTGTATCAATATCATCATTTTCAGATGAATGTTGTTTGATTGTTTTTCCACACACCAAACATTTATGAACAATTATAAAACCGTCTTTGGTTGGTGTTGCGGATATTGGTTCCATCAAACCACCGCAATTTGATTGACGGTCGCCCGGATTGTTATCCACATGTTTAGACCATAAACAATTTGGGCAATGGTTTGTATATCCATTGCCCGAAACCTGATGACCACAATGTTCACAGGTAAAATTTTCAATGCGTTTTGTGAATTTCTTCATTTATAAACCCAACGCGTTACGATACATTTTGGTCAATTCGTCTGCTTCGTCAATTTCATCTTGGTCCATTTTACGCAAACGTATCATTTGACGAATGTATTTAGGATCAAAACCTGCTGATTTTGCTTCCTTGTAAACTTCTTTGACATCAGCGGCGATTGCAGCGGCATCTTCGTTTAATTTTTCAATTCTTTCAATAATTGTAATCAATTGATTGTTATCAAGTGCGCCATGGTTTTCTATTTTCATAATCCTTCCTCTTGTTTTTTATGATGTTTATATGATATATTAAAGATTGGAAAAATCAAATATTTTTACAAATAAAAAAGAGAGAAAAAATAAATGACACGTTTTACAAAAATTACAGCGTCTATCGGCCCAAGTTCAGAAAGCAAGGAAGTTTTAACAAATATGATAAAGGCAGGCGTCAATGTTTGCCGTTTGAATTTTAGTCATGATACCGGTGATATTCAGGGTGCCAAAATAGATATGATACGTTCTATTTCTGCGGAATTGGGAAAACCAGTTGCTGTTTTAATAGATATTCAGGGCCCAAAACACAGAATTGGTATTTTTGAGACAGAAAATCATTATCCATTAAAAATTGGTCAAAAATTTATCCTTGATTCAGATCCAACACCTGGGAATGAAACGCGTGTTCAATTACCTGATTCAGATGTTATGCGTTCGTTGTCTGTTGGGGACAAGATTTTATTAAATGACGGTAAAATAGAATTGCGTGTTGATGCGGTTTTTGATGATAAAATTGAAACAACTGTTATTCGTGGGGACGAAATCTGGTCCAGACGCGGTTTCAATTTGCCAGATACAGATATAGACACAGAAATTTTAACACCAAAGGACAAAGCCGACCTGGAATACGCGATTACAAAAAATCCTGATTGGGTCGCTGTTTCTTTTGTGCAGAGGGCGGAAGATATCGCATTTGTTCGTGATTTTATTGCACAACGCACATCACACCCAATAAAAATTATTGCAAAGATAGAACGTCCAAATGCGGTTAAAAGAATTGTTGATATTGCAACTGCTGCGGACGGTATTATGATTGCGCGTGGTGATTTAGCGGTTGAAATGCCGTTTGAACAGGTGCCTGCAATTTCGCGTCAAATTATTCGTGAATGCAGAAAATTAAATCGTCCAGTTATAATGGCAACACAAATGCTGTCCAGTATGGTGCACAGTGAATTTCCAACACGTGCTGAAATTTCAGACGTTGCAAATGCTGCATATTTAAGAACAGACGCAACAATGACATCTGAAGAAACAACCATCGGTGATGACCCTGTAAATGTTGTGGATACTATGAATAAAATTCTGACATTTTCAGATATGGATACGATTGCAAATCCATACGATTGGTCACGTATAGAAAATGTACCTGAAAACGATTGGTCGCGTTCTGTTTCATCTATGGCGTATTTGAACAAAGTAAATGCAATTGTCGTTTTTGCCCGTGATACAGATATTGCAATCCAAATATCTTGTCGTCGTCCAGATATTCCAATTATAGCGGTCTGTGGTGACCAAGTTATTGCAAACCAATTGGCATTGGTTCGTGGTATATTCCCGATTTATGATAACTATTTATTCGGACAAAGGGACGCATTTAATTCCGTCCGTCAATTTGGTATTGGAACCGGAAAATTGGTTATCGTAGATGATGATAAAATCAGTCTGAGAACACTTGATTAAAAAATGGGTCAAACGACCCATTTTTTATCGTTACCATCAACCTACAAATATACAACGTCTATTTTCATAACGTGTTCCCTTATATGTTTTTTAATATTTAATTTTCATAACTCTTAAACCAAACAGAAAATATCTTATTTCTTTTCTATCTGTGTAATATACTTTCTTGAATATTTTGAATGACAAAAATTTATACCATATTGTATATTGCATACAATGTTGCAAATACGGGGTCAGGTTGTATTTTGCTATAAAAGAATTTACAAAATTTTCTGAATATTTGTATTGTTCTTGATGTTTTTCAGAATTTGCCGCATTAAGATAAGATTTTTCATTATACACATAATGATAATATGTGCCTGGAACGGTTAAAACACAATTTGCTATACGCATTGCGTCTGGAATGAACAACATATCTTCAAAGATACGCCCAACCACAAATTTTAAATGATTTTTTTGTAAAAATGATTTCTTGAACAAATATCGCCATATAACGCAATTTGATAAAGCATTTGTTGTAATGAATTTTTCGGTTAAAGATGTAAGTATACTTTTTGTTTTATATTCAATTTCATAAAAAGAACCGTTTTGTGACACAACACAGCCTGCGACAATGTCTGCAGAAATGTTTTTGTTGGCGGTTATCATTTTTTCATAATAGTCTAAATCTATGTAATCGTCGCTGTCCATAAAATGAATATAATCGCCAGTTGCGTGTGATAAGCCATTGTTTCGTGCAGCAGAAACACCAGCGTTTTTTTGATGAATAATTTTTATTCTTTTGTCGTGTGTTGCAAATTTTTTACAAATTTCACAACTGTTATCTGTACTGCCGTCATCAACAATGATTATTTCCAAATTTGTATATGTTTGGTGGATAATACTGTCCAGGCATTGTGGTAAAAATTTTTCCACATTATACACAGGTATTATAACTGATATTTTTTGCATCTTTTTTCCCCTTGGTTTTTTTACAAAAACTAACCGCCAATCTGAAATGATGGCGGTCAGGGTGTTCAAAGATCATTTAACAGTATGATTCCGTTGGTCTTTGGTAAAAATTACCTGTTTTATAACCAACAGCACCCCGACCATAATTCGGGGAAATAAAAGGCATTTATATTGCCAGTCTGTTAAAAGGGCTTTGAAACCCTGAACCTTTTATCCTCATAAGGTTCAATAATAATATAACATATATTTCAAATACTTTTCAATTTATAAATTTATGTTGACCAATTTATGTAAATTTTACTATCATCTAGAATTATGAAGAGAATAATCAGCATTGCTTTTTTAATGTCTTGTTTTTTTGGTGGGGTATCCGCAAAAGATTACCGCGCGGTATTGGTTGCAGATATAGATTCTGGCCAGGTTTTATACCAAGAAAACGCAGAACAATTAAATTATCCGGCGTCCCTTACAAAAATCATGACTTTGTATTTGACTTTTGATGCGCTGGAACACGACAGATTAAAATTGGACGATTATTTAATTGTTTCGCAATATGCGGCAAATGCTCAACCTGTGAAATTGGGTTTGGTCGCGGGCAGCAAGATAAAGGTTGAAGACGCAATCAAAGCGGTTGCGGTTCATTCTGCAAATGATGTTGCACGTGTGTTGGCTGAAAATCTGAAAGGTGGCAAAGAAGGAAATTTTGCAAACATAATGACACGTGTTGCAAAAGAAATTGGGTTAAAACATACTAATTTTGAAAATTCTTCGGGATTGCCAAATGAAGATCATTTATCAACCGCACGTGATATTGCAATATTGTCTATGGCGGTATATAAACATTTTCCACAATATTGGAAATATTTTGGAATCAAGACATGGACTTATAACGGTAAAACATACACAAACGGAAACAGGTTGCTTGGGACTTATGCGGGCTGTGATGGTATGAAAACCGGATTTACAAACAAATCAAAATATTCTTTGGTTGCAACTGCTGAACGTGGAAATACACATTTGATTGCGGTTGTATTGGGTGCTGAAAACAAAGATGTTCGTGCAGATGTTGCAAAACGAATGCTGGATTTAGGGTTCAACAAATCGGGACAAAAAACAGCGACTGTGAAAACTGTTTCTGTACCAAAAAATAATCCTGTGACCCGTTATGCCCAAGATTACGAAGAATATAATGAACCAGTCGTATGGGAAAATGAAAAAACAGAAATCGCCGCACGTATGACGGGTGAAGCAGGTGTGCAATTTGGTGCGTTTTCTCAGTATGGTTCTGCACAAAAATATGTAAAACAAGTTAACGATTTGTTGGGGGTAAAACCTGAAATTGTATACAGTGAAGAAAACAAGGTTTATCGTGTTCGTGTAAATGGTTTGTCGGAACAAAGCGCACAAAACCTTAAAAATTTAGCAACACAACACGGTTTAGATTGTTATATTTTTCATTAAAGAAATAAAAATATGAATGTAAAGATAGAAAAACTTATTAAACAATTTGCAAAATTACCACGCGTTGGTAATCGGGCTGCGACACGTATTGCGCTGGGGCTGTTACAAGATAAAAACGGTCGTATTCAAATGTTGGCAGACGCATTGACGGATGCTGCAAACAGTATTCATCCGTGTTCTTGCTGTGGTGTTTTAACAGATATGGATTTGTGTGAATATTGTTCTGATATAACACGAAAAAATGGGCAATTATGTATTGTTCGTGATTTGTCTGATGTGTTGGTGCTTGAAAAATCAGGCGTGTTTCATGGTCGCTATCATGTGTTGGGCGGAAATTTAAGCGGTGTTTCTGGGGTTACACCAAACGATTTGAATTTAGACAATATCAAATCAAGAATAGATAACGAAAATATCAAAGAAATTATTTTTGCTCTGCCAAATACAGTAGAAGGAAAAACCACACAACAATACATTATTTCAATTATTGGTGATAAAGATGTTGTGTTTTCTGAATTGGCATCTGGCGTGCCGTTGGGTGGCGATTTAGATTATATTGATGATGGTACTTTGACATTGGCTTTCGGGGGACGTAAAAAATTATGACGGATAAAATTGCTTCTTTGCCACCTGTATCAGAAATGATGCGTGAATGCGGTTTGGAACCAAAAAAACAATTTGGTCAAAATTTTTTATTTGATTTGAATCTGACATCTAAAATTGCAAAAAATGTTCCAAATATAGAAAACACCACGGTGGTAGAAGTTGGCCCAGGCCCCGCAGGTCTGACCCGTGCAATTTTAATGTGTGGTGCAAAAAAATTAGTTGCCATTGAAAAAGACACAACTACAAAACCTATATTGGATAAAGTCCAAGATGCTTCAAACGGAAGATTAGAAGTAATTTTTGGTGATGCATTGAAAACTGATTTATCAAATTTGGACAAAGATGGTTATGCGATTTGTTCTAATTTACCATATAATGTTGGCACAGAATTATTGATTGGTTGGTTGCATCAAATTGCAAATGGGGCGAATATTTTGTCTTTGACATGTATGTTCCAGAAAGAAGTTGCGCAGAGAATTGTTGCAAATGTCGGAAACAAGCAATACGGCAGATTATCTGTGCTGGCGAATTTAATAGCCGATACAAAAATTTTATTTGATGTTCCAAATACTGCATTTGTTCCAATGCCAAAGGTTCAATCTGCGGTTGTGCAAATTATTCCAAACAAAAATAAAATTGAAAAAATAAAAGATATAAAATTGCTTGAAAAACTGACTGCTAAATTATTTGGGCAACGCAGAAAAATGATACGTGGAATTATAAAAACAGATTGGGAAAAATTTGGGCTGACGGGAACTGAAAGGGCCGAAGAATTATCGCCTGAATTATTCTTAAAAATATCGGGAATTATAGACGAAAATTTGATATAATGTTTTTAAAGAGAGAGGGAGAAAAATGTCAATCGCAACACTTATATTTTTTGCAATAGCATTCGGTGCTGTATTTTTTATGCGTTTGTTCCGTATGGGAACTTTGTTAGCGTTTTTGTTGACTGGTGTGTTGGCTGGTGAACATGTGTTGGGTTTGTTTGAATTGTCTGGAACCTGGAATTTCTTGGGTGAATTGGGCATCATGTTTTTATGGTTCAATATCGGTTTGCAAATCAATATGCAAAGATTATGGCAATTAAGAAGAACTATATTCGGACTTGGTGCATCTCAGGTTTTAATGGTTGCAATTATGTTGTTCCCAATATTGTTTAATGTGACACAATGGTCTTTGATTGGAACAGTTATGATTTCTTTGATTTTAGCAATGTCCAGTACATCTGAAGATTTACAAATTTTGATGGATAAAAACCAATTACAGACAGCCATGGGGCGCCAAACATTTTCTATTTTATTATTCCAAGATTTATTATCAATTCCATTATTGGCAATGTTGCCAGTTATGGCGGGTCGTTCTATAAACCTTGGTGCGTCCGCAATAGATATTTTTGTTATGTCTGTTGGTTTGATTTTGGGCGTATTGGTTGTTTCTAAATTCTTGATAAATCCATTGATGCATCTTGTTGCGAAATTGCAATCTCACGAAGCGTTTGTTTTGGCTATCATGGTGAATATTGCTGTTTGGGCGGTTGTGTTGGGATTGATGGGATTGCCACCTGCATTGGGTGCGTTCTTGGCGGGTATGTTGATGTCTGAAACCGTTTACAGACACCAGGTAAATGCCATGATAGAACCGTATGCAATATTATTCTTGTCTTTCTTTTTCATAGTGTTGGGTATGGGAATAAATTTACCTTTCTTGGCAGATCATTGGCACATGATTTTAATTGGCGTAATCGGTTTGGTTTTGATTAAATTTTTTGCTCTGTTCATGGTTGCGCGTGTTCGCCATGTAGATGTCAGAGAAGCAACTTTGATGTCTTTGATTTTGGCCCAGGGTGGTGAATTTGGTTTGTTGATTTTGCAAACAATGAAAACAAACGGAATATCTGCAATACCACCGGCACATCAAGAAATTTTAACTGCTATCATAATTGTTTCTATTATGATGACACCTATATTGATTTTAATTTATGACCAATTATTGAAAGCAGGAAAAATATTTAACGGTGACCAAAGCAAAAAAATATCAGAATCTATTATTGATGATACACCATCTGTTATAATCTGTGGTTTTGGCCGTATGGGACAAATTATTGCACAAATGCTGGAAAGCGAAAATATATCTTATGTCGCAATAGATGCAAATGTAGATGAAGTCGTTATGGCACGCGAAAGTGGTTATAATGTTATATATGGTGAATCTCGCAAGAAAGCAATTTTATTAGCGGCGGGATTCAAATCAACAAAAACAAAAGCCATAGTTATTGCATTAAACGACCCAATTGTTGCGCAAGATGTTGTTCATACTGTTAAAAGTATGTCAAATCGTGTAAAAATATTTGCACGTGCGCACAATCTGAAATCATCACAAGAATTGCTTGATTTAGGTGTAAAATCTGCAACACCTGAAATAATAGAATCTTCATTTATTATTGGTGCAAATTTAATGTCTGGATTGGGGTTATCACAAAATAAAATCAACAATTTAATGAAAGATTTGCGTGCAAATAATTATGAAAATGTTAAAAAGCCAATTGATATAAAATAAACATATATCATTTGATTTTATAATGTCTAATTGCTATATTTTAAGAAACACGGGGAAAAGTAAGATGAAAAAGTTTCTTAAATATATAGCAATTATTTTTTCAGTATTTCTTATAGATTTAATAAGCAAGGTTTCTTTGTTACATTTTCTTGCACTAAAATACGGTGATGTCGTTTATGACCCAAATGTAGTTTGTGCAAAATGCCACATAGAAGGAATCTTTGTTCCATGGCAATATATAATTGGTTCTGATTTTGGAATATCTCATTTATTCAATGTGATTTTCGTTTGGAACAAGGGCGTTTCTTTTTCTGCATTTGCGGGCATTATGCCAATAATTATATCTTTTTTGACGGCAATAATAATTGCTTGGTTGATATATTATTTAATCAAGAAAGCAAGCAATTGGGAAAAATTACCTTTGGCGATGATTATTGGTGGTGCGCTGGGGAATCTGGTGGACAGAATACGTTTCGGCGCGGTTGCAGATTTTATACATTGGCATATTGGTAAATTGTGGACTTTCCCTGCGATATTCAATGTGGCGGATATATTCATAACATTTGGTGTGTGTTTATATTTAATAAATTTTATCAGAAACAGAAAGAGTAAATAAAAAAAGGGTAAATTATGGTTCAATATATGAATAATTCTGGGTTTAACCAATGGAACGCAATGCGTGAAAAAAATAATACAAAACCACGTGCTGGATTTTTCACATGGTTGTTTATGTTTTTAATTGCATGGTGGTTGATTGGTTTGTTTGTTCCATCAAAACAAGAACAACCAAAAACAACAGATATCGCACAAATTGAAAAAACAAATGTGAAATCTGAAACACGTGTTGCAGATAATGTTTCTTTTGATGTCCAGGGTTTGCGTATATCAAAAATAGATTTGTTGCAACACAAACAATCTGCAAAATCAGAAGAAAAAGTTTCTTTGTTAAATGGTGAAAATAATTTCATAGAAATTGGTTTGATTTCACCTGATGTTAAAACACCAAATATAAATACACATTGGGAACATAAATCAAATTTATTACATTGGAATTCTGAAAATGTACATTTTGTTCGTGATATAAATGTAAATGAATATGTGATAACAATTACAGATACAATTAAAAATAATTCTGGCAAAGAAATAAGCATTACACCGTATGCAAATATTGTTCGTAATGGTGTTGAAGATAAATCTTCTGTGGTTGAAACGGGTGGGGTGGTTTATGCCAACAAAGATTTAGATTATACAAATTGGAACCAATTGAATAAAAAATCTTTTGCTTATTCTACAGTTCGCGGTTCTATTGGTTTTGCAGATCAATATTGGGAAACAATATTGTCAATAGATGCAAATGACCAAACAATGAGTGTAAAGAAAAACGGTGAAAATTATTTGGCACAAACAAATGCAGCACCGGTCAAGGTTGCACCAAAATCAGAAACAAAAATAAATACTTATATCTTTGCGGGCCCACGTTCAAGTGACGCATTGAAAAATGCCAAAAACTTTATCCCAGGTATAGAAGAAACAATAGATTATGGTTGGTTCTGGTTTTTTGCACAACCTATGTTATGGATGTTGAATTGGTTGTTTGCGTTGGTTGGTAATTATGGAATCGCAATTATTTTAATGACTTTGACAGTCAGGGTATTGATATGGCCACTGACTCGTAAATCGTATGTTTCAACAATGATGATGCAAAAAATGCAACCAGAAATGCAAAGGGTGCAAAAATTATATGCAAATGATAAAGCACGTCTGCAGATGGAAATGATGAAGATTTATCAAACACATAAAACATCACCGATGTCTGGGTGTTTGCCAATGTTGATTCAGATTCCAATCTTTTTCGCATTGTACAAGGCATTATTGATTTCTGTTCCAATGCGTTCTGCACACTTTTTATGGATATCAGATTTAGCGGTAATGGACCCTTATTTCTTGTTGCCAATTGTTATGGGCTTAACAATGTGGTTGCAACAATATTTGCAAACCCCGACCAAGGCGACAGGTAATGATGCAATGGCATCTACACAACGTGTTATGAAATGGTTGCCAATATTATTTACAGTAATGTTTGCATGGATGCCGGCGGGTCTGGTTTTGTATTGGACGGTATCTAATTTATTTGGAATATTACAGATGTATATAATTAAAAAGACCACCAAATAAAAAATAAAAACACCGACATTTTTGTCGGTGTTTTTTTATGCTTTTTTTAAGGTGCGATTTTTGGTATAATATTCATATCGAATAAAAGGGAATAAAAACAGTGAAAGTGCTGAAAGGCGCAGTTTTCTACACACACACACACACACACACACACAGATAGTTTCGTTGCGTGTATAAATTGCGTGAATTGTATTCACGCGAATATGAAAACAGACAAATAACGTTGATGACGT
>CADBLE010000002.1 GCA_902795435.1 uncultured Pseudomonadota bacterium
ATGTTGGGTTCCGAAGAAGACCAGGCAAAGATAGACGCAGACAAAAAAACATCCAAGAATCGTGTTATTGCCGGTGGTGTATTGGTTGGTGCTGGTGTTATTGGTGGAATTGTTGGAAATGCACTTATAAATGGCAAGAAAAATAATAATAGAAATACTGCTGTGACAAAAGAATCAACAAAAGAATTATCTGATTTTTCAAGAAATTCGCAAGAAATGTTAAGTGTGTCTGATACTGGTGCTAAAATTTCTGCAGAAGATAAACAGAATCTGTTAAATGAATTAAAAAGTAGGTTTTAATAGTGAACAAATTGAAAAATTTATTTTTTATATTTTTGGTTTTTATTCCATCGGTTTGTTGTGGGTTTGATTTGAATACTAAATTCGCATGGGAAGCATGGGCTGTAAATTCTGCTTTGATGAATTTTTGTATGCCACAACTACAAGAAGGAACATCGCAAGTTGCAATGTCTAGGTCAATTTTTGATAAATCAGAACTTAGAAAGATAGGTAATATACCTGTGGCATTATCTAATTATAACAAGGGCGGACAATTGGAATTTACAGCGGCACCTTTGATGCCAAAATGTAATTCTTTTGTTGAAAAGTTTCTGGCACAACGTAAAAAAAATGTTCTGATGTCTTTGAATGATATAATATCAATATGCCTTGATACAATAGAAGACAAATTGGTGTGTGAAAGTATGGTTTTGTCTTTGTTGTATCAATCAGAGCAAGCAATAGCAACACCAGATAAAAGAAAATTGGAACAAAAAATTAAAGATAGTGTGCAGGCAAATCAT
Organism: uncultured Pseudomonadota bacterium; assembly: GCA_902795435.1. Lineage (GTDB taxonomy): Bacteria > Pseudomonadota > Alphaproteobacteria > Rs-D84 > Rs-D84 > Enterousia. The sequence goes on from CADBLE010000002.1 coordinate 804, forward strand.
ATTATTTGTTCCGAAGATGGTTTGTTTTGCACAACTTACAACCAATTTTCTGATGGTGATATCAGATCAGAAAAATTACAGGCCGACGGTGATGGTGAAGTAATATATGACACACAATTTGGTAATTCTGTGGTTGGTTTTTGCACCGGTGTGAAACGTTCTGATGCTGAACGTTTGTATGATATGCATGAAAATTCAAGGTGTATTGTAACTGATTCTAAATATAATTTATACCAATTTGATATACAAGATGCTTCAGATGGTAAAATACTTTTGGTTTATGTAAATTATGCAGATGTTATAAGTGGTACGAAAAAGTTCTTGAATAATACAAGTCAAACAGTTGCTCAAATTGAAAGTTGTTATAAGAAAAATGATATTGCGATTAACTCTGCTGGTGCAATGAAAGCAAACCATTCTATGGTTGCGCTTGAAACATGTGAAAAAGATAATTCAGATAAATCAGCGCGTATTGGGTGTAAATTATTTGTATTGAAACATTGGATAGAAGAATATTATAAAGAGCTTTCTGCTTTTACTCTGGCATCGGTTGATAATAATCTTGAGAAATATAAAGCAAAATTCCAATCAAAATTTGTTTCTATATTAGCACTTGGACATCAGACAGATTTATTACTGCAAGATTCTTGTGAAAATTAAAAAAAAACCGCCATATTGGCGGTTCTTTTTTGTTTAATTGGTTTTACCATGTTGGTGCATGGTCGCCTTCTTTTACGATAGGTTGTTCGTCTTCCCATACTGATAAACCTGTTTTCAAATCTGTCAATGTCAATTGCAGATAATATTCTACACGAGTGTCAACAGATGAGAATAAACCAGATTGTAATTTAAGATTACGTTGTAACATTTTTCCAGACAAAGACATGTTTGGTGCAACCAAAGTTCCTTTCTTGGCAAATGTTTCTTGGTTATATTCATCATTGCTACGTTGGTCGCGCATTTTGTTGGTTGTTGTATCTTCGCCAGAAAAAGCAGTTGCAATTTGTGCTTTTCCAGATTTTAACAATGTTGTGCGAATTTTCTTTGTCAAAATATCTGTATCAAAACGTTGCATTGTGTCGTTTTTAATGTTTGCTATGGCGATAACAGGCTTTTGTACCAAAGCACCGCTTTCAATCATAGATTTTGTCATTGATTCTGCTGTGTTTGTCCAATCACGATATTCCAATTCCATAACATCTTGCATGGAAGAAACATCTTTCTGGTTTTGCAAATCTACAACACGTGTTTGACCACAACCACATAATGCAATTGCAATCGCACAAGGTATTATTTTTTTCATATTTTGCTCCCTTAGTTTTTTTTATTTTTTCATGTTTATAAGTTTTGTATCAACACTTCTGTCACCCAAAATACGTTTATAAACAAGATAGTTCGCGTTTTGTTTTATTTCTGATTTTATACTATCATCTAAATCTAAAGCATTCAAGTTGCTTTTGTCATTAGTGATTCTGTTGATATAAATATGTTTTGGTAATGTTGCCCATGTGCGAATTTCAGCACTGCTGGACGACACGGTATATATTGTTGACATTGCACCCAATAATAATGATGATTTGTTATTGGAATTGTATGCTGTGGCTTGCAAGATTGTTTTGGAAACAGCACTGGCATAAGAACGCAATATTTCATTTATTCTGTATTGTGAATATTCTGTCATAAATAATTCATCAACATTTGCAATCATTTGTGAATTAGCAGGTTTAACAGCATTACCATCAAAATAAGGTTCAGAAATAGAAAAATATACTATGCCAACATTTGGTAAATAAAAACTGGCGCCTTGTTCACGTAATCTTGGGGCAAAACCAGATTCTGAAAATACCCATGTTATATTTTTAGGTTTTTGATGTTTTTTTGCCAATTCTAAATCTTGTTTTATAAATTTGTTTTCTGGCATCATACCACTGGCGCGGTTAAGATATAATTCTGCGTCTGCCCATTCGCCCATATTCAGAAAATATATTCCAGATAAATACATCAGGGCAGGGTTCATTATATCACGGAATGCCAACCAATCGCCCGCATTTTCATTTATGATTTCTGCGTATTCTGATTTTTCTGTGATGGCCGATTTATTTTCTTCTATCAATTTTTTATATTCAACAGACATATTTTGTTGTCGTGCATAAGATTGATTTATAACAACGCGCGCATTATCAAAATCATGCATAGCCAACAAATTCCATAATTGGTAATATGAAACAAATAAAGAATCCATCATGTATGGTTTATATGAATTTACAGCATTACCAAATAATAGGGTAGATGCTTCGCGGGAAAAAGAAGATGATGTTTCTGATAAATGTCTTTTGTTAAATTCTTCAAAAGTTAAATCGCTTTCTTGGTATTTGTTTGCATGAAATAATCCCATACCATTTATCAATAAATCAAGATTGTTTTCATCTTCAACAGATTGGTTTTCTGATTGTATAAAATCTTGGTTTGCAAAATTTGTTTGGACATCATCAAGATGTGATTGTATTGCAGCAGAACAACCAGACAAAAATAAAATACATACCAATAATATTTTTTTCATGTTCAGATTATGAAAGAATTATTTCAGAGGTTCAAGAATTTTTATTTCTTTCGTATTTGGATTATATACTTTCGGTGTGCCGTCATATCCCATAATTGCATGGTGTGAAGGTATCAAAAATTCAGGTAATGGGGACGCTTCGCCGAGAGCGATTTTTTCAACCAATCTTTTTTGGACCGGTGTTTTGTTTAGATAATATTGAATATTTGTTGCTTCAATTGGTCTGTGATACCAACCCTGGTAAATAACCAATTGTTTGTCCGCAGGCAATTTCATAATATCCATTTCAGAATAAATAGGTTCTTCTTTTGGAACTTCTACTTCTTTGCCGTCTTTGTCTTTTTCTGTTTTCTTGGTAATTTTTTTACCCATCATATCAGAAAATCTGCGTGCAGAATCAGGGTCGTTTTGACGCAAAACAATTTTTGCAGCGGTTGTAGAAATAATTGTAGCAGCTGCATCTGCGCCATATCTTTCTTGAATCTGGTGAATATCCTGGCCAATGATAAGATATGAAACCTTGCATCCGCGTCCCAGGTCTGGTCCCTGAATAACTGCATCCAATTTTTGCATTTTTGGCATTTCATCAAGCACGAATAATACAGGGCATGGCCCAACGCGTTCGCCATCAACCAATGTTCCCGGGGTGTGTGCCAAAAGATAACTGGACATCAATTCAATGAAGATAGCGGTAATAGGGTTTACGGCCTGGGCATCAACCAGGTTTACAGATAGATAGACACTGACTGGTTTTATTTTTCCGTCCCTTGGGTCTTTCAGACCACGCAAATCAGAAAAATGAAAATCAGAATGACTGGTTCTGTTGCGGACGGCGGCATTACGGAATATTGCCAAACCTTCCATCATGGTTGATAAAATAGAACCACGTTCTTTATCAGGTGTGTTTGCAAGTTGGGTCAATTCAGATATTGCACGATGTGCGTATGAATAACGGCGTGCTTCTTCAACCGCATTCAAGAATAAATCTTTCATTGGGTCGGCCATCATGACCATTTGGTCGCCTTGACGACGGCGTTCTTCCATTTCTTCGGCCATGGCAACCTGGGAAGAAGTAATCCAATCAAGAATCAAAGAAAGTGATGCTTCTTTGCCACGCCATGAATCTGGAATGTGTTCCCATGTCCCAACATGAACATAGTTAGATGCGTTTAATTCGCCACGCTGTAATAAAGAATAAGCAGCGTATGCATTTGGATCATTCATCATTGATAAATAATAATCGCCCAACAAAGTTGCGTCATCACTGGTGAATGTTCCAGAATTTATACGAGAATAGAAATAATCGTCCGCTTTCGCACGTTCAACCTTTGATACAATAAAATTGATAAGACCAGATAATCCCGAACGACCAGTGTTAGACCAGTGTGGGTCTTGGGCTGCGTCTGGAACTAATACTTTACATATAGCATCAATATACAAATCGCGTTGTTCTGGATTGAACGGAACATGTTCAGGTGACAGCGGGTTCCATGATGGATAATATATACCGCGTTCCGGATCGTCTTGACCAGACCAATTCATAATAAACACATGACTGACCGTTGAACGATAACCAGATGTAGATTGTTTCAATTCTGGTTTTGGGTCGTTGATAATCATAGATACATTGTCACAATCAAGAATTGTTGGAACAACGACACCTGTTGTTTTACCAGTTCCTGGAGGCGCCACACACAGGGCAGACAAAGTTTCATCAAACATCAATGCGGTATCTTTGCCTTTGTATTTAAAATAGCCAAGAACCATCATAAAACCCTTGAATAATCCGTCTTTATTTTTCCAATCTTTACCCATTTTTTTGATATCGTCAGCGGTTGCCTTGCGTGAAGATTTTTCATCATATTTATCTTTGCCATGTGGATTGAATTCAGACTTAAATGTATCATCTGCCAAGAAATAATATACCATTATAGGAATCAGTGGTGCCAAACATGCAAAATCTGGGTGATATAATATTCTGGATAACCAATATGGGACCTCTGCAATAGCGGAAAGACCGAATGAATGAAGCAAGTTAGAAAAGTAGATAGACAACCAATGTTGTGTTGCCATATTCCAACCGTATCTCCAAATATGTTCTGCACCGAAAGAGACCGCAAAAGCCGCGGCGCATACCAACCAGACACCAATATTCCAACGGATTTCCCAGAATTTTCGGGCCATTGGGGTTTGTTCGTGTTCTTTGTATGCACCAGATTCAAAGATTTTTAGACCTTTGCCGGAACCACTGTTAGAGAAAATGTTGAACTTTCCTGCCATGATTGGTATTATATCATAAAAGAAACCCTTTTTACACATTAAAGATAAAAAAAATGCAAAATATACCAAGAATATTTTTTGATGCCGATTTAGAACCAAATAAAAAATTGCCTGTGGATAAAGACATTGTTCATTATATGCGTCGTGTTATGCGCAGGGGTGATTGTTTGGTGTTTAATAACGGTGATGAATTTAATGCGTCATTATCTGATGATGATAAATCTATTGTTATTGGAAATAAAACAGAACACGTTGACCCAAGTAATAATTTAACATTATTTTTTGCACCTATTAAAAAGATAGAAGATTTGTTGAATATGGCAACACAAATGGGGGTTGCTGTTTTACAGCCTGTTATTACAAAACGCACAGTTGCGAATCATATAAATTGGGAACGTCAATTAAAGATAATAAAAGAAGCGTCTGAACAATCTGGACGAAATTCTGTTCCAAAATTATTAGCGCCAATAAAATTTGATGATATTAAATTTGACAATACTTTTGTCGTGGCAGACGAAAGGGCGGGTCATGGTATGGATATAGAAAATAATACAGACGGTGTTGAAAAAATCTTGATTGGTCCAGAAGGTGGCTTTGCCCCAGAAGAATTTGAAAAAATGAACAATGTAAAATCTATGTCTTTGGGAAAAACAATTTTAAGGGCAGAGGTTGCGGGTGTTGTTGCGATTGCAAAGGTTTTAGATAAATGACAGAAAGATTGGCTAAATTTATTGCAAATTCAGGTGTAGCATCACGTCGTGGTGCCGAAGATTTAATTTTGTCTGGGGCGGTTTCTGTAAATGGTGTTGTTATAAATACGCCTGTGTTTTTTGTAAATGATGGGGACAAGGTTTGTGTAAATGGTACAGAAATCAAACAAAATGAAGAAATAAAACTTTATAAATTTCATAAACCATTGAACACAATGACAACGACAAACGACCCACAAAACAGAAAAACAATTTATGATGTATTGGGTGATGAATATAAAAATCTGAAATATATTGGACGTTTAGATTACAAAACAACTGGATTGTTGTTGATGACTAATAATGGTGAATTGGCGCGTCAATTATCTTTGCCAAAAAATCATATTAAAAGAATTTATATTGCAACGGTGAAAAGTTTTGATAACAAAAAATTGGATATAGCAAGACATGGTGTTGAAATAGATGGTATAAAATACAGACCCATGAAAATAGAAGTTATAGAAAAAAATAAATTGCGTGTCACGGTAGAGGAAGGAAAAAAGAACGAAGTTAGAAATGTTCTTAAATATGTAGGTTCACCAGTTGTGGAATTACACAGGGTTTCTTATGGTGAAATTCAGTTGGGAAATTTAGAAGTTGGAAAAATATCTTTAATTGATAGAAAAACACTTGACCTGTTATTAAATAAATTGCTATTATCAAAATAACAGGGAAGGGAGTATTTCATGAAAAAAACAAAAAATACAAGAAAAACCAAGCCAACAATGGTAAAAACTGCGGTTAAAACACCTGCGGTTGAAAACAATAATTCATGGTCATGGACCATTTATGTATATTGGTTCATAATTTTATTCTTCATTGCTGCAACATTTTATATATTGGGACGCAGTCATGAATTTTTCCACCACACACAAAATAATGTGGTTGTAACAGAAGAAGCATTGAAACAATCTGAAGATTACATGAACTCAGCAAAAGAAAAATTGGCTGCTGGTAATATTGAAGAAGCAATTCAAGATTTGAATTCTGCAATAGATGAAAGTGCTTCATCAGATATCTATACTTTGCGTGGCGAAGCATATATGCAAATTGGTGAATATCAAAAAGCATTGGCAGATTTCGATTCTGCTATTGAAAAAGATGGTATGAACGCAGTTGCTTTCTATGACCGTTCTTTGGTGAACACACGTCTTGAAAATTACGAAGCTGCACTTGCCGATATCAATAATGCATTGGCTGCACAATCTATGAAACCGTCAGATATTTTGTCAATGCGTAATTTGTATGCAAAACGCGGTCAATTGAATTTGTGGTTGAAAAATTGGCAGGGTGCAATTGCTGATTATACAAATTCTTTGGCACGTGCAGAAGGCAGTGTTTCAGCAAGCGTATATGCAGAACGTGCAGAAGCATACACAGCAATGGGTGAATATCAAAGCGCTATAGATGATTATACATCTGCTGTACGTGTTATCTCTGAACAGATTCAAGGTGTATCAAGCCAGGGTGAACGCGAATCTCAATCCAGCAATGCAATGGGATATTTTGAAAAATCTGCTGCATTGAATCTGAAATTGGGTAATGATGTTGCTGCAAGAAATGATTTGGAATCAGCGTTTGCGATTGCAGTTGCGCTGAATGACGAAGAAAGCTCAGCAAGAATCCAAAATCTTATAAACGGATTGAATTAAAAAAATAAAATAAAAAAAGTCCGCCAGATATGGCGGATTTTTTTTGACTTTTATAAAATATAGTTATAATATAATAAACATGATTTATAGATTATTTATTTTGACTACTACAACTACAACAACCCCTTTGGGGGTGTAGATTCTATTTGTGCTGATATCTGGCACGTATTATAATAAGTAAGCAATTCATAAAAATAATAAAAAAACAAGAAGGTAAAATATGTCTTATCCAATAGAAACAATCCGTCATTCATTGGCTCATGTTATGGCGGCAGCGGTACAAAAATTATATCCAGATGTAAAATTTGCTGGTGGTCCTGCAATTGAAAATGGTTTTTACTATGATTTTGATACAGAACACAGATTCAGCGAAGAAGATTTTGCATCTATTGAAAAAGAAATGAAGGCTTTGATTAAATCAGATGGTCGTTTTGACAGACGTGAAATCTCGCTGGAAGAAGCCAAAGAATTATTCAAAAACCAACCATACAAAATGGAATGGTTAAATGAATATGATGCCAAAGGCGAAGTTTTATCAATTTATTCTTTCCGTGATTTTACAGATTTGTGTCGTGGTCCTCATGTTGAATCATCAAAAGATTTACCAAAAGACGGCTTTAAAATCAGAAATGTAGCAGGTGCATATTGGAAGGGTGATTCCAAAAATAAAATGTTACAACGTATTTATGTTGATGCATTTGAAGATGCTGATAAATTAAACGCTTTCTTGAAAATGCAAGAAGAAGCGGCGGCACGTGATAACCGCAAATTGGGTAAAGATATGGATTTATTCCATTTTGAACCTGAATTTGCACCGGGTGCTGTGTTCTGGCATGACAAGGGGTATCGTATATATCGTAAATTGATTGAATATATGCGTTCTCGTCAAGATCGTGCAGGTTATTATGAAATTTCAACACCATCTGTAATGGACAGAAGTTTATGGGAAACATCTGGACATTGGGAAAAATATGGCGCACATAATTATTCTGGTAAAACACAAGATGACCGTGTGTTCTGTATTAAACCTATGAATTGCCCGGGCAGTGTTTTGACATTTAAACAGGGAATTCGTTCATACCGTGATTTACCATTACGTTTGGCTGAATTTGGTAAAGTAAATAGATACGAAGCATCTGGTTCTTTGATGGGGTTGTTGCGTGTTCGTGAATTTACCCAAGATGATGCTCATATTTATTGCACACCAGAACAAATGGAATCAGAATGCATAGATGCATTGAAATTCATTTTGGATATTTATAAAAAATTCGGTTTTGATGAAGTTAAAATCTATCTGTCAACAAGACCTGAAAAACGTATTGGTTCAGATGAAATTTGGGATTTGTGTGAAAACGCATTGGCTCATTCTTTGCAGGAACATGGTTATGCGTATGAAATCAATCCTGGCGAAGGTGCTTTCTATGGTCCAAAATTAGAATTCGTTTTGCGTGATGCATTGGGACGTGAATGGCAATGTGGAACAATCCAAGTTGATATGAATTTGCCAGAACGTTTTGATGTTTCTTACATTGGTGAAGATGGTGAAAAACATCGTCCAATTATGTTGCACCGTGCAATGTTGGGTTCTATTGAAAGATTCATTGGTGTATTACTTGAATCAACAGGTGGTGCATTGCCATTATGGTTATCACCAGAACCAGTAGTAGTTGTTCCAGTATCTGAAAAATACAAAGATTATGCAGATGAAGTTGTAAAATCTTTGCAACAAAACGGAATCAACGCACGTTCAGATTTAAGAGACGAAAAAGTGAACTATAAGGTTCGTGAATTGTCTTTGGCAAAAACACCAATTATCGCTGTGGTTGGCGAAAAAGAAGTAGAAGCCAAATCTGTAACATTACGTTATCTGGGCAAAGAAGGACAAGAAAACAAATCTTTGTCTGAATTTATTGCATACATGGTTGATGCAATTAAAATGCCTTTGTAATAAAAACAAAAGTGCAGGGTGTGATTTTATTCACACCCTGTTATTTATGAAAGGAAATAAATATGAAAAAATTTGTATTATTGCTTGCTTTGGTTTGTGTTGGTTTATCTGTTGCAGGTTGTGCATGTAAATGTGAAGTTGAACCAACAGTTGAATCTAATCATAAATTGATTGTTCCACCTAATTTTGGAAATATGCCAAAATAATTTGGTTATTGCGTTTTTTTGTGATATAATATCAACATAATCAAATATGGGGGGATATTATGGACCAAGAAAATATAGATTTATTAGATTTAGGCGAAGAAAACGAAGAAGTTGATACTTTGCCAGAAGCAACGCCTTTTTCATCACCACGTCCAAAGAGACCGTGGTTGTTGATGGGATTAGGTTTTGCAGTTATCGTTTTATCTACATGGATAATAGTTTCAAGAATCGGTTCTAATTCTGGTGCAACTGTCAGTGTTGATTTAGATACACCGGTTGCAACAGAAGAAGTTAAAACCGAAAAAGTTGCAGATTTGAAGGTTCCTGAAAAACCAGCGCCAGTAAAGGTTGCGCCTGCACCTGTTGAAAAACCAGCACCAGTTGAAAAACCTGTTGAAAATGACGGGACACCAATTCGTGTTGTAGAAGACAGAAAAGAAGTAACATTTAATCCAGACAAGGCACCTGTTGAAAAGCCAGCACCAGTTGTACAAAAAACAACTGCGAAACCTGTCGTAAAACCAGCAACAAAGCCAGCGACAGCAAAACCTGTACAAAAGGCCCCAGTTGCAACAGCAAATGGCAGTATTTATGTTCAATTTGGTTCTTACAGCACAAGGGCTTTGGCACAAGCAGCAGAACAAAAAATTCGTTCATCACATGCTAGTTTGTTCAATGGAAAACAATTTGTAATTTTGGCCGCCCAGGTAAAAGGTCAAACAATATACAGATTGCGTGTTCCTTTCCATTCATCAAATGATGCAAATGGTTTTTGCAGAAACGCAAAATCAGATGGTCTTGATTGTTATGTAACAAAATAAAAAAAGGGTAAAAAATGAGATTCGGAATTTGGGAAATTCTTTTAATTGCTCTGTTGGTTGTGATTCTTTTTGGTGGTGCAAGAATTATTCCTCAAACTGCAAAAAGTATCGCAGAAGCAATAAAAGTTTTCAAAACAGAAGAAAAGAAACCTGTTAAGAAAACAGTAAAAAAGAAATCTAAATAAAAAAATAACCACCAATTTTGGTGGTTATTTTTTAGTTTTGTTTACGTTGTTCGTATTCTTCTTGTTCTTCAACGGTCATTGTTGCCAATGGACGTGCCAACATTCTTTGTAATCCGATTTCATCACCAGAAATAATGCTGAAACCATAGGTGCCATTTTCAAGGCGTTCAATCGCAGCATTTATTTTTTGTAATAAATTATTATTACGTTCGGACATACGTAAATTCATTGTGATTTCTTGCTCAGCAGTTGCCTGGTCTTGTTCGTCACCAACACCTGCAGAATCATTTTTTTCTGCCAAACGAACATCATTTAATACTGTGTCACGGTCACTGAGTAATTCTTCACGTTGTGCAGATAATATTTTATAGAAATATGCCAATTGTTCAGGACACATATAAGGTTCTGATTTTTTTGGAACATATTTATCGTCCAAGACGATATTTTTGAAATTCTTTTTTGCCATTTTATGCAGCCTTTAATTCATTTATCCATTGGATAACTGTTTCTTCGTCCATTAAACCAGTGCGTGCTTCTTTCAATTCGCCATTTACAAAAGCAAGTATGCTTGGGATACTGCGAATACCAAATTTAGCAGGTGTTTTTCGGTTTACATCATCTATTTCAAATTTTACGAAATTCACATCTTTAACAGTTTCTGATACAGATTCAAATATTGGACCAAACATCTGGCAAGGACCACACCATGCTGCCCAGAAATCTACCAGTGTTATACCGTCAGAAATCATGGATTCAAATGTTTCATCATTTGCGTGTTGTAAAGCCATCTTTTTTCTCCTTCTGTTGTTGATATTTTGTAAGAGTTTATTATAATCATAGCAAAAATCAAGAGAAAAACGACATGAAAAAATTCGTTTATATGGACGCAAGTGCAAGTTGGCTGAAAAATCAATCAGTAATAGATGCTGAGGTTGATTTTCTGGCTAATTCTTATGCTAATGCCGGACGTGGTATATGTGCCAGGGCGGGGTTGGTTGATAAAAAAATCATGGACGCCAGAAAAACTGTTGCTGAATTTATAAATGCAGAACCGAATCAGATTATTTTTACATCTGGTGCAACAGACGGATTGAATCGAGTTGTCAATATTTTGACAAGCCAACCATGGTACAGAGAAATGTCAACATTTGCGGTGTCTGATTTAGATCATCACAGTGCCAGATTGCCATGGGAAAATTTATTACATGAAGGTAAAATCAGACAAGAATTTGTTTGTGAATTAGATGAAGATTTTAATATAAAAACAGATTCAATTCCAAATGTTGATTTTTTAATTATAACCGCTATGTCAAATGTGTTGGGTAATAAACAAAATGTAAAAGAAATTGTACGTGTTGCCCGTGAAAAAAATCCAAATGTGATAACCATTGTTGATGCGGCACAATATGTGGCACATGAAAAAATAGATGTGAAAGATTGGAATTGTGATTTCTTGTGTTTTTCGGGACATAAAATTGGTGCGGATACTGGTGTTGGTGTTCTGTATATCAGGGACGCTGATAAATATTATCCTGAAAAATTTGGTGGCGGTATGGTAAGCAAGGTTATCAGCGGTGAAGAATCCCGTTGGATATTGTATTCATCACCTGAAAAATTTGAGGCAGGAACATTGCCTTTGACCCAGATAATTGGTTTGGAGACCGCTATCAAAGAATTGAAAAATTGGAACGGTGGCAAAGATTTAACAAATTATATATATCAAGAATTATCAAAAATAAATTCTGTAAAACTGCTTACAAAACCGGATTCACCGATTATCAGTTTTGTTATAGATGGTATGCATGTTCTGGATTTTGGTGTATTGGTTGGCGCACATGATATTTGTGTTCGTGTTGGTAACATGTGTGCAAGTTGGATACATAAAAAATTAAATATAGATGGTTCAATTCGTATATCTGTGGGGCCATGGAATACAATGGATGATGCGGAATATGTAATTGAAACGATAAAAGGTATTGTAAAATAACATGTCAGATATTCGTGAAAATATTATTGCTGAAATCAAGAAAGTTTATGACCCTGAAATACCTGTGAATGTTTGGGATTTGGGCTTGATTTACAATATTGATATCCAACAAGACAAAGTTGTAATAGAGATGACCTTTACCAGTCCGACATGTCCAATGATGGAAGATATCTTGAACCAGGTTAAAACAAATGTGGAATCTGTCGTAAATGGAAAAAGTGTTGAAATGAAGTTGGTTTGGGAACCGATTTGGGATTTGTCACGTATGTCAGACGAAGCACGTGCACAACTTGATTTAACAGAGCAGGGGTGGTAGAGATGAATTTCCAAGAAATACAAAATGCTTTCAGTTTATGTGAAGATGATGTTTCCAAACTTGAAATGGTTATGGATATTGGAAAAACTTTGCAGGAAATACCTGAAAATGCAGAATGTAGTGAAATATTGGGGTGTACATCTTTTGTAAAAATTTGCAGACATGAAAATAAATTTTATGGTTATGCTGATTCTGGTATGGTGCGCGGAATTGTTGCAATAATGTTGGCCATGGTTGATGGAAAAACAGTGGAAGAAATAAAAAAATTTGATTTATCTGGTGAATTTGCAAAATTGCATCTCAATTTTGGTGCGTCCAGATTAAATGGTATTCAATCTATGATTAATTTTTTCAAGAATTTATGATATTATTATGGGTATAGAGGGAATGTGTTATGCAAGATGATGAAAAAATGTTTAATATCGGTTGGATTTCACTGGTTGTTGTGGTTGGTTTGGTCGCTTTTTTACAGGTGTGCTATCGCGAACAAAACAGAAATGTCAGAAATGTTCGTAATGAAATTGAAAATACCAAACATGAACTTGAAATTGCAGAAACAAAATTTTCTACATTGTCTTCATCCGATTCGTTAAGAAATTCTGTGACTGGAATCAACCCAAAGGCAACGGTTGTTTCTTTCAGTAAAACTGTTCATATAGATGAAATACCAATGGTGCAAGAATAATGAGCTTTATTGTCGGCAAAGATGTTTTACCACACGAATATAATACAGCACGTGTTTATAATAATAATACGGCCGTTCGGTTGAAGTGGTTGATGTGGTTTGTTATGGTTCTTTTTGCTTTGTTTACGGTGCGCACTTTACAATTGGCATTGGAACCAAGTGAATATGTTCATTATGGACTAAACACAAATGATGTTGAAAGACGTGCAGATATCGTTGATAGAAATGGTGTTGTTTTGGCCAAGAGTGTTAAATCTGGAAACATAAAACTGTATCCACCAAAGGTAAAAGACAAAGATAAAAATGCAGTTGCAAAAGTAATCAGTGATATTGTTCCAATGGAATACAGTTTTTCAGATGCACTGGCAATTGTAAATTCTGGTAAAAGTGGTGTTTATATAAAAAAGCGCGCCAGCGAAGACCAGATAAACAAATTCCGTCTTGCACATAAAAAATATGACTGCTTTGAAATAGAACAATATACAATTCGCAGATATCCACAAAAGAATATTTTTGCACATGTTATTGGTTTTTCTGGTAAAGACGAAGGATTGGAAGGTGTTGAAAAAACATTTAACAAATATTTAACTGAAAATAATGATGCGTTGAAATTATCTATAGACGCCAGGGTGCAAAATATATTCCATGAAAAATTATCTATAGCAATGAATAAATTTAGTGCAAAAGGTGCGCTGGGTATGATGATGAAGGCCAGCACCGGTGAAATGATAGCAATGGTTCAATTGCCTGATTATGATCCGAATAATATAAAATCATCATCTGCAGAAACTCGTCGTTCAAAATTATTGCGTGATAATTTTGAAATGGGTTCTGTATTCAAAATATTTAATACAGCGATGGCGTATGAAAATGGTTTGGAAAACAATGTGTATGATGTTTCCAAGCCGTATCCAATCAGGGATAAATATAATCGTGTTGTTCATAATATCAAAGATATAGACAGTTTTTATCGTGATATAAAAAAGGGTAAGAAAAAACCAAGAATGAGTACGCCTGAAATTATGTTGCATTCTTGTAATACGGGCAGTGCGCAATTGGCACTTGAGTTTCCAGCAAATACCCAGAAAGAATTTTTCCATAGAATTCATTTTGATAAACCTATAAGTTTTGATTTTGGTAAAACAGAAACCGCAATAATGCAACAACATTGGGGACCAGTGGAAAAAGCAACTGCATCTTTTGGACACGGGGTTTCTGTAACGCCTATGCATTTATTATTGGGTGTAAACGCAATGACAAACGGTGGTTATTTTATATATCCAACATTATTAAAACGTGGTATTGGTGCAATAAAAGGTGAAAAGGTTTTAGATTCTGAAATATCTGCTCATTTACGAAATATTATGTATCGTGTTGCAGAAGAAACAACCGCACAAAAGGCACGCGTTCCAGGAATTAAAGTAGGCGGAAAGACAGGGACTGCTGAAAAAAGACACAAAGACGGAACAACTGATAAAACCAGAAACGCAACAGTTTTTGTAGGAATATTCCCAGTTGAAGCACCACAATATGTCATTATGATTATGTTGGACGAACCGCACGGAACAACAGAGACCGGTGGTTGGAAAACAGCATCTTGGAATGCGGTGCCAACAGCGGGCGCTATATTAAATGAAATCATGCCATTGCTATTTGAGTAATTTTAGATTATAATCACTAGTGACAATAAAAAAAAGAGTGATAGCGTGCGTAAGATAGTTGAAAAATCCATGCTGGGGAATGCATGGACTGTGTTGAATGAACTAGAAGATGGAAAAATATCTACAGACACACAGACATTAATAAAAAATATTTTGAAAGGTCGTGGCATAGAAGGGGATGAAAAGATTGAAAAATTTTTACATCCATATATTAAAGATTATATGCCAGACCCATTTGTATTGAAAGATATGGAAAAGGCAGTAACCATAATTGCAGATTCAATCTGTAATGGTGAAAAAATTGCCATCTATGGTGATTATGATGTTGATGGAATTACATCTACCGCGGTTCTTGTAAAATATTTAAAAGCAATAAATGTTGATGTTTCTTCGCATTTACCAACCCGTGAAGGCGAAGGTTATGGTTTAAATATTTCTGCTATTGACCAGATTATAGAAAATGGTGTGAATTTAATGATAACTGTTGATTGTGGAATCAGCGGGGTCAAAGAAGTTGAATATGCAAAAGAACACGGATTGAAAGTTGTTATAACAGACCATCATTTACCAGATTCTGTTTTGCCAAATGCGGACGCGGTTGTAAATCCAAAAAGACAAGATGATACATCTGGTCTGACATATCTTGCCGGGGTTGGCGTTGCATTTTTTACATTGGTTGCATTAAATCGTGAATTAAGAAACAGACATTTTCTGAAAACAGAAATCAATTTGATGGATTATGTTGATTTTGTTGCGCTGGGGACTGTTTGCGATACGATGCCTTTGATTGAATTAAACAGGGCGTTTGTTTCATCTGGGTTAAAGGTGTTGGATAAACAACAAAATATCGGTCTTAAAATATTGATGGGAATAATAAAGCCAGGTGATAAACAAAAACATGTAACTGCAAGTGATATCGGTTTCGGTATTGGCCCAAGGTTGAATGCGGCGGGTCGTTTAGATTCTGCAGAACCAGCACTCAGATTATTATTGACTGATAATTGTTTGGTTGCGGTTGATTTGGCACAAAAATTAAACAATATGAACCAAGAAAGAATAGATATACAAAGCAATGTGAAAAAACTTGCTGAACAAATTGCTAATGAATCTATTGCAAGTGGTAAAAAAAGTTTGTTTATTTGTGGTGATAATTGGCATGGTGGGGTAATGGGTATTATTGCCGGCAGATTGAAAGAAAAATTTCATCTGCCAACATGTGTTGCAACAAAAAAAGATGGTATTATAAATGGTTCTGGTCGTTCTGTGAACAATGTTGATTTGGGTAAAATAGTTCACGAAGCATTGGCATTGGGTATTTTATCAGAAGGTGGCGGACATGCAGCGGCTGCTGGATTTACTTTGAATGCAGACAAAGAACAAGAATTCAGAGATTTCTTTGAAAAATCTGTAAACGACCAATTAAATGGTGAAATGCCTCAATATGAAATATTGGTTGATATGGAAATGGACGCGGGTGGTGCAAACAGGGATTTAATTAAACAGTTATCTCAATTATCTCCGTTTGGCCAGGGAAACCAAGAACCTGTGTTTGTTTTATATGGTGCAAAACTTAAATATGCAAAACAAATGGGAAAAGACCATATTCGTGGAACGGTAATAACATCTTCTGGTAGTCTGGATTTTGTTGGGTTTTATTTAATGGGGACCCCGATTGGTGATTTTTTACTGGACGATACGCACATAAATACTACAATAAAAATGTTAGGCAAATTGAAAGAAAACGAATATAATAATTGCAAAGAACCGCAATTAGTATTAGAAGATATTGCAATATGATGAAGAAAAATATTGAAATTTTAATAGAAAAAATCAAGAACGCAAAAAATATTGCGATTTCTGGTCATAAGAATCTTGATGGGGATGCGCTGGGGTCTGCGTTGGCGTTGTTGAAAATCATAGAATTAAATTTTAATAAAACACCAACTTTTATTTATGATGGAAATATACCAATGGATTTGGATAATTTTCCATTAAGAAACAAGGCTTGTTATTGTGTAAATGTTTTGGAAAAAACAAAATTTGATTTATATATTTTGGTTGATTACGGAACCAGAAAGCATTTGGGTGGTGTTGAAAAATTCGTAGATAACGCAGATTATGTTGTTGAATTTGACCACCACTATAATGATGATATTGTCGGCGATTTATGTTTTGATGATGTTGAAAAAGCGGCCACTTCCCAGATAATATTTGATGTTGCAAAACATGCAAATTGGACAATAGACGGTGATGTTATAGATTTATTGACATTGGCTTTGATTACAGATACTGGTAATTTCAAATTTGTTCGTCACAGTGATGTTTTTACAGATGCTGCACAATTGGTTGAACGCGGTGCAGATATGTCTAAATTGGTGAATCTGTTACAGAATAAAAGCAAAAAAACAGTATTGGTTGAAACTGCAACTGCGACAAATGCTGAATTTTTTATGAAAGGGCGTTTGGCGGTTGGAACAATAAACAACAAAGAATATAAAAAATTAGATGGTCGCGGTGAATTAGTATTGAATTTATTGGCACAAATTCATGGCGTGGAATTTGTTGTTTTATTCAAAGAACACAAAGAAAATCTGATTGGTGTTTCTTTTAGAAGTAAAACAGTGCCAATAAATACTTTGGCTGAATCTTTCGGCGGTGGCGGACATTTGTTTGCTGCGGGTGCGGTATTAGAGGGTTCTTTGGAAGAAGTTCGTGATAAAGTTATAAAAGCAATTGAAGGGATGTAGGTTATGAAAAAAATATTTGCTTTGTTTATAGGTGTGTTTTTTGTTGGTTCTGCGTTTGCAGATGTTGATGTAAATGCTGTGAAAAACGCTGAAAAATATCTGAATTCTATCACGGGGTTACAGGGGGATTTTACACAAACCGCAAATGGAAAAACTGAAAACGGTGTTTTTTCTATGTTGCGTCCGGGACGTGTCAGATTAGATTATGCGAATGCGCCAATTCAATTGGTTTCAGACGGTAAAGATTTATATTTTTACGACAAATCTTTGGACCAAATCACAACCGTTCCTTTGACCAGTACACCTGCGGGAATATTAGTTAGAAAAAAGATAGATTTACAAAATGCAGATATAAATGTCATTGAAACATCAAACAATAAAAATGATTTTTCATTAAAGATGAATATCAAGGGTCAAGAAGGTTTGGGCCACATGGATGTTGTCTTTGATAAAAAACCAATGAAATTGAAATCATGGACCGTTGTTGATGCAACTGGGAATAAAACAGATGTTGCGTTCAATAATCTTAAAACAAAAACAGATTTCAAGAAAAACTATTTTCAATTATCTCGTCATAAAACAACCAGCACAAATGACGGGGACGATTTTTACGACTAGGGTAATTTTATGTTAGGAATCAGTTGGACCGAATTTTTAGTAATTTTATTGGTGGCTGTTTGTATTGTGCCTGCTAAAAATTGGCCTGATGTTGCCAGATTTATGGCACGTATTTTCAGATATATTCGTAATCTTGTTTGGAAAATTTCTGATGTTGGTGAACAAATACAACAACGTATAGAACTTGAAAAACCAATTGATGATTTGATTACTAATGCTGGTCAAAATATTTTTTATGAAACACCGAAGAAAAAAACACAGAAGAAAAAAATAACCAAGAAAAAGACAAAAAAATCAAAATGAAAATGACATTAATGCAACATTTTTCAGAATTGAGACGCAGAATTTTATGGTGTGCGTTGGTGTTTATTTTGGCGTTTGTTTTTGGTTGGTGTGTTTCTGATTATATTGAATTGTTTTTAACTGCACCTTTGATGCGTGTGTGGGATGATACAACATTGCTCTATACTGAATTGACAGACGGTTTAATGATACAGTTTTCTTTGGCAACTTTGGTTGCTTTGATTATAACAATACCGGTTTGTTTGTGGCATATATGGGCATTTATAGCACCGGGATTGCATAAAAATGAAAAGCAATTTTTATTGCCTATATTTATAATATCGCCTTTGTTATTTATTATGGGGGCTGGGTTTGCTTTTTATGTTTTGTTGCCGTTCGTATTCAATTTCTTTATAGAATTAAACGAAGCATCAAATGTGCCAACTGTATTGATGCCGGCAATTACGGGATATCTTGCATTTTCAATTGGATTATTGAAAATTTTTGGTTTGGCATTTCAATTACCATTGGTGATGGTGTTATTAAACAGAATAGGGTTATTGTCCAAACAAACCGCAATAAAATCACGCAGATATGTTGTTGTTATAATATTTATTGCATCTGCAGTTTTGACACCACCAGATATCGTTTCTCAAATTTTGTTGGCTTTGCCAATGTTATTTCTATATGAAATCAGTTTGTTATTTATGAATAATAACCGATAATGTTTTTATTTACCCCGTTTTTGTGGTATAATTACATTTGTGAGAAAGTTCTTTAATTTTGTTTCATTGATTTGTTTGGTTTCGTTCGGATTGAACGCATGTGATTTGCAACCAAAAATTGCATCTATTCCTGATAATATCGGTATGTTCATAGAAGACAGATATCCGGCATTGTTGGCGGACCCTGAAACACAACCTGAAATTTATAATTCAGCAGCCAGCGATTATGGTGTCTATGCGTCGCCTGAATTGTATGGTTCTGCAAATGTAAATGATTATGTTTTATATGCCAGCGTTGATGATTATGTCTTGAAACCAACAGATGAAGTAAAAGAAAAATCTGAAACGGTCGAAAAATCTGAACCAGTTGTTGAAGAACCAAAACCTGATTATATTGTTGTGCCTGTTTATGGTGGTGATTTTATAAAAGAAGCGACTGTTGTAAAAGAAGAACCAAATAAAGATTTTGTTATTGTGGCAAAGGGTGACACTCTGTATTCAATTGCGCGTAAAAATAACAAGACCGTATCAGAAATTGCAAAAATCAATAATATGAAAGAACCTTATAATCTATCCATTGGACAAAAGGTTTTATTGCGTTCTGCAAATGTGCAAAAAGAAATTCCAAATGTGATATCTACTGAAAAGGTTGCGGAAATAAAACAGCAAACGCCTGTTGTACACACAACAACCAAACGTGTAAATTTGACAGAAATCACAGTAGAAAAAGGTGACACTTTGTATTCTTTGTCGCGTAAATATGAAATACCTGTGAATGATTTAGCGGTGTTAAATAAATTAAATGCGCCGTTTACATTATCGGTCGGACAAAAATTAAAGGTTCCGCAATTAAACAAAACCGTTAAATCAGATAAAGTGATAACGGGCCCAACCAAAATCGCAAAAACTGAAAACCCGGTTGTAAAATCAACACCTGTGAAAAAAGAAGTGAAAACGAAAGAAAGCGTTGTTGTGAAAAACGAGCCAAAGAAAATTTCGTCAGACCCACAAAAACAATTACCAAAAATTACAGCACGTTCATCTGCTAAATTTTCATGGCCGGTTCGTGGAAAAATATTATCTCAATATGGTGCAAAAAATGGTGGTCTGTTTAATGATGGTATAAATATTTCTGCGCCAATGGGAACATCAGTCAAAGCAGCCGAAAACGGTGTTGTTGCATACGCTGGAAATGAAGTAAAGGGTATGGGAAATTTAATAATTGTTCAACATAGTGACGGTTGGATGACGGTTTATGCGCATCTTGATTCTATGAATGTTAAACGTGGAACAAAATTGTCGGTTGGACAAATAATCGGTAAAATTGGAAAAACAGGCAAGGTTTCACAACCGCAACTCCATTTTGAAATACGCAAGGGGACAAAGGCATATAATCCTGTGGATTATCTGAAAAAATAAAACAGGGTGTTTTACACCCCGTTTTTTTACTGGTTTAATGTGCCCCATGCAGCTTTGTATCCGCCGTCCCGAGTTAAAATCAATTTTGCATTGTTTAATTGTGTAGCCGTTAAACCACGAACAATATAAGATTGTTGTAATTTACCGTTAGAATCAGATTTAATTGTTGGTAAATCTATATTCATTGTTTCTGTGGCACAGCATATACCGTTATCGCATGTGCTGCATTGGTAAATTTGTGCAGTATAAATTTTACCAGGTCTTAAATCAACCAAATCAATTTTCATTTTTAATCCGTTATCTGTTTCTTTGAATTTGATTGTACCCATTACAGATTCACCACCGTTTACAGAACGGGTATATATGTTTGCAATAACATTATCTATGTCATCATCTGTATAGTTTTGTTGGAATACCTTTGTTTCGTGTTTTTTATGATGCTTTTTATGGTGTTGTGCTTTTTCTGTATATTGTTCTTTGTGATGCATACTTGATGGGCATGTTGTTGTACATGCAGATGTCAACAAAGTGACGGCACACAAAGATGTTAGTAAAGTTTTCGGTTTCATAAAATTCTCCTTTTTTGTTGGTTGCATGATAATCATATATTAAAACATTTAATATATCGTCAGGTTTGATTCCCTAGGAAGGAACTGAAAAACATAGAAATAGGCGATTTTGTGATAAAAACTTGCATTTAGGGAAAAAAGCGTATAAAATGGGTTTCGCTGGATGCATAGCTCAGTTGGTAGAGCAACTGACTCTTAATCAGTGGGTCCAGGGTTCGAGTCCCTGTGCGTCCACCAAGATAACAACCACCCGAAAGGGTGGTTTTTATATTGCAGCACAGATTAGACGAGAACCCTTTGTAACAAAGTTACAGGTTCGACAACAAGTAGATTTTGTGAGCGTTAGTGAAACGAAATCGTCACGGTTGCCCCGCAGGGTTTTTACCCGAGGGAGTCCCTGTGCGTCCACCAAGATAACAACCACCCGAAAGGGTGGTTTTTGTTGTTTATAAATTTTTTGATTTTAGGTTTTTATTCATGTACAATAATGAACATGTTAAAAAAATTATTGTTATTTTTCGTTGTGTTGGTGGCACCGATGGTTTCGGTTGCAGGGGTATATGGTGATACAAACAAAAATATTGATGCGTCGTTGTATGATGATTCGATTACCCAGAATGCTTTAATAAAAATACCGTTGACAAACAATTTGTCGGCTAAGGTAAAGATGTTGTATTCGTCTGCCCAGACAGAACGAAAACAGGGTAATATCAAAGAAGCCATAAAACTTTATAGAAAAGTTCTTGATGAACAACCTGATTTTGTAAGGGCACGTTTTGAATTGGCGTTGTGTTATATTGATGATGAACAATGGTATCGTGCAGATTATTATTTGCGATTGGCTTTGGGTGCGGAACATTTGCCAGATGACGTAAGGCAAATTATGGAACAATATCGGTATTTGGTGCGTCAAAACAAAAACAGTGATTTTTGGTTTGAATTTGGTGATGTACCTGATATGCGTGCAAGTTTGGCAGACAGCAATAGTGGTTGTTTTGGAAATGGTAAAAGTGGTATCTGTGAACAATTGACAGAATCAAAAGATGAATCAGGGGTGAATCTTGCAGCGGGTGCGGATTACGAATTTAAATTGTCTGAAAATTGGCGTTGGAAGAATGATGGTGCATTTTATACAAATCTTTATAAGAAAAAAAGTTATGATGATTTATATTTGACGGGGTCTACTGGACCGCGTTATGTTTGGGACAGGGGGGACGTTTGGCTTGCTGGAATGGTGGGACGTGCGTGGTATGGGACAGAACGATTTGGTTGGTCTTATGGTGCCAAGATTGATGCAAATTATGATTGGACACGCAAATTTTCATCTGGTTTGATTTTGATTTTTGCAAATAATGTATATGATAAATATGATGATTTGTTGAACGGAAAATCATATACCGCGATACCGAATTTTACATACGCAATTGATTCGACAAAATATATTTTGTTGCGTGGTGAATTAGAACGCGAAACTGCTAAATATGACCCGTATTCTAATTATAAATATGGTTTTGCATTTGGTTTTGGTGTTGAAATGCCACATGGAATTTTGGTATATCTGGAACCTTATTTTTCTTGGATAAATTATGATGGTGCGGTTGATTTTATAAAAAATAGTGTGCCAATGCATATAAAAGAAAGATATTTTTTACAGAAATATACATTGTCTGTATCTGATGTAAAGGTTGAATATATGGGTTTTATACCAGTTATAAATATTACTTATACCAAGAAAGATTCAAATATTCCAATTCCATCGTATGACAGGTGGTCTTTCGGTTTAAATATAAAAAGAAAGTTTTAATTGTAAATTTTGCCTATATTTGCAAAAACACTTTTTTATGGTTAAATATCAAATATGAAGATTATAGACGCACATTCTCATCTTGAATATATATCGTATAAAGCACAACCAGATATTGTTGGAACGATTTGTTGTGCGACCAATGAAAACGATTGGAATGTTTTATTAAATATGAACGATAAAAATGTTTTTCCTGCTTTCGGTATTCATCCATGGTTTCTGGAAAATATAAATGACGGATTTGATGTACGGTTATCAAAGATATTAGAACAAAATAAATCTGCCATGGTTGGCGAAATCGGTTTGGATAAATATAAACCAAATATGGATAAACAAATAGAAGTGTTTATAAAACAACTTGAAATAGCGATAAAACACAAACGTCCCGTATTTATTCATTGTGTTGGCGCTTGGGATAAAATATTCCAAATTCTGAAAAAATATAAAAAATCTGAATTGCCGATTATGGTTGCGCATGCGTTTAATGGCAGTATAGAAATTGTTGAAAATTTGATTGCTGGTTATAATATAATGTTTTCGTTTAACAGGGCAGATAACATTATAAAAAATATTCCAGATGACAGAATTTTGGTTGAAACGGACGCAAAATCAAATGTTGTTTTATCAGATATTGTTGATAAAATTGCAGATATCAAAAATAACGAAAATATGGCTGATATAATATATCAAAACACAATGCGGGTATTAAATAATGACTAGATTACACAGAATAACTTTATTATTTGGAAACAGTGCCATAGAAAAATTGAAACACTCTACGGTTATGGTTGTTGGTTGTGGTGCGGTTGGTTCGTTTGCTATCGAATCGTTGGCACGCAGTGGGGTTGGTCATATAATTTTGATAGATTTTGATAACGCAGAAGAATCAAATATAAATCGTCAATTATTTGCATTGGATTCAACAATTGGACAACCAAAGGTTGAAATTGCAAAACAAAGAATTCACGATATAAACCCAGATATAATCGTTGATGCTTTCAATATGTTTTTTGATGAAAACACAAACATAGATATGAAACCTGATTTTGTAATAGATGCCATAGATACGGTAAAATCTAAAATCGCACTTTATAAATGGTGTTTTGCGAATAATGTTCCGTTTATTTCAAGTATGGGGGCCGCACGCAAAACAGATATATCAAAAATTAAAGTTGCTAAAATTTCCAAGACAACTGTTTGTCCGTTGGCTTCTAAAATCAGACATATTGTCAAAGATGAAAAATTGAAAGATTTCCCAGTTGTATATTCAACTGAAAATGCAACACCGCAAATAAATGGTGGTCGTGAATTTGGTTCTGTTATAACTGTGACTGGAACATTTGGTTTAATGTTGGCAGAATATGTTATTAAAAATTTAATCAAATAAAATCTTTTCTATACGGCAGAAATATTGGCTTATGACAAATTTCCTAAGGATACATGCCTATGTAAATATCATACATTGTTTGATAAACTATTAAGTGTTGAGATTAATCAGCAACAAAAGGAGAAACACATGAAAAAACTTATTGCCACATCAATGGCAGTATTCTTAGTCGCACCAGCATTCGCCGGTGGCCAGGCATATCAACAACAAACAACCGACTTTTTTGGTTGGAACATTTTGCCATACGTTGCATTACGTGGTGGTGCTACATACGGTAATTTGAATTATTCTTTGAATGACCATAAAGAAAGCGTAGGTCAAAACTTGTATCAGGCACGTGTTGCACTTGGTTTGTCTGCATACGAAACTGCACGTTTTGAAATCGAAGGTTCTTTCTTTACAAAGGGTAACAAAACAAAAAGTTTTGGTGATGTTGCAAATGTAGATGTTTCATCAAAAAATATAGAATTGATGGCTAATGCATATATGAATATCGGTAAATTCCATTATATACAACCATTTGCAGGTATCGGTGCCGGTATGGCATTTGTTGATACAACCGCAGAAAATGTTGATGGACGTCAAAGCAGAGATTCTACCAGATTTTCAGGTATGGGCACATTGGGCTTAGAAATGCCATTTGGTTGCTTTACGGTAGATATCGCAGCACGTTATAACTATATTGATGTTGAATCTGGAATGCACAATTTCAGTGGTGATATTGGTATTCGTTATATGTTCTAAAAATTGTATTAAAACAACAAAAAATCCCGTTTTGTACGGGATTTTTTTTATGAAACCACAGATTTTTTCTTTACGGAAATAATTCCTATGTGCTAGCATAATCAGTGTTATGAAAGGAATTTTATTTTCGTTTTTTATTATTGTTGGTTTGTGCAATTCTGGTTTTGCACTTAGTTATAATACAGACACAACAACAGATGTTTTTAATGAAAACGAAATAATTGTTCGTGAAAATGTTGTTGTTAATTCGGGTTCTGGTTATATCAATATAGATAAACAAGGAACTTTCATTGAAAATAATGGGACAATAAATGCAATTTTGGATACAAATGGTAATAATCTAAGAATTAAAAATTCTGGTAATATTTGTGGCATTGATATAAACGGTTTTTCATCTGTAACACAAATAATCAGTAATAATTCTGAGATTACAGATATAAATATTTCTGGAAATACAAACAGATTTTACATCAGTGTGGAAGATTTTGATAATGTAAAATTTTCAGATATAAAAGATTTAGATTCAAATAATTTTTCTTTTACAAAATCATCTGTTGTGATAGATAATTTTGCAGATTGGAATAATTATGAAAAATCTGTTTCTTTTATTGGTAATGATAACAGATTGATTATAACAAATTCCTATACGGTAGAATCTGGGGCTTATATTAAAAATACGGGTGGGGTGACAAATATAGAAGTTATCATATCTGACCAAGATAATTTACACAAAGCACAAATAACCAAGACACCACAGGGAACAATTTTATATGTTGTTCGTGAAACAGATTATCAAAAAATATTTAATTCTGATAATCGCGGTATTTTGTTGGCGGGTTTGCAAAACAGTGACCCAAACAATAAATTATTGTTAAATATGAATCGGGCCAACAATATGTCTGAATTAAACAGTGTTATGAATTCTTCATATCGGTTTAACAACAAAATTTTATTAAAGCCGTTGAATATTATGAATAAATTTAATTTCATAAATATTTATGAAAATGATAAAACTGATAAAATAGGTTTTGTTCCGTTTTATGTTGGTGGGGATAAAATTTCTGGGGTTGGTGGAAATATCTATTTCAGTGGCAGTTATGATGATATTTATTTTTCATTGAATTTGTATGCTAATAAATTTACATATCAAGATTCTTATGAAGATTTCAATGGTTTGACATTGGGCGGTGATGTAAAGGTTCAATCTGGTATAAATGATGATTTTTGGGTTCGGGCAATTTCAGGGTTTTCATTTACAAAATATAAAACAGGCAATATTTATCATAATGATAAAATAACCAAAGACCCAATTGGGAAATCTGTTTATTTGTTGGCTGATATTGGACAAGATTTTAATATCATTGATAATCTAACACTATCACCGTTTGTTGGTGCAAATTTGAATCGTGTATCTGTGTTAAATAAAACAGATGTGAATCTGGATTTACGGGGTGGGGCAGATATAAAATATTTCTTTGTTATGGACGATATTAAATATAAATATGGCGCAATGGTTGGTTTAGATTCTGCCAGTAATTTATTTGGTAGAATAAATATTGGGTTTGATGCGGTTCAAGACAAAGCAGGCGCAACATTATCTGTTGACATAATAGACAGTTCAGATTTAGGTCTGAATTATAAATTTGGCATAAACGCAAATATTGAATTCTAGTTATTTGATAATTTCACCACGCAGGGACGCTTTGTTTGCATCCGTGATTTTTATTTTCTGTAATGGTTCAATTTCGTAATCTGGTTTTTCAACAATACATTGTTGCATATATTGGGTTCTGAATACCAGATGACGTTTTGTTTTGTCAATTCCTTCTAATAAACAAACCATTTCTTGACCAATACAAGACATATTAAATTCGCGTTGATTTTCATTTAATTGCGCGTCCAATTTTTGTAATCTGACAGATTTTATTTGTTCGCTGATTTGATTTGGCATGATTGCAGCAGCGGTATGTGGACGTGGCGAATATTTAAATGAATAAGAATTTATATATTTGATTTCTTTTGCAATGTTTAATGTTTCTGTGAAATCTTCTTCGGTTTCATCTGGGAACCCTACAATAAAATCAGATGAAATTTGTATGTCTGGACGAACAGATTTCAATTTAGAAACAATGTTTCTGTAAATGCTTAAATCGTCTGGGCGATTCATTCTTTTCAATGTTCTTGGGGAACCACTCTGGATTGGCATATTCAAGAAAGGTAATAATTTTTCTTCGTTTCCAAATATTTCAATTAAATCATCACTCATTTCTGTTGGATAACTGGAAGTGAATCGTATACGGTGTATTTCTGGTAATTTTGCCGCTTCTTTGATTAGGTCAGATAAACGATATAATTTACCATTTTCATCTGTGTATTTATATCCATTTACATTTTGTCCCAAAAAACAAATTTCAATCGCACCTGTTTTTGCAGCGTTTATTGTATCTGCAACAATATCGTTAAATGGGCGTGATATTTCGCGACCACGGGTATAAGGCACAATACAATATGTGCAACAATGGTTGCATCCTTCTTGAACCGGGATATATGCAACAAGTGGACTTTTGTTCATTTGTGGTAATTCATCAAATTTTTCAAGCCCAGTTAAATCTATGTTTAACAATCTTGATTCTGGGTTTGTAATTATTTCTGGCAATTTATGATAACTCTGTGGTCCCAAAACAAAATTCAATTCAGGAATTCTTTTGAACGCGTCCGCCCCCGATTCGCGCGCGACGCATCCAACAATTCCAAACAACGCAGATTCTTTTTTTGCACATCTGATACGACCCAATGCAGAATAAACTTTGTTAGTAGCCTTTTCACGAACAGAGCAGGTGTTTAATATAATTAAATCAGCGTCACTGATTTCGTCTGTTTGTGTAAGTCCGTGTTTTTCAAGCATGGCGGCAATTCTTTGTCCGTCATACACATTCATTTGACAACCAAAAGTTTGTATAAAGAATTTCTGCATTTTTGACATTTTTTATCTTCGTCTTGTTGTACTAAACATCATTTTATGATTTTGTTTTATTTTATTAAAACGTTTGATGTCGATGTTTTTTGGAACATAGTGTTTAATTTTTTGTTTCGGTATAATTGGCATTTCTATTGGATATGCGACAAGTTCATAAGGTTTTGAATTTAATTTTTCAAAAATTTTCTGAATACTTTCTTCAATATCTTCTTTTTGTATTACAAGATTTGCGCAATTTATATCGTATGTTATTTCAATATGATTCAGGGATAAAACATGTGCTATTTTATCCCGCATCATATAATCTATGTCTGGTGAAATAAAGACAATAACATCTCGCATATTTTTTTAAGCCAATTTTTGTTTTAATAAATCGCTTACCATTGCAGGATTTGCCTGGCCATGGGTTGCTTTCATAACATTACCAACAAAGAAGCCAAGTAATCCAACCTTGCCAGATTTATATTGTTCAACCTGGGCTGGATTATTTTTGATAACTTCATCAACAGCACTTTCAATTGCGCCAGTATCTGTGATTTGTTTCATACCATATTTATCTGCGATTTCGTGAATTGTGCCACGTTCACCATCAAGCATTTTGATAAATATTTCTTTTGCTTGTTTTCCGTTGATTTCGTTTCCTGCAATCATATCAACCAATTCAGCAATGTTTTCAGGTGTGATAATACGTGGTGCTTCTGGGTCTGAATTTTCTTTGATTTTGTTTTCAATATCAAAGTTTTCAGGGTGTGCAAATAATTCACTTATCATCCAGTTTGCAACTGGTTTTGCACGTTCTTTTTTACCCTGGACCGCAGAATCGTACCAATGTGAAATATCAGTTGTTTCCGTTAAACGATTCGCATCATATTCAGTTAAACCATATTCGTTGATGTATCTTGCACGTGTTGCAGCCGGTAATTCAGGCATTGTTTTACGAATACGTTCAATTTCTTCGTCACTAATAACCAATTCCAATAAATCTGGGTCTGGGAAATAACGGTAATCAAGTGCATCTTCTTTGCTGCGTAAAACAGATGTTGTTCCTTCGTCTTGATTATAACGCATAGTATCTTGTGTTACAGTGCCACCGTTTTCATAGGCTTCTATTTGACGGCGTGCTTCGTATTCAATAGCGCTTTTAATAAATTTAAATGAAACCATATTTTTTGTTTCTGTTCTGGTTCTGAAAGTTTTTTCACCAACCGGACGAACAGATACATTTACGTCGGCACGCATAGAGCCTTCTTCCATGTTTGCTTTTGAAACGCCAAGTGCACGTGCAATTTCACGAATTTCGCGTAAATATCTTTCCGCTTCATCAGGGGATGTTATATAAGAATTATTTTCAGGATTTTTTACGTCCAAGAATGTTACGATTTCAAGCAACATAACGCCACTGCGGTTATAATCTACGAAAGATTTAGCAGGGTGCATATCGTGTTTGTTTTTCGCAGCGTCTTGTTCCATGTGTGCACGTTCAATGAAAATCTTTTTTGGATTTCCGTCGTCGCCTAAAATTTCAACCCAACCACGACCAACCACAGGTGGTTCTTCTGCCGGTTGAGAAATCTGATACCCCTGGGGCAGGTCAGGGTAAAAATATTGTTTACGGGCAAATTTAGAACGATGGGAAATTTCTGCGTTTATTCCCAAACCAAATTTAATCGCCTGTTCAACACAGTATTTATTTAATACTGGCAACATGCCCGGCATTGCGACGTCAACCATACATGCCTGGGTATTAGGGGCGATTGTTGGATTATAGTTTGCAGATGCACCGCTGAATAATTTACTGTTAGATAAAACCTCAATATGAGTTTCCAATCCAATAACTACTTCCCAATCTGTTGTTTTGCCTTTTATCGTAAACATTTTTATTTTTCCTTGCTTTTTTGTTTTTTATAATATAACATGACTGTCGTTGGCCAGATAGCTCAGTTGGTAGAGCAAGGGACTGAAAATCCCTGTGTCAGTGGTTCGATTCCACTTCTGGCCACCATTTTTTTTACCATTTTTTTCCCAGTCATTTTTATTTCTTTTGTCTTTATTCGCCCATAATTGTTGTTGGACGGTTGTCAATATTTGCTGATGTTTCAATATGTTTAGCGAGTTGTAATACACGCATATCTGCAAATCTTGGACCAACAACCTGCATACCGAGTGGTAATCCGTTTTGTGCCAAACCGCATGGAACAGATACCGCAGGAACACCAGCCAAATTCATAGCAACTGTGAATAAATCAAGTGCATAATATTCAAGTGGTGTTAAATCTGAATCAAGTGGCATCGCAGTTCCTGCACTGGCAGGGCAAACAATTAAATCACATTGTTCGAATGCTGTTCTGAAACTGTCTGCTATCATGCGACGAACGCGTGCAGCCTGCATGAAATATACTTCGTAAGATTCACTTGATAAAACCGCTGTTCCAATCAACATACGACGTTGAACTTCTTCGCCGAAGCCCGCAGCACGTGTCTTTTTATATGTATCGTATGGGCCGTCACCTTCAACACGCAAACCATATCTCATACCGTCATAACGTGCCAGGTTAGAAGATGCTTCCGCTGGGGCGATAATGTAATATGCCGCCAAGGCGTCCAAAATATTTGGAATTGAAACTTCTACAATTTCTGCACCCATAGATTTCAAATCTGCAATACGTTTTTCAAACAGATTTTTCATATCGTCTGAAATTTTTACAGAATTAAATTCTTTGATGATTCCGACTTTCAATTTTTTACCATCACCCAAAATTGGTTGAACTTTTCCGTCAGAATCAAAATGTGCGTCTGGGGAACTGGTTGAATCTTTATCGTCATGACCCGCCATTGCAGATAACATCAATGCGGCATCATCAACCGTTCTTGCAATTGGACCTGGGGTATCTAAACTTGAAGCAAATGCAATACAGCCCCAACGTGAACATAAACCGTATGTTGGTTTCATACCAACAAGGCCGGTCATTGCAGATGGAAAACGAATAGAACCACCAGTATCTGTTCCAGTTGCAGCGATAGCAAGACCACCGGCAACAGAACTTGTAGAACCACCAGATGAACCACCAGCGGTTAAATGTTTTTCAATTTGCCATGGATTGACCGGTGCGCCAAAGAAAGATGTTTTTGAGAAGGTTCCCATTGCGAATTCGTCCAGGTTTGCTTTACCCAATAAAACAGTTCCGGCATTTATTAAATTTTGTGAAACGGTAGATTCATAATGTGGAACGAAATTTTCCAACATACGTGATGCGGCAGTTGTGCGAATACCACGTGTCGCAAACAAATCTTTCATTGCGATTGGCATACCGTCCAATGGCAGGGTGTTTCCATTTTTATAACGTTCATCAGATTCCGCAGCATCTTTCAATGCGCGTTCTGGTGTTGTTGTGATATAGCAATTTAAAGCAGAGCCATATTTTTCAATGCGTTCCAAATATGCATGTGTCAATTCAGTAGCAGAAATAGAACGATTTTTTAATTTTTCTAATGCTTCTTTGATTGTTAAATTTATCATTTTCAATTCCTTAAATTTTATTCGTCCATGATTTTTGGTACTGCGAAATAGCCACGTGATACACCCGCATTATCAGGTGTATTTGCCAAAATATCTTCGCGCATATTTGGTTCTGTGACAATGTCTTCACGGCATGGTAAATTATGTTCAGCAGGATTCAACATAGGTTTTACACCCGTTGTATCTATCTGTTGTAATTTGTCCAACCATTCAACGACAGAATCAATGTTCATTTTTTCCATTTTTTCATCAGATATTTCAATTTTGATTAAATCTGCGAATTTTTTTAATTGTTGCTTGCTAAATGCCATTTTCAATCCTATATTTATAAACATAAGGAATTATACAATGATTTTATCTGATTACAAGGATTTTCCGCATACTGGACGAATTTTAGGACTGGATTGGGGACTGCGTCGTTGCGGGGTTGCGGTGTCAGACGAAAAACGTGATTTCGTTTTCGTCAGGGACCAAATAAATATCAAAGAACAAGCAGAATTGATATCTGGGGTATTGGATTTGGTGCAAGACGATAAAATCGTTGGAATTGTTATTGGTTTGCCACTGCATGCAGACGGGACAGATTCAGATACAACGAAAATGGTGCGTCAATTTGCAGACGATTTAAGCAAAAAAACAGATTTACCAATTATCTTTATAGAAGAAAATTTAACCAGCGCTATGGCAGAACAAGAAATGACAAAAAAGAGCAGGGTAAAGATAAAAACCGAACTTGATTCTTTATCTGCCAAGATAATCTTGGAAAATGCAATTTCTGTGTTGAAAAGAATTTAATTGCTTTCTTCTGGAATTTTACCGTCGCTGGATAACAATACTGCAATCCATCTGGTTGAAGAAAATTGTGCGGTTGTGATATAAATTGCAACCAAGATAGGCACGCTGAAAAACATTCCAGCCAATCCCCAAATCATACCCCAGAATACCAAATTGATAAGTATTGCCAATGTTGAAATATTCAATGTTTTGCCGGTCAATTTTGGATCAAGAATATTTCCAAATATTGTTTCAACTATAATCAAAGCAATCGCTGTGAACAGGGCAAGGTGCCATGTGTCGCCACTGATTAAAGCGTACAGAATTGGTAATGCACATGCCAATATAGAACCCAATGTTGGTATGTAATTTAATATGAATATAATAAACGCCCAAACAGATGCATATTCCAAACCAATCATTTTCAACAATATATATGCGCTGATTCCAGTAGCGGCAGATATAAATGTTTTTGTGAATAAATATTTTTTCATATTTTCGTCAATACTGTTCAAAATAAAATGTAATTTTTTTGCTTTTGGTGCAGATAATTTAAGAGAATTTATTTTGTTACCAAATGAACTCTGTTCTATGAACATAAATATTAAATATATGATAACCATACCGGTTGATGTTGCGATTCCGGCCAATGAAGAACCAACGTATGCGGCGGTTTGTGTCAAATCTGGCAACATAGACATATCAAATGTGATGCCTGTTTGTTGTGAGATGTATTGTGTAAAAATCAACAATTTTTGCTGTAAGATTGGTGTCGCATTATACAGTTGTGCCAACATAGGACGTATTTGTGTTGCAAATAAATAAATTACACCAAACACAGATGCAAAAGATAAAACATAAGATAATATGTTAAATGTTTTTGATATACCAATATTGCAAGTGGCTTTTTTTGTGCATGGCATTATTCTTCTGTAATATGTGGAAATAGCGTTTAATAAATACCATAAAAATGCGGCGAATAAAATTGGTATAAAGATAGAACGGCCAATCCATAAAATAAATATCAAAGATATAAATAATACCAAACTGTGCATAATGTAACCTCTTGTTTGTATAAGTTTATTTTATCACAATTTTACCTTTCTCTAAAGTAATTGTTTTTGTTACCCCAATTTTAGATGTAAAATTATCTTGGTGTGAAATGAATATAAATGTTGTGTCTTTCATTTCATTTATGATGTCTGCGATTTGTTCTTGGACATCTTTATCAGCACCAGAATCAGGTTCGTCCAAAATAGCAATTTTTGGATTTGTTAAAACCAATCTCAATAACATTATACGTTTTCTTTCTCCGCCAGAAAAACCAACGTTTACAGAACGATTTAACCATTCTTTTGGTATGTTTAATTTTTCGCGTGCCAATTCCAATTTTTCAAGAAATTCACCCATAGATAAATCGTGACCAGTTTCAAAATGTTTGTGTGCAACCATTGAATGTTTCAAGAAAGATAACACTGTCAATCCAGGAATTTCAGGAACATTTTGCGCGCCTAAAAATATACCTAATAATGCGCGTGTCGTTGCGTTTTCGTTTGTAATATCTTTGCCATCAAAAATGATTTGACCGTTATCTATTGTGTATTCAGGATTCCCAGCAATAACATTCACCAATGTAGATTTACCAGAACCGTTATGTCCGGCAATTCTGAACCTGTCGCCATGTTGGACGGTGATGTTTATGTCTTCTAATAATTTTTTAGAGTCCATTGAAACGGACAAATTTTTAATCTCTAACATTTTTTAATCTTTCTTTAATGCCATTTGAATAAGTTGTTTTGATTCTACCAAGAATTCCATTGGTAATCTAGTTATTATTGGATTTGCCATTGAACCAATAATCAATGCGATTGCGTCATCTGTTTCTATGCCACTTTGTTCCAAAAACAGCAGGGCGTCTTTATCTATTGCACCGGTTGTTGCTTCGTGTGATTGTTCGTTTGTTGCGTTATTATGAACGACGGTTGGGATAGTGTTTGCGATTGCGTTGTTTCCAATAATTCTGCTGTCGCATTTGCAGGCGTTTTTACCGTGTTTGCCATTGAATGCAACCAAACTTCTGAAAGTTTGTTTGGAATAATCAGTTGCGACCCCATACGAAACAATATTAGATTTTGTATTATCACCAATATGTAACATTTTTGTTCCGGTATCTGCCTGTTGTGTGCCACGTGTAATAGACAGAGAATAAAAATCACTGTGTGAATTATCGCCGAATAAAATTGTTGATGGATATTTCCATGTCATTGCAGAACCAATTTCAATTTGTGTCCAATCTAGGCCCGCATTTTTATAACATTTTCCACGTTTTGTTACGAAATTTAATATACCATTTTGTGTATGTTCAGAATCGCTCTTTACGGCGGAATCGCCCGCATACCAATTTTGTACGGTTGAATATTTTACATACGCGTTGTCTTTGACAACTATCTCTACAACACCGCTGTGTAATTGGTGGTTTGGACGACGTGGGGCGCTGCATCCTTCCATATAAGAAAGGGTGGAACCGTCTTCTGCGATAATCAGTGTTCTTTCAAATTGACCAATTTTTGCGGTTTCAATTCTGAAATAACTGGCCAAATCAATAGGGCATTTTGTGTCTTTTGGAATATAGACAAATGTGCCGTCTGAAAATACCGCCGCGTTTAATGCTGCAAAATAATTGTCTGTATTTGGAACGACAGACCCCAGATATTGTTTTACTAAATCAGGGTGTTTAATAACGGCTTCGGACAAAGGTAAAAATATTATCCCAAGTTTTTCAAGTTCAGCGGTATATGATGTATGAACAGATTTACTGTCAATAACTGTATCTGTTGCCATACCAAGCAGGGCGCGTTGTTCTGATTCTGGCAGGCCCATTTTTTCATAGGTTGATTTTAATTCGCTGTTATCTAATTGTTTTGTTTCGTTGTAATAATTTAATTCATCATAATTTATTGGTTCATAATCTATCTCTGCCCAATGTGGTTCTTTCATTTTTAGCCATGCATTGAAAGCGTCCAATCGCCATTGTAATAACCAATCTGGTTCATTACGTTTTGTGGATATTTCACGAATAAGATTTTCTGATAATTTTGTCATTTATCTGAATTTGCTAATGCTTGTGCCTGAGCAAAAAATGTCAAAGATTGCCCCAGCAAACCATCTGTGAAAGTTGTTGATAATATTCCGTCTTTATCGGTGTTTGCCATGTGCTGTAAAAATTGATTAGCACGATTTAAATAATGGCTGATAGAACGCGAAATATTTGTGTCTAATTTTATTGAACGACGCAATTTTTCCAAAACAAATGGGTTTTTGTCGTATTCGTCCATAATTCCACCCAAAGCGCGCCATAATGGGTGTTCGGATGTAGAGCGGGGCATAACATCTATTGCCGCCATAACAGGGATTAAATCTTGTAATAAATCTTGATATATGATTTCCGCTTTGTCGGTGGTTTCGTTTACAGCAATTTTGTTTTTCAATACATTTTTGATTGCAACCAATAATTCAGCGTGTTGTTTTGTTGCGCGTGCTAACAAATTTATTTTTTTGTTTAACACAAAAATCATAACAAAAGTCATGATTACAAACAATGAAGATGCTGATACAGTTATAAAAATCCAAATGTTTTCCATGTGTTATACCTCAAAATTAGTGTTCTTGTCAGATATACTATAACATGTTTTATCGATTCGTGCGATTTCAAGATAAAGATTTTTTTTGTTTTATTTTTGTTTTTTAACCTTGCACAGATTCGGTCAAATTGTTATAATTGAGTATAATAATTAAAAGGAAAGGAATAAAAATGTTTCGTAAAATTTTGGCTTTTGTGGTTATGGCCGGTGTTTCTGGGGGGGTAATGGCTGAAAATATACCTCAATCCGTAACGTCAGAAGTGTTTTATTCACAGGATATGGAAACAGAAACTGTTCAGGAACCACAATATGTTGAATTTGCAGAACCTGAATATGTAGAACCAGAAATGGTTCAAGAAATTGAACCTGTGTGGCCAATGGCTGGTTCTGATGCGGATGTTGAAATTGCATGCGAAGATGGTGATTGTGATAAACACAGCAATTCCAAAATTGTTACAAAATTAGGTTCTGGTTTGATAATCGAAAATAATATCAATACCAAGGGAACAGGTTGGTCTGGTGGCCCAAATATCATTAATGACGCACCAATTCCTGCGGGATTTGATTATGAATGTTCTAACGAAGCAGAAATGCCTTTGATGCGTCGTGAAATGATGGAAGATGATGGTGGAACAGTGTTGGCTGTATCACGTAGCCCACGTAAAATGTGTAATAAATCTGGTGATTCTTATGCTGTATTTGCAGAAAAAGCAGGTTTTTCAAATGAAGTAAAAACTTGTGATTCTAAAACAGTTTCTGAAACAACAATTCAAGATTCAAGACAAGAAATAGTTGTCCAAGAATATGTTGATGCAGAAGAAAAAGCCGAAGCACAAAATCAAGTTCGTTCGTGGGTTGTTGCAAACGGACAAACATTGCGCCAGGTTTTGCAATCTTGGTGTGATAAAGAAGGTTGGGATTTGGTTTGGACATCTTCTCGTGAATATCCAATAGAAGCCAGTGCAGTATTCAAAGGACGTTTCATAGATGTTGCATCTGCTTTGATACGTAATTTTGAACGTGCTACACCAATTCCTTATGCAAAATTTTACAAAGGTAACCGTGTAGTTGTTGTTTCTACAAACGAAGAATAAAGATAGGCTGTGTTTTCGTACAGGAGAGAAAAAGTATGAAAAAATATTTTAATTTGTATTTTGTTATTGCTTTGATGGGTGGGGTGCTTGCTGGGTGCACATTGCGTGAATCTGCCAAGGTATCTGCAAGTGTTGACCAGAATTTCGTCAATGCGTATGAGGCATTTGAAATGGCAAAGAACCCACGTGCCAAGGTCGCAAGTGGTGATACGGTTTCAACATCAGAAGGTGTTTGGTTGGGTAATAAATCAACATTGTTGGAACATAAAAACAATTTGCCTGCAAAATATGAATCGGACACAGGTATAACAATATTATTAAATGAACCTGTGACATTACAGGTTTTGGCAAATGATATCAATTCTATAACTGGTATCCCTGTAAAAATAGACAGCCAGGTTGATTCTGAAAAATTGAAAAAGACAGTTGATGTTGCTTATACTGGTAAATTGTCTGGTTTGTTGTCACAAATTGCAACTGATTTAGATTTGTTGTGGTATTATGACAAAGATTCAATTGTTTTCTATGAAACAGAAACCAGAACATATACATTATATGCACTGGGAACGGATGTTTCATATCAATCTTCTGTCCAAACAGATGATGGAAATCATGTTTCTTTGGAATCTACATTGAAAGAATGGGACGAAGTAGAAGCAACGATAAATTCTATTATAAATGGTTCTAAAAATGCACAATTCACAGTATCACGCAGTTTGGGTACAATTACAGTAACTGCGGCGCCATCTGTGTTGGCACGTGTTTCTGAATATATTTCAAAACAAAATAAACGTTTGTCTCAATTGGTTACAATTGATGTCAAGGTTTTACAGGTTTCATTATCTAATGAATCTGCATTTGGGTTAAATTTGGCTGCAGCTATCAATTCTGCATCTGGATTGAATATTGTTGCAAATCCAAAAAACAATCTTGCTACAACAGAAGCTTCTTCTATGAATATAGCGGTGTTATCTAATAAAGTAGCGGAAGCGGCAACTGGTATTGCAAATACATATCCAGACCAAAAAATTATGAATGGTTCTTTATCTCGTGTTGCGGGGTCAAATGCATTGGTAGAAGCATTGGCAAAGCAGGGCAAGGTATCATTGGTCACAAATGTTGGTGTTACAACACGTAATAATCGTGTTGCACCTGTGACAAACACCAGAACAACGGGTTATATCAAACGTTTTGAATCACGTAATTTCACAACTGTTGAATCAAGTACCGTTGATCAAGATGATTTGGAAACTGGTTTTTCAATGCAATTATTACCAAACATTTTGGAAAATGGAAAAATCTTGCTGTTGTTCAAAATGTCTGTTCGTGAATTGTTAAAGATGTCAACCCAAACAATTGGTGAAGTTACATTGCAATTACCAGAGGTTGAAGAACGTTCATTCATGCAAGAAGTTATCATGGAATCTGGACAAATGTTGGTTGTGTCTGGATTTGAAAAACAAAAGAACGATGATACAAGATATGGCCTTGGTGATGCTGACTTTATGGCATTGTCTGGTTCTCGTGAGGCCCAGGCGTCTCGTGAAGTATTGGTTGTTATCTTGACGCCTCAGGTTCTGGTCAGCCCGATGGATGCGGAACGCAGTATCCAACAGCATTGGGGTGCCCCATTAAATTAAAGAAATCAAAACCCCGATTTTTATCGGGGTTTCTTGTATAATATAATAAGTATTTATAAAAAAAACCGTCCGATTGGACGGTTTTTTAATTAGATAAAAGTTTCATTAAGCAATTTTTGCAACTTTCTTTGCAAGACGAGCAACTTTTCTTGAAGCAGTTTTCTTTGGCATTGTTTTGCCTGCTGCTTTCATGATTTTGCTTTCTGCACTGCGAACAGCTGCAACTGCGGCTGCTTTATCGCCAGATTCGATTGCTTTCAATGCTTTCTTTGTTTCTGTTTTAACAGCGCTACGACGTGCAGTATTGATTGCATTCTTTTTTGCTGTTACCAAAATTCTTTTATCGCATGATTTATGATTAGCCACTTTATTTTCCTTTTATTTTGTTCAGCTTTATGATATTTTATAAAAAAGAAACAGAAAATCAAGGAAAAATAACATGATGTATGCAATTTTGATAATAATCTCTTATTTTTTAGGTTCTATACCATTTGGAATTTTAGTAACAAAATTCTTTAACAAAGGTGATTTAAGAAAGGTTGGTTCCGGTAATATCGGTGCGACAAATGTAATGCGCGTCGGTGGTTTAAGATTGGCGGGGCTGACATGGTTGCTGGATATGGCCAAGGCCATAATTGCGGTTTTATTAGGACGTTATTTTGTCGGTGCGTCTTTTGGTGTTTGGTGTGGATTTATTGCAATTGTTGGACATTGCTTCCCAATTTGGCTTAAATTCCACGGGGGCAAGGGTATATCTGCTTTATTTGGGGTTTTGTTAGCCGTGAATCCATTACTTTTTATAATATGCGGAATTGAATGGTTGATTGTTGCATTAGGGACTGGTTTTTCATCTGCAGGTGCGACAGTTGTATTTTGTTTGATGCCAATTTTGGGTTTCGCGATGGATATAAACATTGGTTTTGGTTTCTTGGCTATATCTTTGTTGTGTTTAATAAGACACAGGGAAAATATCGTTCGTTTAATTACAGGCAAAGAATCAATAATTGAATGGAAATGGAAAAAATAAAAAATACTTTTTATTATCATTTGTATTCAATATGATTTTGTGATATAATACCAGGTATAAAGAGGGATTGAAATATGAAAAAATTAGTTTCTATGTTTGTTTTATCTATGGTTGTGTTCGGTGTGAATGCCGCAGAAAATGGACGTCCTGCAATGACGAACAAAATTATGAATGCGCCATCTTCACAACGTTATACTGCATCTGTAAACCAGTTGAATACTGTTTCGTTGGGCACACCAAATAATACAGTGACCCCAACACCAACTGTTACAGCACCAACTCAACCAGTGGAACCTGAAAAGGATATGCGTGAAGCAGAAAGAAACGCTTGTATAAACAATAATATTGGTATTGGGAATACTTTTGTTTGGGCTTCCCGTTATAGTGATACTTCTAATTATATGAATATGGTTGAAGATACAGTCAATCCACAAAACAACGTTTGTTTCGTTCGTGTTGAATTGAAATCAGACAACGAATCAAGGGTTGATGTAAGTGATATCCCTGCAAAATATTTCACATGGGGTGAAAATATTGAATGTGGTAGTTGGGTAAGTGCAAAAGATATGGAAAAACGTATCTTGGATGCCAGAAAAGGTGCCAGAATCGGTGGTATCGTTGCGAGTACCGTTGGTGGTGCTGGTCTTGGTGTAGGTGCGATGGAATTGTTTGGTAATAAATTGATTGGCGGAAAAGTACAAGGTCAGAAAAGTATGTCTGAATCTGAATTGTATCGTTCACAATTATTGGTTTTGAAAGAAAAACAACCTGCAC
Source organism: uncultured Pseudomonadota bacterium (assembly GCA_902795435.1). Lineage (GTDB taxonomy): Bacteria > Pseudomonadota > Alphaproteobacteria > Rs-D84 > Rs-D84 > Enterousia. Next base: position 41,593 of record CADBLE010000002.1, read on the forward strand.
AGTTTGCAAAATATGTTAGCGATTTGAAAACATTGAAGGCAGAATGTGCAAAAGATTCATCAAAAGATTGTTCCGCATATCAAGATTTGATAAGTGAATTTGCTTACTAATGGTTAGGGGATAAAAGATGAAAAAAATTTTGTTCTTATTGTTGATTTTAGCACCTATGGTATCAATGGCTGCACCGTCTGTACGTGTGTTGGGTAATAAACCTGCAAATACAGATGTTGTCGGCGCAAAGATAACACCTGCAAAACCAATGGGAACAACAAACGCAAACACATCTGCAAGGTTGGGAACTTTGCGTGCCAAGACAGGTGCGGTTTCTGCAGCATCTTCAAGATTTCCTGTAATCACATCTGCCAAGGTTTATAGTAATGTTGCAATTCCAAATGCTGGTGGAAACAATTCTTCTACAGGTGGTGGTTCTAATACAAATCCGCCAGTTGTTTCAGGTGATGTTGATGTAACTGCGATTATAAATGCGGTGAAGTCAGATTTGCGTAATGAATACTATAACAGAAATGATACATATAACAGAAACGAAGTTTATAACAGAAACGAAACATATAATAGAAATGAAGTTGATGCAAGAATCACTGAAATCAACAATTCTTTAACAGAAGTCAATAATGCGATTACAGATGTTACAAATAATCTTGACGATTCAAGATTTGATGCAATCAGAACAACTAACCCACGTACTGCCCGTAACGGTGCAGATGCGCCTGCGGGATATGTTTATATCTGGATTGAAGAATAATTTCAATTGTCACAATTTTTATGTTTATAAGATTGTAGATTTGTTCTACAATCTTTTTTGTTATGAAAGATTTATTACAAAAACTTTTGATTTTACGTTCACCGGGTATCGGGGCGGTGAAATATAAAAAATTACTGGAAGAATATGGTGATTTGTATTCTGTGGTTGATTCATTGAATTTAACTGATGATTTTATAGATTCTGTAAAATCTGAAATTGAAACAGCAAATAATCTTGGAATTGAATATATTTGTGATGATGATGCACGTTATCCGAAAAATTTATTACAGATAAAAAATCATCCTGTGGTTTTAAGTGTGCGTGGAAATACAGAAACTTTCAAGAAACCAAATGTCGCAATGGTTGGAACCAGACATGCTACTGCGGCGGGTATGAATTTTATGTCGGAAACAGCACAAAAATTTGCAGAACATAATTATGCAATTACATCTGGTATGGCAATGGGAACAGATACTGCTGCACATATTGGTGCATTAAAGTCAGACGGAAACACACAAACAATAGCGGTTGTTGCGGGTGGGGTAGATTATATATGGCCACTTGAAAACGAATCGCTATATTATGAGATTATTGACCGTGGAATTATTGTCAGTGAAATGCCGGTTGGTACAAAACCTGTGGCAAATAATTTTATACAGAGAAATCATTGGGTTGCAGGATTATCTGATTTTTTGATAATCGGGGAAGCAGATGAAAAATCTGGCAGTATGACAACCGCACGATTCGCATTAGATTACGGAAAACAAGTGTTTGCAATACCGGGACATCCATCTGATTTACGCAGTGTTGGACCAAATTCTTTGATAAAAAAATCACAAGCAACATTATTTATGTCTGTGAATGATTTCTTTCAAGATGAAATGAAACAAAAAAATGAAAAAAAATACGAATATAAAAATGACATTTTAGATAAATTAGGAATGATTCCAGTGTCAGAATCTGTATTGGCAAATCTTGTCAAAAAAAGTGTTGCGGAAATCAAAGCAGATTTAGTTGTCTTAGAAATGCAGGGTTTAATAAGAAAACAAGACGGTGGTTATGTTTTAGTTTAGTTTTTTTTATGTATATACAGTGTCTATACAAAGTGCGAAAAATTTTGGAAAAAACGAATCGTTGTCAAAAAATAAATCTTGAAAAATAAAACAACATTTAGTTGCAAACAGAAATAAATCTTATAAATTATCCACTGTATCCAAACGATTGATTTATCAATCACAAACGAGAGAAAAAAGAGTAGATAATATAAACAATTAAATTCTTACAGGAGATAGGATTTAATCGTTTTTATTAGGGTGATTTTTATACTCTACAAGGAAGGAAAAAAGGAGCAAATAAAATGCAGGCTATATTAAAACAAGAATGTGTAAATATAGAATCAGTAAAGCAGGCGTTGTCTCAGAAAATAGATTCTGCTGGATTTACTGCCTGGATTGCACCCCTGCAGTTTGAAATCGTAGATAATTGTTTGAATGTTATTGCACACAACCAATTTGCCGCCGACTATGTTAAAAGAGTTTATGAAAACGCTCTCCAAAATGTAGCGGCGGATTTTTGTTTAGGGTTAAATATTTGTGTTCGTAAAAACACCCAGGTTGTTATGCCGGTAAATTCTGCAAATGATAATGTTGTTTGCAAATATGAACCAGAACAATCTGTTAAACCAGCAAAAGAAAATACTTTCGATAATTTTATTGCAAGTGATGAAAATATGTTTGCTTTGGCTGCATGTAAAAAAATAGCCATGGGAAATTCTTCTTTTTCACAATTGTTTATCTATGGTCCTGCAGGTTGTGGTAAATCTATGTTGGCAAATGCAATTTGTTCCGAATCAGATAAAAACGTTTTGATGATGAGTGGCGGTCAATTTGTTGCTGATTTTGCACGTGCTTTGCGTGATCATACAATATTTTCTTTCAAAGATTATTGTCGTGATTGTGATACATTTATTTTAGATGATATTTGTGCTTTGTCTGGTAAACGTGCAACAACAGAAGAATTTATGCAATTGGTTCTTGATTTACGTGAAGCGGGCAAAAACATTGTTTTAACATCCAGTGTTGCACCAAACGCATTGACAGGATTTGATCGTCGTATGCAATCTGTATTTGGTTCTGGATTGGTTGTTGATGTAACTGCACCAAACGCATTTGTTCGTCGTAATATGTTGTTGAAATCTGGTGTTGATAGAGATGTTGCAGAAGAATTATCAAAATCATTGTCTGGTGATGGTCATTTGGTAAATGGTGTTATCAGCAAAATCAAAACATACGAAGAATTGATGGGCAGTCATGTAGATATGGAAATTGCATCTCGTTTGTTGGGTGATGTATTTTCCAAAAATAAAACACCATTATCCATGGTAAAATCTATGTGTGAAAAATTGGGTGTTTCTTATGATGAAGTGTGTGGAAATTCCCGTGCAAGAAGATTGACACGCGCACGTCAAATGATGATGTATGTTCTGAAAAATTCTACAAATTTATCTTTGACTGAAATTGGTAATGTTTGTGGTGGTCGTGATCATGCTACAGTTGTTTATGCAATCAGTCAAATTGAAAACCAAAAATATTCAGATTTAATGTTGGATGCAGAAATTGCAGAAATGGAAAAAATTTGTAAATAACAGTTTTGTTCTCCGGAACAGAAGAGGAGAAAGAAAAACACCTGTTGAAAAACAGGTGTTTTTTTGTGATTTAAAACCATCCTTTCTTGTCAGATTTTATTCCAGCAAATTCGGATAATGCTTTTTTCTGTTTTTCGGTCAATTTCTTTGGAATAACAATTCCTGTTTCAATGTACAAATCACCGAATCCACCGCGACCATTTGGCATACCATGACCACGAACACGTAATTTTTCGCCAACCTGGGTTCCAGCGGATATTTTCACAGATAATTTTTTATCGTCTAATGTGTCTATTTCGATTTCACCACCCAATGCGAGTGTTGTGAAATCAATATCTTTGTGCATCAATAAATCATTGCCGATTCGTTGGAATGTTTTATCTGGTCTGATTCTGATATCCAGATAGAAATCACCAGCGCGACCACCGTTGCGGGCGGCTTCGCCCATGCCGGCCATACGTAATCTGGCACCATCTTGGATACCAGCAGGTATTTTTACATCCAATGTTCTTTGTTTATTTATGGTTCCTGTACCATCACATTGGGAACATTTTTTATCAATCTTTTTACCCAATCCATTACAATCAGGGCAAGGTGTTTCAACCGCAAAAAATCCCTGGCGTGTGTGAACATACCCAGAACCGCCACATGTAGAACAAGTTTTTGCAGGTTTTCCGTCTGCGGTTCCGTGACCATCACATTTATCGCATTTTACTGCGCTGGTAAATTTAACGGTGTGTGTTTTTCCAAAATACGCATCTTTCAGGTCTATGACAACTTCATCTAATAAATCACGACCAGATTGTTGTGTGTTTTCCCGACCGCCACCAAAACCAGCACCACCAAAACCAAAACCGCGCATGGCTTCGCGTAAGATATCTTCCATTCCGCCCATGTCGCCACCGCCCATGTTGAAATGGAAAGAACCGTTACCAAATGGGTTGCCACCAAAACCAGCACCGGCACCATTACCACCGGCAAATGCAGCATCACCATAGCGGTCGTACGCAGCACGTTTCTGTGGGTCTTTCAATATATCAAAGGCATTATTGACTTCTTTGAATTTTTCTTCGGCAGATTTGTCACCTGGATTTTTATCAGGGTGATATTTCATAACCAATTTATGGTATGCTTTTTTTATGTCTGCATCAGATGCATCTTTTGCAACACCTAAAACTTCATAAGGATTTTTGTTCATTTTCTTTATCCATTATTTTCTATCATGTAAATGATATAGGTATATTCTAGGAAAATTCAAGAGATAAAATATAGTATTTTTTTGTGATTTTTCGGGATTTTATGAATACTTTCACTTGCGAAAACCAAGAAAATGTAGTAATAATAACTTGATAAAAAAGTGAGAAATTATGAATAAATATGATGCATCAGATATTCAAGTACTTGAAGGATTAGAGCCAGTTCGTCTGCGTCCAGGTATGTATATTGGTGGTACAGATGAAAAGGCATGGCACCATTTACCAATTGAAATTATGGATAATTCTATTGACGAAGCGGTTGCTGGCTTTGCCAAGAAAATAGTTGTAAATCTGATAGATTCCAAGACAATTGAAATTACCGATGATGGTCGTGGTATTCCGGTTGATGAACATCCAAAATATCCTGGAAAATCTGCACTGGAAGTTATTTTGACAACATTACATTCTGGTGGAAAATTTAATAATAATGTTTATAAAACCAGTGGTGGTTTGCATGGTGTGGGCAGTGCGGTTGTAAATGCTCTGTCTTCCAATATGGATGTCGTTATTTCAAGGGATGGTTTTGAATGGCACCAAACATTTTCACGTGGTAAAACAACATCTCCGATAACCAAGGGTAATGCAACCAAGGCACATGGAACAAAAATTAAATTTACATTAGATGATGAAATTTTTGGTGAAAATGCTGTTTTCAAACCTGTAAAGATTTATCGTATGGCGCGTGCAAAATCTTTCTTGTCGCGTGGGGTGAAAATTGAATGGCATTGTAATCCAAATTTATTGACAGAAGATATGAATATCCCGGCGGACAAGGTTTTCTTTTATCCGAATGGGGTTGCAGATTTTGTCGCTGAAAAAACAGATTCTAAACCACGTATCTTGCCAAAGATATTCAGTGGTTCTATAGATTTTCCAGATGATAGTGGTCGCGTTGAATGGGCATTGACTGTGCTGACCGATGAAAATGGCGCGGCATCTGATGATGGTTTCTTTGCATCTTATTGTAATACAATTGCAACAATTGATGGTGGAACACACGAAAATGGGTTCAAGGCCGCAATTACCAAGGGATTAAAGGCTTATGGTGAAAAAATAAATAACAAAGCCGCGGCATCTATTATCAGTGAGGATGTTTTTGATTCTGTTGCAGCAATTGTTTCTGTGTTCTATAAAACACCACAATTTTTAGGTCAAACAAAAGAAAAATTATCAAATCCTGAAATTGCAAGATATACAGAAAACGCATTACGCGACCCATGGGAAATGTTTTTAGCATCTGACCCAAAGACTGCAAATGCTTTATTAGATTTTGTTATAAATTTAGCAAATGCACGTATCAAAACAAAACAGGTCAAAGATGTTGCACGTAAAACACCAACTAAAAGAATTCGTATGCCTGCAAAATTGGCAGATTGTTCTAAACATGGTATAGAAGGAACCGAATTATTTATAGTTGAAGGTGAATCTGCGGGTGGTACTGCAAAGCAGGCGAGGGATCGTGCAACCCAGGCCATTATGCCATTACGAGGCAAGGTGTTAAATGTGTTATCAAATTCAGACGAACGTTTCAGTGCGAATCGTGAATTAAATGATTTGATAGATATTATTGGTGCCGGTACTGCAAAAGATTGGGACGATTCTAAATTAAGATATGAAAAAATTATCGTTATGACTGATGCGGACGTTGACGGCAGTCATATTGCATCTCTGTTGATGGCGTTCTTCTATCAATATATGCCACAATTGATTTATGGGGGACATTTATATTTATCTTGTCCGCCACTTTATAAATTGACATGTGGCACAGAATCAATTTATGTTGATACTGATGAAGAATTGGAAGAATTGAAAAATACAAAATATAAAAACAAGAAAATTGAAATATCCCGATTCAAAGGTTTGGGTGAAATGATGCCGAATCAATTAAAGGAAACAACTATGTCTCCGAAATCACGCAGATTGATTCGTGTTGATTTACCACCAAAGACAGAAGAAGGACAAGAAGACACAGAAAAAACAAAAACATTGGTGTATGATTTGATGGGTAAAAAACCTGAATTCAGATTCAAGTTTATTACAGAACATGCACAATTTGTAAAAGATTTATTTGTATAAATTTTATATGTGTTGAAACCGATAAACAAAAGAAAATCCGCCGTATAGGCGGATTTTTTGATTCATAAAAATTCTTATTTTATTTTCTTTAATTTTTCTGCAAATGTAAATGTGTATTGTGTTGCAGACCACAAAGAACAAACAAGTGCAAAATACAAAAAGAAGATAGCAATATCTGGCAAGTGATAGAATAAATAAAATACCAATCTGCTGTCTGTATAAGGCAACATAGATGTAATTGCTGAGAATAATAAAAACGCAGTTATTGAAATCATTTGAACAGTTGTTTTAATTTTACCCATTGAAAAACGTGCTTTTGGAACAGGCATTTCAATTTTTTGTGTACCCAAAAATTCACGCAAACCACTGATATATAATTCGCGTGCAATCATAATGATAACAGGAATAACTATTATTGGGGTAGGCATCATAATTGCCAATAATATAAGTGTGTTACAAACCAATAATTTATCGCCAATGTGGTCTAATACACCACCAATTTTAGAGCAACAATTATATTTACGGGCCAAATATCCGTCAAACCAATCTGATATTGCACCCAATACAAACAATATCAATGTTGTCCATGGTAATTTGAACATAATTGTTGGAATTATCGCAAAAGCAGCGGTAATACGAAATATAGATAAAAAGTTAACAAATGCTTTCATGATTATTTCTCCTTTCTAAGCATAGATATATTATAGCACTTCTGAATGGAAATATGCATATATTTTTTCAGCAGCACTTTTTCCTAAATCTGGAACGCGCATCAAAGATTTTATATCGGCATCCATAATTGCATGTACAGAACCAAAGTGTTGTAATAATTGTTTTTTGCGTTTTGGGCCGATTCCTTCGATAGAATCAAGGACGGAAGCGGTCATCTGTTTTGCACGAACAGAACGGTGGTATGTTATTACGAATCGGTGTGCTTCATCTCTGACGGCGCGCAATAACAAAAACAGAGGACTATCTTTTGGTAATTCTGTATTCACAGAACCGTCCAACATTATGAAATGTTCGTCACCATTTCTAACTTCACCTTTGGTTACGCCCAAAATAGGTATGCGACCATTAGAAACCTTTTGTGCAATGTTCCATTGTGCCGGGCCACCATCAACAATTATTAAATCAAGTTTTGGTCCGTCTTTTATTGCGCGGTCAACAAATTCTTCCATCATGGCAATATCATTTCCGGCGCGTTTCATATCACGTAATTTGAAATGTCTGTATGCAGATTTTACAAAACCATCATGACCAAATGCAATCATTGCGCCAACTGGATTTTTACCGAATAAATGAGAATTATCAAATACCCCAACACATTCAACTTTTATTCCCAACCAATTTTCTAAATCAGTAACATTTTTATCCCAATCTATATTTGGTGTATACGACGGATTTTGCCGTATAGAACGATTTGTAGTTGTGTTTAATGCGGATATTTTATCACGCATAAGGGCGGCATTTTCATAATCCATTTTTTCTGAAAATACTTTCATTTTTTCAGTTAAATCTTTTATCACAGGTTCGCTGTCACCGGTTAAAATTTTTCGTGCCAATTGAACATTTTGTGCATAATTTTTTTGTGGCAAACAACATGGTGCAGAACATCTGCCAATTTGATACAATAAACATGGGCGACTTCTATTTTTCATATATGTATCATTACATGTTCTTAATTGGCATACGCGTTGAATAGTTTTTATTGTATCGTTCAAAGCATAAACAGATGGATATGGGCCAAATACATCTTTGCGTTGTGAAATCTTTCCACGGAATTTTAACAGACGTGGAAATTCATGTTGGGTTAATGCCAACATTGGGTACATTTTTCCATCTGTCAACATAACGTTGTATTTCGGTTTTAATGTTTTGATGTATTTTTGTTCCAATATCAAAGCGTCCGCTTCGGTTCTGGTAATTTCCCATTCAACCCGTTTTACCAACGAACGCATAACTTGTTTATGGTTTTCAAGTTTTGAGATATCAATATATTGTCTTAAACGGTTTAACAGATTTTTGGCTTTTCCAACATAGAGCAGGTTGTCCGCATCATCATACATCTTGTAGATTCCAGGGGACAAAGGCGCATTTTCTATTAAATCTCTAAATTGAATCTTCATAACAAATATGATATTATATTATTTAGAAAAATCAAATAGAGGTGTTATTATGAGACAAGAATCTGGTCGTTCTATGATAGAAATGGTTGGCGTATTGGCTATTATGGGAATTATTACAGCGGGGGCATTTATGCTGATTTCCACCGCTATAAACACACAAAAACGCAGTCGTGTCACAGATGATGTGACGGCAATTGTGTCTGGTGTTCGTACTGTATTAGGCGAATATGACGATTTCTCTAATTTAGACAATTCAACAATATTTGGTGTTTTAGCGATGAGTAATAAAAACCCATACGGCGGAACATACGAATTGTCTGTTGATAATGCAAATCCACGGCAATTTGTGGTATCTATAAATGGATTATCAAAATCTGATTGTCAGGGTTTGATTACAAAAGCATGGACAGATTCTGTTGGGTATAACACAACAAATCACAAAGAAAGTGGTGCAACAGGTAATTGTTCAGATTCTGGCAATAATGTTGTGTCTATTACATACGGCGAATAATATATGGCGGAATTTATCAAAATTTCTTCTGTTGAATCTGGTACACGTTTGTTACGTTGGTTTATAAGACATTATCCAGGTATGTTACAACGTGATTTTTATAAACTGTGTCGTGGCGGTCAAATCAGAATAAATTCTTCAAGATGCAAAGGTACAGAAATCTTGCGTGATGGTGATATGATTCGTGTGCCACCAACTTTGCAATCTTATCAAAAAGTGAATAAAACCGAAACAGGTGAAAAATATTCTTTGTCTGATTTGGAAGAATTGCGTAAATGTATTATTCATAATGATAATGATATTGTCGTGTTTAATAAGCCGGCTGGATTAGCAGTGCAGGGTGGAACGGGTATAAAAAAATCTGTGGATAAAATGGCGGCAGCTTTATTCCCATACGATAAAATTTCATTGGTTCACAGACTTGACCGTGAAACAAGCGGGTTGTTGGTTGTTGCAAAAAATCAAAAAGCCGCGCAAATTTTATCAAATCAATTCCAAAATAAAACTGCATACAAAGAATATTTGGCATTGTTACACGGAACAGTTGCTGAAAAATCTGGAACAATTGATAATTATGTGGCAAAGGGTCGTGTTTTTGATGATGCGGACAAGGTGCCAACTGGGGTTCAAACACAACGCGCAGTTACAGAATATAAGGTGTTGGGCGAAGCATCTGGTTTGTTGACATGGATATTGTTTAAGCCAAAAACCGGACGAACACACCAATTAAGATTGCACAGTGCGTATTCATTAAATGCACCAATCGTAGGGGACGATTTATACGGTATAACACGTGATAAATTAGATGATGTTTTTGGGTCTGTTTTAACGACAAAAAAATTATTCTTGTTCGCGTATAAAATAACCTTTGTCCATCCGTCAACGGGAAAAATCTTTACTTTGCGTGCAGATGTCCCTGAATTTATGCAGTCGGTTATAAAATTTTTAGAGTTCAGTTTACCATAAGGTTGAAAAATGTTTTTTTATGCTTTTTATAGACGACATCTTTGGTTATTACGTGGTTTGTTTCTGACCTTTATGGGGTTGATAGTTGCGTTTATAATTACATTACAACAAATGAATCTTGAAAGTTTGCGTGGCAATATTTTACCAATGTTGCGTGATGCAACGAATATGAATATTGAAATAGATGGAAATATTACGTGGAAATTTTCTTTGCGACCAGAAATAGAATTAAATTCTGTCAGAATTCCAAATGCGGAATGGGCAAAAGAGAAAAATTTATTCTATGCGAAAAAAATTGGCGTTCGTATGGATTTATTTTCATTGTTCAAGAAACGGCCTGTAATAAGAAATATCAAGGTATATGATGCGAAAATAAATCTTGAAAAAAATGATAAAAATGAAGATTCAATAGTATTTAATGAAAAATCACAAACACCAACAAATACACCGGATACAGAAAAAACAGAAAAAGAAAAATATCCAGTTAAACCATTGCCGTTTGGTGGGTTTGAAATACAGAATATTGTTGTAAATGCATATGATAAAAAATATGTGTTAAACAGTTTTGGTATTCATAATTATATGCGAAATGAAAATGTTGAGTATAGTGGTTGGGTAAAACCTTATGATAATAATTTCCCATTTGTTATAAAATTTTCAGAATACAACAGTGAAAGAAAAATTTATCCAATGCAAATTGCTTTTGCCACAGGTGGTCAGGCATTGATTGCAGATATCGCATTAGAAGGAACCAGTCGTATTCCAATTGATTTTGTTGTTCGTGGTGAAATTCCAAATATCAAGGCATCTGGTGATTGGTTTAATATAAATATTATAGATTTACCGGTTATCAAGGTAAATATTGCAGGTGGTATTGGTAATAAAAAAATTTCTTTCAGAAAATCTTCTGTATCTATTGCTAATTCAGATTTAAGTTTTTCTGGAGTTTATGATTGGTCAAAAAAACAACCAAAGATAGAAGCAAAAATAACATCTAATTATATTGATATATATAAATCATTTCCTGAATGGTATGGGGTGGGGCAAGAATGGATTCACCCGAATCGTGAATTAAATGTATTTAAGGATATGCCTTTATTGGGTGAATTTTTGTATGATTTAGATATGGATTTAGATATTCATATGAAAAAATTTATTGTTTATCACTCTCTTGATTTAGAGAATTTAGATGTAAAAGCGAAAGTGCAAAATCACAAAGTTCGTGCGTATGTTTTCACAAATATCGCATCAGGAAAAGTTGATGCTGTTATAACTGCAGATATAAATCAAGATGGTGTCTATACGGCGGTTAGTGCGGCACATGGCGAAAATATTTATGTTGGGGATATATTGAAAGAGATAGATGTTGATAATATTATTTCTGGGTTGCCAATGAATCTTGATTTCTATGTCAAGGCACATGGAAAAGATATGTCCCAGATAATGAAAACAATAACTGGACCTGTGATTGTTTATTCTGTGGACAGGGGATATGCACATGCAGATTTGGTTGAATATATGTATGGTGGCGATTTCTTGACTTCATTGCGTCATAATGTAGAAGATTTATTCACAGGTAATAAACGCGATATGATTGAAATCAAGGGTGCCGTTGCAAATGTTAAATTAAGAAATGGGTTGATAGAAACACAAAACGGTGTTGCGGTTGAAAGTCATGTTATGAATCTACGTTTGGTTGGAACGCTTGATTTAGGAAAAGAAACAATAAATTTATCGTTGGCAACCGTGCCGGTTCGTGGAATAAAATTATCATTGTCTGGTAATTTGGTAAATGCATTACAGATTACTGGAAATCTTGCTGAACCAGATATAAAGATTTCTGGTGGTGCAATTGCAGGCAAGGTTGGTTCTGCGGTTGGTTTGGGATTGTTGTTGGCGCCGTTGACGGGTGGTTTAAGTATTGCTGCGGGTGCGGTGGCTGGGTTGATTGCGGGTGATTTGTTGGAAAGTTGGTTGGCAGATGAACATCCATATAAAACAGCAAAAAATAAAGGTGCGCATATAAAACATGGCGACCCAGATTGGTTCAAACAACCGATTCGTGTTTTGGCTGCGCCATTGTTGGAAAGTAAAAGGAATTAAAAATGTTAGATTGGTTAAATATTATTCAGATATTTATTATAGGTATTGCTGTATATGCTTTCTATATTGGGTTTATAAAAAACACTTCTTCTGAAAAATTAGTCAGGGGATTATTTGGTTTGGGTGTTTTATGGGGTATCAGTTTTATTTTACCGTGGATACATTTGAATTTGTTGGGACGTTTTTTACATTGGTTGGCGTTGTTTTTATCTGTGGCATTGATTGTTATTTTTCAACCTGAATTAAGAAAATTATTGGCATTGATGGGAAATATAAAGGGATGGAAAAATATTATTTTTGCATTTAAGCAAGATGCAAAAAAATCATCTGATTCACAACAGGTGATAGAAGAAATTATCAAAGCAATAAGTTATATGTCTGAAAAACATACGGGTGCTCTGATTGTTTTTCCAGAAGATATAGATGACGGTGTAATTGAAAGATATGGTACCAAGATAGATGCAAATATAACCAGTGAATTATTGCTGACTATATTCTTTAACAAGACCCCATTACATGATGGCGCTGTGATTATATCAAATAACCGAATCGCTTTTGCGGGGGCGATATTGCCGTTGTCTCAAAACCAATTACAATGGAAATATGGAACGCGTCACAGGGCGGCAATTGGTATGAGTGAAGTTTCTAAATCAATCGTCTTGGTTGTTTCAGAAGAAACAGGTGATATTTCTTTTGCTGAAAAAGGCACTATTAAAAAGTTTGATGATTTGAAGAAAATCCGCAATAAACTTGAAAAAATACTTGTAAAATAAATTTATAAAATAATCTTTTTTGTCAATTATTTGATGACGGAAAAATTGTGAGATTATTTCTTGCACCGAATCGGTGTTTTTTGATAAACTGCAATTAAGTAATAAGAAAAAATAAAACACACAGGAGAAAGGTTATGGAATTTTCAGTGTTTCGTCAGGATTTAATTCGCGCACTGGGGCATATGCAATCTATCGTTGAAAAACGTGCATCTTTGCCTATCTTGGTAAACGTCAAAATAGAAGTGGCTGACGATTTAATTTTATCTGCTACAAACGTAGATTTGGAATTGGTTGAACATGTTGCTGCCGACATTACGTTGGCTGGTAAAACAACTGTGCCGGTTCAGATGTTATATGATATCGTTCGTAAATTACCTGATGATGCAGAAATCAGTTTTAAACAATCTGGTGATAAATTGGTTGTTTCAAGTGGTCGTGCTGTATTTCAATTACCAACATTGCCTGCAGAAAATTTCCCTGCAATGGCTGGCGGTAATTTAAGCACAAAATTCCAAATGACAACTGGTGATTTGGCTCATTTGATAAATCAAACAAAATTTGCAATTCCAACAGACGATGTTCGTTATCATTTGGGTGGTATTTATTTCCATATTGGTGATGATGAAAAATTGACTGCAGTTGCAACAGATGCACAACGTATGGCTTTGTGTGCAATCAACGCACCAGAAGGCAGTAAGACAATGCCGTCTGTTATTTTACCAAGACGTGTTATCGGTGAATTGTCTAAATTGTTGGAAGATGCAACAGTTGATGATGTTTTGATTGAATTGTCTGATACCAAGGCACGCTTTACAATTGGTTCTGCCACATTGACAAGTAAATTGGTTGATGCACAATATCCAAATTATCGTGTCGTTATTCCAAAGGGTAACGATAAAATCGCAATTTTGGACAGAAAACAATTTATCAATGCGGTTGATTTGGTTTCTGTGGCCAGTGTTGATAAAACAAAATCTGTTCAATTGGCATTTTCTATGAACAAATTGGTTATCAGTGCTTCAAGTCAGGATGCTGGAACTGCAACCCAAGAATTAGATGTTGAATATAATGGTGATGCAACATTTACTATCAATTTCAATGTTAAATTCTTGTTGGATGTTGCTGGTCAGGCAGAAGGTGAAAAATTCCAAATGGAAATGCAGGAATCTTTATCACCAACAATTATTAAATCTACTGACAAAGATACAGATGCATTGTTTGTTTTGATGCCAATGCGTATGTAACAAGATTAAATAAAATAAAAAATCCGTCGGATGACGGATTTTTTAATCTGAAAAACAAGAGGAAACAATGACTATAGAAGAAATTTCGGCTGGGAAAGAACCACCAAAGAAAATGAATGCCATTATAGAAATTCCTGAAAATGGTGTGGTTAAATATGAAATCAACAAAGAAACAGGTATGTTAAAGGTGGACAGAATTTTACATACACCAATGGCATATCCTGCGAACTATGGTTATTTTCCGGGGACTTTGGGTGATGATGGGGACCCACTTGATTGTGTGGTTGTTTGTAATGCACCATTGCGTCCGGGTGTTTTGATTGAAGTTCGTCCAATCGGTGTTTTAATTATGGAAGACCAGGCGGGTGGCGATGAAAAAGTTATCTGTGTCCCATTGGACAGAATTGACCCATATTATAAAGATACAAATTTTGTAGAGGAATTGCCTGCAATCTTGCGTTCCAAAATAGAATATTTCTTTCAACACTATAAAGATTTACAACCACATTCTTGGTCCAAGGTTATAGGTTGGGGAAATCGTGAAGATGCGGACAAGTGTATTATGGATTCAATAGACAGATATTGGAAACATAAACGCGAAATGCAATAAAATGTTGCGAATATAAAAAGTTTATTATATTCTTAGTAGGTAAAAAATAAAAAGAGGTATTAAAATGGCATCATACATTGCTAATGATATGCGTGTTGGTTGGGTTATTTCCCACAATGGCAAACGTTATTCTGTCACATCTATTACCAAAGTAAAACCAGGTAAGGGTGGTGCTTTCGTTCAGGCAGATTTGCGTGATATTGATTCTGGTAACAAAGGTGGCGATCGCTGGCGTGCAGAAGATAAAGTTGAAAAATTGATGGTTGAAGATTTGGAATGTCAATATTTGTATTCTGACGGAACAGATGCTTTCTTCATGAATTTATCAGATTATGAACAATTCACAATGCCAAACGACAGTTTGGGTGAACAAATGAAATTCTTGGCACCTGAAATGATTGTAAAGGCAAACTTTGTAGAAGGTCACCCAGTATCTATTACATTACCAAAAACAGTTGTTGCAACTGTTGAAGAAACAGAACCTGCATTGAAAGGTCAAACAGCAACAAGCAGTGGTGGTAAACCTGCAATTTTAGATAATGGTGTTCGTGTCCAGGTTCCAACCTTTATTGAACAAGGTGAAAAAATTGTCGTAAACACAGAAACATTAGAATATGTTGAACGTGCAAAATAAAAATGACATAAACCAATAAAACCGCCGTAAAGGCGGTTTTTTATTTTTTTATATTTTATATCCAGAACCCATTATATTTTGTATTTCATCTACACAATTTTTTGTAACATATTCACGTGCCTTGGTTAAATATGTTCGTGGGTCAAATGCGTTTTTATCTTTTGCCAATGTTTCACGAACAGCAGATGTAAATGCAAGGCGCGAATCGGAATCTACATTTATTTTTGTTATATGTAAAGAAATTGCATGTCTTAATTGTGCAGGTGCGATACCAAAAGCATTTTTTATATTTCCACCAAATTTATTTATGGTTTTGATAAATTTTTGTGGAATGTTTGATGCCCCATGTAAAACGAGTGGGGTTGTTGGAATTTCTGTTGCGATTTGTTCCAATATATCAAATCTTAATTTATCGGTTGGTTTTGTTCTTTTGTATAAACCGTGTGATGTTCCAATTGCGATAGCCAGAAAATCGGTTCCTGTTTCTTTTACGAAATTTTTAACAATTGTCGGGTCTGTATAAGAATTGTTTTTAGATTTTGTGTTTTTATCTTCTATGCCAGCCAGAACACCCAATTCGGTTTCAACAGAAACATTGTGTTTATGTGCATATTCGACAACTTTTTTAGAAATCTTGATGTTTTCTTTTAATGGCAGACCACTGCCGTCAAACATAACGGAAGAAAACCCAAGGTCAATCGCGTGTTTGCAAATTTCTAAACTGTGTCCATGGTCAAGGTGCAATGCAATTTGACCACGCTTTTTTTCTATACCATCAACTATGGCCATCAAGATATCTTCACCCATATAGGCAAGTGCGCTTTCAGATACGGCTAAAATAATTGGACTCTGTGTAATATTTGATGCATCAACAATGGCTTGCAGTGTTTCCATATTATAAAAATTAAAAGCCGGAACTGCGTATCCGCCACGCAAAGCATTTTTTAATAATTTTTTTGTATCGGCCAATCCAAAATCTGTAAAGTGCATATTGTTTTTCCTTTTTTTATTATGTGTTTATTATATCACAAAAGGTGGCGGGGTGCATTTATAAAAATCTTGACAACAGGAATATTTGTGCAACAATTCGAATAACGAATCGGGACGCTAGAGAGATACAACAAAGGAAAAACAAAAATGAAAAAAGCAGTATTGTCTATGTTGGGCTTGGCCGTTGTTGCTGGCTGTTCTGGTTATGATTATTATGAATCCGATCTTCGTTATCGTCAAAAAGGTGAAGATTGTGTATATTATTTTTCAGAAGAAGGTGAAAAATTCAATTCTGAAATCCGTAATCTTGAAGATGCTAAAAAAATCGTATATCGCAATACAAGATGTTCTGATTTGTATATGAATGACACTTTCGGCGCACAACGTAACGACAGAAAGGCAATTGTTCCTGTATATGTAGACAGCGAAATGCCAAAAAAATCAAACTGCGGTTGTTCTAAATGTGCAAAAAAACAAGTTTTGCAAAGCAGATATATCATTGTTCCTTCTTATGCTGACTAATTCATAAGTTTTAAGGAAATATAAAAAGACACCACAAATTTGTGGTGTTTTTTATTTGTTTATGTGTTGTTTTTATGATAAAATACAATAGAAAGAAAAGGAGTTTTATATGAAAAAAATTATGAATAAAGTAAGTTTTGCCGTTGTTG
>CADBLE010000003.1 GCA_902795435.1 uncultured Pseudomonadota bacterium
AAAATGGCTATAAAATTAAACGCTGAAATTCGCAAAGTTGCTGGCAAGGGGGCCGCACGTGCAGTTCGCAAGAACCAAAACATCCCTGCTGTTATCTATGGCGAAAAGAAAGAACCTGTGTCTATTGAATTGAATGGACATGAATTCAATATGTTGTTGGGACAACCATCATTGCGAACAAAATTGTTTGAAATTACAACATCAAATGGCAAAGAAGACGCTATGTTGATGGATATTCAATATCATCCAGTATCTGACAAAGTTGTTCACGTTGATTTCAAACGTATCAATGTTAAAGAACCTGTTCATGTTGTCGTTCCTGTAGAAGTTATTAACACAGAAACATCCAAAGGTCTTAAATTGGGTGGTGTATTGAACTTTGCAGTACGTAAGGTTGCTTTGGTTGGTTTGGTATCTGATATGCCTGAAAAAATCACAATCGATTTATCAGATGTTACAATCGGCGATACAATCCACGGTTCAGATTTGGTGTTACCAGAAGGTATTAAATTAGGTTTGCACATGGCTGATTTGGCTTTCGCTACTATCGGTGGTAAAATGCCAGAAGAAGCAGATGCAAAACAACAGGCTGCTGCCGCTGCTGCTGCACCTGCAAAGAAATAATATCTGTGGATATAAATTTGCAAGACCGCCCTTTCTGGACGGTCTTTTTTTTATCTGTTTAATTTTTTTATGAAAAAAATCCTTTTAATGTGTAATAATACAAACATAGTAAAAAAAAGGGTTTGTAATGAATCACCAAATTAAAAGATTATTTGCACACATTGTCGCCACATTTATTATTGATAAATATAAATCAAAGCGTGTTAAAAAGATAGTAGAATATGGTATCTTTAAATGGATGAAAGAAAGCAAGGAATTGCGTAAAAATCAGCATCAAAATAAATATAAATATGATTTGGCGGTGGTTGCGATTATGAAAAACGAAGGTCCATATTTGAAAGAATGGATTGAATTTCATAAATTGGTTGGTGTCCAAAAATTCTATTTATATGATAATGAAAGTAATGATGACAGCCGTAAAATTCTGGAACCTTATATAAAAGAAGGTTTGGTTGATTATACATTTTTTCCGGGACAAAAAATGCAGTTGCCAGCATACAATGATTGTATAAAAAAGCATAAAAACGAAACAAAATGGTTGGCTGTGATAGATTTAGATGAATATATTGTTCCTGTGAAAGATGATTCAATTTTACCATTGTTGAACGAACAAAAAGATAATGTTGCCCAGATTATTATTCCGTGGGTTATTTTCGGTTCAAATGGCCACGAAACAACCCCAAAAGGTTTGGTTTTAGAAAGTTATACAAAACGCGCAAAACATAGTTGGTTGTATAAATCTATTATAAATCCACGCTTAGTATTCAATATGGGGTGTCACGAACACAGTGTTGCAGGCAGGACAAAAAGTATGCCAATATCAAAAATTCGTGTTCATCATTATCATTGTAAATCATGGGAAGAATATAAATTAAAAGCCATGCGTGGCGACGCGTGGGACGGTGCAGATGCTGGGGTCAGAAAATATCAACGTGAATGTTTTAACAGACATGATTTAAATGATGTGGTTGATACAACTGCGATACGGTTTGTTGATAAATTGAAAGGAATATAAACTAATAATTATTTTTGTTTTTACCCCTTGAAATGATATTTTTTATAACTATATCTCAAACAAGTAGAAATTTAAGGAGTAAAAACTATGTCAAAAGTATTAGGTATAGACCTTGGAACAACTAATTCCGCTATGGCTTTCATGGACGGAACAGATCCAAAAATTATTGAAAACAGCGAAGGACAACGCACAACACCATCTGTGGTTGCTTTGACAACATCTGGCGACCAATTGGTTGGTATTACTGCAAAGAACCAGGCTGTTACAAATCCTGAAAACACAATTTATGAAATCAAACGTTTGATGGGTTTGCGTTTTGATAGCGAAGCAGTCAAAGAAATCCAAAAACGCGTTCCTTATAAAATTGTAGCTGGTGAAAATGGTGACGCATGGGTTGAAATTGATGGTAAAAAATATGCACCATCTCAAATTTCCGCTATGATTTTGGCTAAATTAAAGAAAGATGCAGAAAGTTATTTGGGCGAAACAGTTACAGACGCTGTTATTACTGTTCCTGCATATTTTAACGATTCTCAACGTCAGGCAACAAAAGATGCCGGCCGTATTGCAGGTTTGAATGTTTTGCGTATTGTTAATGAACCAACTGCCGCTGCATTGGCATACGGTTTGGATAAAAACAAAGACGGTGTGATTGCTGTTTATGACCTTGGTGGTGGAACATTCGATGTTTCTATCTTGGAAATCGTAGATGGCGTATTTGAAGTTAAATCTACAAACGGTGATACTGCTTTGGGTGGTTCTGATTTTGATGCACGTATATTGAAACATTTGATTGAAGAATTCAAATCTCAGACAGGTATTGATTTATCAAACGATAAATTGGCATTGCAACGTTTGAAAGAAGCCGCAGAAAAAGCAAAAATTGAATTGTCATCAAAAACATCAACAGAAATCAATTTGCCTTTCTTGACTGCTGATGCAACTGGTCCAAAACACTTCAATACAACATTGACACGTGCAAAATTGGAATCTTTGGTTGAAGATTTAATTGAAAAAACAATTGAACCATGTCGCAAAGCATTGAAAGACGCTGGTTTAACAACATCTCAAATCAACGAAGTTATTTTGGTTGGTGGTCAAACACGTATGCCAAAGGTTGTAGAAACAGTTAAAGAATTCTTTGGTAAAGAACCTCACAAGGGTGTAAACCCAGATGAAGTAGTTGCACTTGGTGCGGCTATCCAGGGTGGCGTTTTGAAAGGTGATGTTAAAGATGTCTTGTTGTTGGATGTTACTCCATTATCATTGGGTATTGAAACATTGGGCGGTGTATTCACACGTTTGATTGACCGTAACACAACAATTCCAACCAAGAAATCACAAATCTTTTCTACTGCAGAAGATAATCAATCTGCTGTAACAATTCGTGTATTTCAGGGTGAACGCGATATGGCCGCCGATAATAAATTGTTGGGTCAATTTAATTTGGAAGGTATCGCACCTGCCCCACGTGGAATGCCACAAATTGAAGTTTCTTTTGATATAGACGCAAATGGTATCGTTCATGTGTCTGCAAAAGATAAAGGAACAGGTAAAGAACAAGCAATTTCTATTAAATCAGACGGTGGATTATCTGAAGAAGAAATCAAACGTATGGTTGATGAAGCGGCCGCTAATGCTGAATCTGATAAAAAGAAAAAAGAATTAGCAGAAGCGAAAAATACAGCAGAAACAGCAGTGTTCAGTATTGAAAAATCATTGAAAGAACATGGTGATAAAATCTCTGCTGAAGAACGCGAAGCAATAGAAAATGCCAAGAAAGATTTGTCTGATGAATTAGCAAAAGCAGACGCAACCGCTGAATCATTAAAGGCAAAAACTGATGCTCTTACTGAAAAAGCTATGAAATTGGGCGAAGCCGTCTATAAAGCAGCCCAAGAAGCACAACAACAGCAAGGTGCATCATCAGAACAAAACACTGAATCTGGCGATAAAAACGCAACAGATGCAGATTTTTCTGAAAAATAATGTTTTATGGTTAAATTACTCCTATCCACAGAAGCCGCCCTTTTGGGCGGTTTTTGTTGACAAAACACATTTCTCTGATACCATTAAATGTGTAAAGAGGTAATCTTATGGCTGAATATATATCAAAAATGAAATCTGTTTTGTTATCTAAATCAGAAATAGAAAACGGTTATAATCTGGGATTTTATAACCCTGTGTGGGGTCGTTTTGCAATAGAATATAAATATGATAGAGATAACGCGGCTATGAATAACCTGGTAAAATTATTACGCGTTGGTGATTATGCTTTGATACATGGAAAACCTACTTTTGATAGAGTCAATGGCGAAGTTGTTCAGACAGGCCCAGAAATTCGTGAATTTAGTATTGTTAAATATATGAAACACGAAACAGAAGAAGCACGTAAATCTGGTCGTGAATTGGCTGTTCCAAATATGAATGTTGTTGAAATGGATAATATGGCAACAAATTTGCTGAAACAATTAAAACAAATAAAACAAAACAAACAAAAATAAAAAAAAGCGCCCAAACGGGTGTTTTTTATATCTTTCCATAAATTGCATATTTTTTATTTTTATATGCTGCATAAGCCCTGTCCCCGTAAGACCAATGCCACCATTCGTTTGGATAATTTTGAAATCCGACACTTTCAAGTGCGGTAATTAAAATTTTACGATTTGTTTTTTGGATGTTTGTTAAATTTTTAGAATATGTTTTAGAATTTAGATTTGACATATATTCGCCACCCATATCAACAGGTTTGTTTTTGTATAACAAAATTATATCTATTGCCCCACCCGTTTGATGTGGGCCGAAGCCACGTCTTGGATCTGCGTTCATTTTTCTGTTGATGTTTTCTATTTCAGATATCGGTAATGTTGGGTGTTGTTTTATAAGTGTTTTTATACCGTTTTCCCAATTCCTTTGTTGTTCGGCTATTGAACGATAACCACACAATATTTTAAAAGAATAATCTTTTGGCAGCAAATTTGTCGCTGTCTTTAACATTTTAGCAACAGATTTGCGAACAAAAACATTTTGATATTTTACCAGTTCTTCGTTGTTTTCTTTAATTGGTTTGTTGTTTATAATTGCAGACGGCAATATATGTTTTGCGCCAATTTTATACAAAAACAAGTTTATATAAACTTTATATCCGAACATATTATTTTCTTTTTTCACCGATATAAATTCCCATATCTGTTGCTATTTGCAATAACACATCATCTGGTTCTACATAACGATTTGAAGTCATTACACCAACAATATGTGGGTCTTTCACTTTTCTACCTGCATCAAAGAAATCGCTCAAAGATACTGTTTTGTATTCGCCGTTTTGTAATACGGTCATAACATTTGTTTCATTGTTTTCGATGGCTTTCAACGCGGTATCTGCAAATCCAGACGCCAATATTCTGTCAGATGCGACCGTGTTCCCTGCCCGTTGGATATGTTCTGGAAAAGCGGTTCTGTTTGGAATATTTGCCTTGGTCAATGCGCGTGAAATCATATCAGCAGGTTTTCCAGAATGACCACGGATTGAAATTGCTTCTGATACCATTATTATTCCATAATCACGGTTTGATTTTTTAATGTGTTTAACCAGATTATCAACATCAAATTTTACTTCTGGTATTAAAATTGCGTCTGCACCAACCGCAACCCCCGCGTTTAATGCTAAACTGCCACAGGCGCGTCCCATTGTTTGAATAACGAACCATCTGTGATGACTGCGCGCAATCAATAACAATTGTTCCGCATAATAAGACAATTGTTGCACAGCAGTATCAAAACCAATTGTTTTATCGGTCAATGGTATATCAAGGTCCATTGTTTTTGGAATACATACCAATTGCAAATCTGAATATATTTCTTTATACAAATGCGCCAATGATAAACTGCCGTTGCCACCAATTAAAATAAGCGCGTCTAATCCTAAATCTTTTAACGATTTTTGTAATCTTTTATTGAAAGCGTTTAATTTACCAGCGCGTGCCGCAGATTCAAAATTTGTAGCGTTTTCATTTCCGTTTGCCAAAATACTGCCTGATGAATAAGAATTAGCAAACAAAAAATTCATATCAGATAAATCTATTGTTTTTGCCGGTGATGAATATAGACCGTCTGTGCCGTCTTGTATTCCAATTATTTGCCATTTACGACGAATACAACCGTCTGTAATACGTTGAATAACGGTGTTCAGACCCGAACAATCACCGCCAGTTGTCATAATTCCAATTTTCTTTGTTACCAATTTAATCTCCCTATAATTTATATTTATTATATCACAAATAACTTGACAAATAAATATTTTTTGTAATAATTTTGTCAAGTATAATAAATAAGGGGTTTTATCATGGCAGCAACTAATATTGGAAAAACAAAACGTTCAACAGACGAAATTATAAATGGTGCTATAAATCGCCAACAATCTTGGTTGGAAAAACGTCGTAATTTCACACGTAAATTTTTGCGCAGATTCAATATGTTTAATGCAAAAGAATCAGAATCTGTAAAAACAACACACGAAAACAATAAATCTACATTGCGTTCTTATTGGTTTCCTATGTTGTGTGCTTTGTTGGTTGTTTTGATAGCAGTTGTTGTTATGTTGGTAAAAATAAACACACCTGTAAAAATTATTTCCCCTGCTGTTCCAGAACCAATTATTAAACCTGTGGATAAAACAAATTCTGTAAAAGAAATTACAAAACCTGAATTTGATATCGTCAGAATTGAAGAAAACGGTAAATTAGTTATCGCCGGTCGTACAATCCCTGGTGATAATGTTTCTATCGTTATGAATAACAAAGTGGTTGCCACAGAACACACAAATAAAAATGGTGAATTTGTTTTTGCACCTGCAAACGCATATAAACCAGGCAACTATGTAATATCTTTGATAGACATAACAAAAAACATCAAATCTGAAAACACAGTATTTGTGTATATTTCTGAACGTGGATATAAAAATTCAACATCTTTGTTGTTGACTAAAAATGGTAGTAAATTTTTGCAAGCCCCAAATGTAGCAGATGGCGATTTAGTTGTTTCTAAAATAGATTATTTGGAATCTGGTCGTTTGGTCGTGTCTGGCAAAGCATTACCAAAATTGCGTGTATCTTTATCATTGAACGATAAATATCTTGGTTATGCACGTGTTTCTAATTATAAAAATTTTGGTCTGGGTGTTGATGTTGGTAAATTGAAAGAAGGTGCAACATATAAAATGAATGTTCGTTTGCATGATGGCGAAGGCAATGTTGTTGCAGACATTGAACATAAATTTGTTATGCCAAAAATGAGTGGTGCAAATAATACATTTTATACGGTTCGTCGTGGTGATTGTTTATGGATAATTGCTCGTAATTTCTTACGCAAAGGAATCTTGTTCACAACAATTGCAAAAGAAAACAAAATTGAAAATCCGGATTTAATATTTCCAGAACAAAACTTGAAAATTCCTGTGAAATAAAGGTGTTCAGCATGCCAAAATACACACAATCATATCATCTTTCAAAATTTTTGTCTCATGAACCAAATTGTCGTAAATTGATGGGACAAATAAAAGGTGTAATGTATTCGCATTGGTTTGCTGGTGTAGACACAAAAGATAAAAAACAATTACTGGATTATATGCGAGAAATTGAAAGACATAATCTTTTATTGAAATGGGAACGTGTCAAAGAAATAAGTAGATTTACACACAACCTGAACAACAAATACAATCGCAGATAAACGGTGCGCGTAAATTTGGTGATTTTATATGAATAAACAATGGAATCTGCATTTCAAAATCACAAATTGGTGCGATTTGAATTGTAAGCATTGTTGTGAATGCAGTGCACCAACCCAGCCATTAAAATTATTTCCATTGGAAAAAATTGAAAAATATATGTCTGAAACTGCGTCTATGGATACAAAACCAAACGAATTGATAAGTATTGGTGGTGGCGAAGTAATGGCGCCTTATATTCATAACCAAGAAAACTATATTCCAAATGTATTAGATATTATTTATAAAAATGGTTTTGTACCTACCCTGAAAACTAATGGTGTTTGGGGAAACAGTGATAAAATGCGTATTAAAATATTGTCTGATATTGCAAAATATGCTTATAAATATGAAAAATTAGTCACACTGGATATTTCTGTTGATGAATTTCATAATAATCAAAGTGGTGTTGTAAAAATAATCAGCGATATTACAACAGAAATTGCTTTGTCTTATGCAATCAGAATTTGTTTGGTTGGGTTTAATACACAAAAATCATTGGTTGTATTAAATAATTTAGAACAAGAATTATCCAAGAAAGGTTTTTATGTTATTCCAAATGAAATTGGTGATTGGATAATAATATCGCCAGACGGTAAAAACACGATGTTTATATACAATGATTTTACATCAAGTATATTTAATAAGGGTCGTGCAAAAATAAATAATGTTTATACGAATTCTGGACAACCAAACAATGATGGTTATGATTGTTTGGTATTGGATAATAACGATACGGCGATATATAATTACAAATATCGTGAACAAATTAAGAATCGTAGTTTGTGTGAAATTATAAACTCGTTTCAACAAACTATTAAATAATATTAAAGTTGTTTTTCAATAAAAAACGATAAAAACACACGTTAAAAATAAAACCGGTACAAGACCGGTTGAATTTCTGGTGCGGGCGAAGGGAATGTAATTCCCAATACTTCGTATCGGGCCCCTTTCACTTCGCTTCGCTACGTCCCGACCCCACGTTGCTGCGCAACTTTATCGGGTTCGATTCAACACCTTATTTACCCGACAAAAATAAATTCGACCACAAGGGTCGACTTCATTTTTGGTGCGGGCGAAGGGAATCGAACCCTCGTCTAAAGCTTGGGAAGCTTTCATGCTACCATTATACCACACCCGCGATTTAACCAAATATTATAATTATTAAAATCAAATGTCCAGAACTAAAATACACTTGCCTAACACAGGGGTTTTTGATAAAATATAAAAAGAATGTTAGGAAGGTTAAGAATCTTTGTTGTTTTGGCAATATTTTGTCCATGGACTGTGTTTGCAGCCGATGCTTCTAATCCTGCTGTTACAAGTACAGAACAACAAGAAACAGAAAACAAAGACGAAGCAGAAGAAGCTGTAGCCGAACCTTTCCAAATAGAAACAGACCATCTTACAGAAGTAAAAGACAAGCTGAAAGAATTGCACTGGGACGAAAGTGAAAATGAAGAACGTCGGGAATTATATCAAAAATTAGAGAACCTGTTAGCAAGTGTTGAAGAAAAAAACAAAACAATGTTATCAGAAAGACAAAGTGCGTATAAGAACGCAAAAGAAAACGAACAATCAACGGCAAATAAAACTTTAACTGCATTGACGACCGCCGCAACTGGTATCGGTGGTATGGAATTGGCGATGGGATTATCTGAACAGAAAGCAGACAAAAACGCAGATGCAGATATGGACGCCTATATACAAACATTCCGTTGTACATACGCAGACGGCAAACAAGTAAAAGCCGGCCCAGAAGAAATAGAATTACCGGGTGGTAATATTCCAGAACTTATGAAATTGCGCACTGAATATGTTGCATTGGCAAACGATTTGAAAGAACGCAAAACAGCACTTGGAATGAAACCTGGTATTGAAAGCGAAGAAATATTAGATAAAGCGACCATGGGGTTATATGATGATGAAAATGTTGGTATAACTGGTGGTGCATACGCATCGCTCTATCGTGCAAAGATGTTAGGTTCCGAAGAAGACCAGGCAAAGATAGACGCAGACAAAAAAACATCCAAGAATCGTGTTATTGCCGGTGGCGTGTTGGTTGGTGCGGGTATTATTGGTGGAATAATTGGTAATTTGGCAATAAACGGAAACAAAAATAAAAAAGAGATAGATATAGAAAATTTGGTTCAAGAACGTGACGATATTGAGGCCGAGATAGATAATTTAGTGAATTTTGAAATAGACAGATGTAATGCGCGTATAGAAGAAAACCAAAAATATGCGGCAGAAATAAAAGCCAACAACAGCGATCTTATGAAAGATGAAGAAATAAAAACGTTTATAGAAAAGGTAGAGGCATTAAAGCCATTAGAACATTCGATTGAAGAATTGTTAAAATTAGAGGATCATCCGCTATGCAGATAATAAGAATGATATCTTTTTGTGTATTAACGTTATGTTTTGCTGTATTGCAAGCCGGGGCAGATACTGTTACAGTTGATTTAAAAACTCTAACAGGAATATCTAAGCTTGCGGATAATGTTTATTTTGAGGCGGTTTGTGCGCAAAACACACATGATGGTAAAACCAAATTTTGTGAAATGGAACCATTTAAAAAAACACAAGTACAAATGTATCAGGCCACAGGATTGGCAGAAGAATATATACTTTTAAAACATGGCAAATCTGCTGTTTGCAGTCCCGTTTATAGAAACGTTAAAGGAATGGGTGTAAATGGGTATAGTTTTTATGATTATTCTAATGATGATTATATAAAATGTACAACTTTGGATAATGCAAAAAAGTTTGAATTTAGGTTTGATGATGTAGAACAGAGTACATGTGATGGTGAGATAAGATCCTCTATATTCAAAGCTCTTGCGTCTATGAATGGTATAGATATAACAAAAAAAGGGATATATCCAGACACGTCTTGTAGAGATGTTCCAGAGCAACTATGTATTAACACAGATAAAAGTATGCAAAAATTTGGCTATAATGCTGTGTACGAACATACAAGGGTTGTTCCTGATTATGACTCTAACCAAGAAGGTGCCACAAAAATAGTTGCTGTAAAACATTGTATTGCAAGTTTTAATAGTAAAAAAGAATCAGATTTATCCCCTATGCCTTTTAATATGGATAGACGTGAATTTACAACTTGGCAGATGCATGCTGTTGGAGAGCTGCAGATGTTATTGCGCAGATATGCGGAAATATCATTAAAAAAACAAGGTTTGAAATTGAGATCTTTTCGTTGTGACAAGGGGTTTACTGAACTAATGATTCCAGATGGGTTACATTATGCCAAAGATGATATAGTGACTTGTTGGATAAATGGCAAGAAAGCCGAATTTGTTTTTGATGATTTAAGTGAAACACAAGATGCTTTGCATGCTGGCGCAATGGATGGGTTTAAATGTTTGGTGGACCTGGGTGGTACTTTTGATGGTGTTAACTGTTTTGCTTTATCAAAAAAACAATGTGAAAGCGCAGAAAAAGAATTATCAAAAATTGGTACAATCACGTATCATGATAAAACCGGTTTGTGTTCTATTAAAATGAACAATGCTGCAAACGCAGAAGAAGTAAATAAAACTAATAAAAGACTTGCACAGACGGGCGCTACACTTGGTTTTATGATTATTGGCGTTGCAACTGGTGGGTCTGGTTGGGTGGTTGGTGCAACATTAATTGGTGGTACTTTGGCCGTGGGGGGACAAAAAATGGAACAAGATGCAGAAGACGAACGAATACAAACGATTAGAAGATGGGAATACGCTATACAAGACTGCAATAATACGGGTTGTGCAAAGGCTTATTTGAAAGATGTTTTGTCTACGTTGCAGTATTATTCTGATGGGGTTTCACAAAATTTGGCGTATGCTTTGGACAGTTTAACTGCGTCATTAATTAACAAAATTGATGATAAAAACTTTTATGAAAAACTTGCAGAAAAAACGAATAAATCTTTTGAGGCTCGTGCTAATCAGGCCGTGCAAACAACAGGACAGCTGTTTGAAATTTTAGGTGACGCAATTTCTTTGTTTGGTCCTGGTGCATCAAAATTTGTTGTAAAATCCCCAGCAAAGTTGGCAAGTATGCCAAAGACAATGAGTGCGATTTTTGGCAATATGAAAGCAGTAAAAGTTTCACCAAAACTATTAAACATAGCAGGTAAAACAACAGATGTAGCTTCTTGGA
Organism: uncultured Pseudomonadota bacterium; assembly: GCA_902795435.1. Classification (GTDB taxonomy): domain Bacteria; phylum Pseudomonadota; class Alphaproteobacteria; order Rs-D84; family Rs-D84; genus Enterousia. The sequence goes on from CADBLE010000003.1 coordinate 11,571, forward strand.
TGCAGGCTGTTTTTAATTATGCACCGACATTGAACAAAGTTTAGATTGATAAAAAACTCTAGACTTAGGCATGCTGTTTATGTTAAAATAACGTCTGTTAAGATGATTTTAAACTAAGAGGGAGAATCGTGTCGCCAAAAGATATGAAAGACCTTTTACGTACGGTCGGAAAAGTTTCAAATAAAATGGATGATAAGCATCTTCAAATTGTCCAATCTATACTTATCTCTGCACAGCGTTCAAACCGCTGTGTTTTTTTTAGATTTATGACTTTAAAACAATCTGTGCAATATCTCGTTAATGAATTGTTAGAACAGAAAAATATCTTGGATTTGCTGGATAAAACCAAAACCAAAACTTTGTATAAAATATTGGGTCGATATAATTATTTTCCGACTTGTGCGTTGTGCGGAAAAATGATAGATATGTCTGTAATTTCTGAAAATCAAAAAAGACAATCTGATGATCCTTTGTCTTTTTCTTGGGATCATAAGTATCCTAAGACATTGGGTGGCACAACACATCTGTCAAATATGCAGCCTGCGCATAAAATATGTAATAACAAGAAATCAGATGCCCTTACCTATGATTGTATGCCGATAAACATAAAAATAAATATACCTATACCACATCAATACAAAACATTACGTCCCCAGATTTATATCAATACACAAATTAATTGTAATGTTCGACAAAGTTGAACAAATATTTGACTTTTTGTAAAATTTAATACATAATATCCCTGCATTCCCAAAAGATTGCCATTTCAATAACCCCTGTGCACGGTATGTGCAAGGAACATCATCCGGCGAGTTTCGCTCTTGATGTCGGTTTTCTTATGTGCAATTTTTGGAAAAACAAGATAACAAAAAAACAAGGAGCAAAATTATGGCAACAGTTATCAGATTAGCACGTTATGGTGCAAAAAAACGTCCTTACTATCACGTAGTTGTGACAGATTCTCGCAATGCACGTAATTCAGGCGCTATATTGGAAACAGTCGGTAAATACAACCCAATGTTGGCAAAAGACGACGAAAAACGCGTTGTATTGGATATTGAAAAAATCAAATCTTGGATGGGCAAAGGTGCAAAACCTTCTGACCGTGTTTACAAATTCTTGGTAAATGCTGGTTTGGTTGCTGCAAAACCTATCCCAACACAAACAAAGAAAAACCAACCATCTGAAAAAACACAGATGAAGGCAAAAGATAAAGCCGACAAATTGGCTAAAATCGCAGAAGAAAAAGCTGCTGCAGAAGCCGCTGCAAAAGCAGCCGCAGAAGCACCTGCTGAAGAACCAGTTGCAGAAACTGAAGCACCAGCAGAAACAGCGGAAACAGTTGCTGAATAATAATTTTGTAATCTTGGGTGCCTGGTTGGGAAACCGCCAGGCATTTATGTAATATGGACATGGAAAACAAAATTTTGGTTGGAAAAATCGTTGCACCCCAGGGTATTCGTGGTGAATGCCGTGTGCAAACATATTCTGAATCAGAAAAAGATTTCCAAAAATTCCATATTATTTCTACAAAATTTACCCCAGAACAATTTCATTTTATTCGTGTATTAAAACCAGGCCTTATTATTGCAAAAATAGACGGTTTTGATGACAGAAACACCGTTGAAACATTACGTGGTGTTGAATTATTTATATCACGTGATGATTTACCAAAATTGAAAGAAAACGAATATTATCAATCTGATTTAATTGGTTTTGATGTTATTCGTGATAATAAAAAAATTGGAACGGTAGATTGTTTTCAGAATTTTGGTGGTGGCGATATAATTGAATTGGATAATGGCGATATGGTTGCATTTGCGGGTTCGGTTGTAGATTTAACCAATAAAACGATAAAGGTTTTATAATATGTTAAATTTTGAAATAACCGGAACTTTAGCAGATACAAAATTCAAAAACACTGTAAAATCTGTTGTACGCTTCGCAGATAACCAGTTAATAAAATATCATGATATTGTTGATGATAAAAAATCTGTAAGATATCACGAAATTCATTCTTATATAGAAGAACATTTAAACAAAATGTATTCAAAACGTGGTTTGGTTTGTGATTTAATGGACTTGATATATCGGTTCCCTATCAAGGCGCCGATGATTAGAAAAAGAGTCAAAGATTATTTTGATATGCAAATCAACGCATATGCTTTAGGCGAACGTCCATATACAAATGCGGTTGCGGGTTATCCGTATAAATCAAACAATATTGTAGATTTGTTGGAAGAAGTTGAAGCGGTCAGGAAAGAAAGATATGAATCAGGACTTTCTAGGCAACAATACAACGACAGATAATACAAGGATTGGTAATATGTTTACAGATAAAACCATGTCAAAACAATGTCCACAAATGTCTAATCCAGATTTTGTGTGTCACAGATCTTTGATATATCAAGCGTTACACGGTGTTGAATTGTCTTACGATTCTACATTCAAATTAGACTGTATAATCAAAGAAGTTTGTGATTTTTGTGTCAAACAAAACAACGGAAGATAAACAATATGCATTTTAATATATTGACTGTTTTTCCAGAAATGTTTCCAGGAACTCTTGATAAAGGGGTTGTTGGTCGTGCACTGGAAAAAGGAATTTGGTCATATAAAGCAATAAATATCCGTGATTTTGCTATAAACAATTATGGCAGTGTTGATGATGAACAATTTGGTGGCGGTGCCGGTATGGTTATGCGCCCAGATGTTTTAGGAAATGCAATAGATTCTATTGAAAACAAGGGTAAAATTATATTCTTTTCCCCACGCGGAAAACAATTAAATCAAAAATTAGTGCACGAATATGCAAAATATGATACAATAACCCTGCTCTGTGGCAGATACGAAGGTATCGACCAACGCGTCATTGATGAATATGACATAGAAGAATTATCTGTCGGAGATTATGTTTTATCTGGTGGCGAAATTGCTGCGCAAATTTTTGTTGACAGTACGGTTCGTGTATTAGATAATGTATTAGGTGGCGGTGCGGAAGCCGTCCAAAATGAAAGTTTCGAAATCGGCGGGCTTGAATGGCCATTATACACCCGTCCGTCAGTATGGCGTGGACATAAAGTCCCAGAAGTCCTGCTGTCCGGTCACCATGGCAATATCGAACGGTGGCGGAAACAACAATCGGACGAAATAACAAAAGAACGTCGTCCGGATTTAATAAAGGAAAACTAAAATGAGCATAATACAAAAAATTGAACAAGAACAAGTTGCTAAATTGAAAGGCGACAAAAAAATCCCTGCTTTCAAAGCTGGTGATACTGTTAAAGTTCATGTTAAAATTAAAGATGGGGATAAATTCCGTATCCAGATGTTTGAAGGTGTTGTAATTGCACGTGATGGCGGAAACGGAAATAACGCATCTTTCACTGTACGTCGTGAATCTTATGGCGTTGGTGTTGAACGTAAATTCCCATTATATAGCCCAGCAATCGAAAAGATTGAAAAAGTACGTGTTGGTAAAGTCCGCCGTTCTAAATTGTTCTTCTTACGCGGTTTGTCTGGTAAAAAGGCTCGTATCGTTGAAGATTTGTCTGCTAACGCAAATAAATCTGAAGACTAATTCAGTTTATCTGAATAAAATAAAAACTGTCCGTATGGGCAGTTTTTTTATTATCTTGTATTTTGTTTTTGTAATAACAACGGGGTTATCAACGGAACAGGTTTATAACCTGTCATTTCAACGCAAACATTTATACAATTTTGATGATTCTTGAAATCATACCCATTTATATGAATATGTCCGTGATAATTTACGATTCCTGGAACGTTTCCAAATTCTGGCAATGGTTCATGTGATAATATTGCATGATTTTCCGTATCATAAATAGGATGAGAAAACACTTTATCAAATCCAGCCGCTCTCCACCATGTTTCAGAATGATTCATATCATGGTTGCCACGAATAAGATATTTACGACCATGCATACGCCCCAATATTTCACGAACCTTTTCTTTGGACGCATCATACATAATATCGCCCAACCAATAGCAAACATCTTGTTTTTGCACAATCATATTATAGTTTTTTATTATTGTTTCGTTCATTTCTTCAACAGAATGAAATGGGCGATTTGCAACCTGGATAATTCTTTCTGAATAAAAATGAGGGTCTGAAAATACGTATACCATATTACAGCCCCCTTATTTTTTGTTGTAATTGATTTGTGCCTAACATAATATATTCCCATGGAACAATTGGTGTCATATATTGGTCTTTGTTAGCACTATAATCTTGTTCCAAGACCTGTGATTTATTTTCGTCTGGGACGATTGCTAAATCAGATATCTTTTTCCCAGTATCAAGATTCTTAGTTGTGTATAAATTTTGATATGCCACGGTATCCCAAAACATATCTTGTGTTTCTTCCAATACAACATACGGAACAATATGAACAACATCATAAAAATGTCTGGACAAACCATCTCTTGAAACACCATTTTTATTTATGGAATATAACGCATAGATTTTATCCCAAAATGTTTGTTCAAATTTAATGTTCGGTATTTTTGTTGATATTTCGCTTTCTTGTATTGAATAAGGAACAACCGAATTATATTTGATTTTATCAGAACTGTAATGGCGTGGAATAAATTCAATACTGATTATATCTTTCAATTTTGGATTTATCATTGAACCATATTGAATATGCAAAGTTGATGTTGAATGTTGTGACATTCCTGGATTATCCGTGCGCCATTGTTTGTCTGTTATGATTTGAAATTTGCCAAAATCGTGCAAACTGGTTTCAAATTTTTCTTTTAATTCTGTAAAAACATAATTTCTGAATCTGTTTTTAAATTTGCCTAATTGCCCTACACTGCGTGTTGGTGCAACTTCCTTGAAATCAAAACAGGCCAAATCTAAATCTTGGTTGATTCTGTTTCCCATGTGGTAAATTTTAGATATTGTACCACCACCAGTAAATACAAAATTATTACAAAAATATGGGAATTGAAAGATTTGGTTCAATATATTGCATTCAATATAATCTCGCTCTGCTGCCAATGGGTTTTGAGCAAGACAAAATGAATCTAAAATCTCTCTTTTTATTTCATACATACTCTAATTATAAATACAATTATTTTATTTGTCAATATTTTTATAGAAAATACTTTATAAAATTTGACATGTATTAAAAAGGCATGTATTATTATAAACATGAACAGAAAAATAGTATTTTTTGCCCTATTTTGTGCTTTGACCGTATGTTTTGCACCACGTAATTCTTTTGCATATATTGAAAAAGATGCTGCAATATTACGGGTTATGAACAAAGCGGCCGGCAAAACCCAGATTATATCTGCCAAGAAAGACAAAGATGTTCGCATTGAAGGTTTAACCATAAAAGTAAGAAATTGTAAGCAATCTGACCCTTTTGATGCAGAAAACTATTTCGCTTTTGTTGAAATTTATACAAAATCTGAACAACGCATATTCAGCGGTTGGATGAACCGTAACGAACCAGGACAAAACCCATTACAAGACGACGCCTATGATGTTTGGCTTGAAAAATGTGAATAAATAAAATGAAGAAAAAGAAAACTAAAATTCAACAAATAAAACGTGTTATAAAAATCTCTGTAGCCAGCGGTTTGATATTGCTATTTATTATATTGGGTTTCTTTGTTCAATATACAAATCGCACATACGAAAATTCCAATATGAAAAAATGGAAAAAACTGACAAATTCCCAGAAAACAACCACTTTGAACTATGTTGTAAAGAATAATCCTGATTCAGAATTGATGTTGGCATGTATGGATAAAATTTCTACATTACCAGACGCCAATGAAATGATGATACGTGATGCTGCTGTGTTGTGTTATAATGGTATAAAATTAAACATTAAACCAGATGAAGAATAGTTTTATTTTTGTTTTATCTGTATTGTTTGTTTTTGGTTGCACAAAACAATCTTTTATCGGCGAAGAATATTTGGGTGCAAAATATGTAAAATCCCCTCTGGGTGAAGAAAAAGCCCCAGACACAGACCCACTTATCAGATTTGACGCGTTTGATTGCACTACATTTGTAGAAACATCATTGGCGCATGGTGACGTTGATAAACTGATTAAAATCAGATACAAAGACGGAAATGTAGATTTTTTATCTCGTAATCATTTCATAGAAACTGATTGGTTAAATAATAATCAAGATTTATTAGAAAATGTAAGTGATTTATATGGAAAAACTGAAATCAGAACTGTTATAAACGACAAACAAAATTGGTTCTTAAAGAAACATAATTTGAAAACAAATATAAAACCACAACGCGCAGAAATAAAATATATTCCATACAAAAACATAGATAAAATAGAAACAAAAGAACCGCTGATTGTATTATTTATATATAAAAACCCAAAGATTTATGATAAAATAGGTTCTGATTTAGCGGTTATTCATATTGGTTTTTTGTTGCCAAATGGACAATTGCGCCACGCGTCCAGAAGATACGGTCGTGTAATGGATACAAATTTTAATAAATATATTAGACAAATCGCTAAAAATGAGCATAATATCGGAATAACATTGGTGAAAATAAAATGAGTGAAGAAAAAATTATTCGTATAGATATGGAAACAACAACAGACCATGCACACGTTGGTAATGATAAACCAATATTGTGTTTGGGTATTGAATCATCTTGTGATGAAACCAGTGCCGCCGTTGTTGATAGTGATAAAAACATTTTGGGACATATAATTTATTCTCAAATTCCAGAACATCAAAAATATGGTGGTGTTGTCCCTGAATTGGCGGCACGCGCACACATATTGGCTGTTGACGAGGTTATTAAACTGGCACTTGAACGTGCAAATAAAACAATAGATGATATAGATGTTATTGCTGCTACTGCGGGTCCTGGTTTAATTGGTGGTGTTTTAATTGGTTGGATGACTGCAACCGGTATTGCAAATGCTACAAACAAACCATTGGTTGCCGTAAATCATTTGGAAGGACACGCATTGGTTCCACGTCTTAAATCTTCATCTGCGACTGATTCTGCGACAAATATAGATGTTGAATTTCCATATTTGTTGATGTTGGCGTCTGGTGGACATTGTCAGATTTTATTGGTCCATGGCGTTGGTAAATATGAAATGATTGGTCAAACATTAGACGACAGCGCCGGTGAAGCATTTGATAAAATTGCAAAAATGTTGGGACTTGGTTATCCGGGTGGTCCAATTGTTGATAGTCGTGCAAAATTAGGTAACCCAAAGAGATTTAATTTCCCACGTCCATTATGTGATAAACCGGGATGCGATTTTTCATTTTCAGGTATAAAAACCGCCGCCCGTATGTTATTAGATAAAACATCACAAGACGAAATAGACGAAAACTTTATAAATGATTTTTGTGCGTCTTTTCAACAGGCTATTGTTGATTGTATAACTAATCGTTTAACAAATGCGTTGAAAGATGACCGGGTAAAAAATGCAAAACCAAAAACCATGGTTGTAGCGGGTGGCGTTGCTAAAAACAGCGCTATTCGTTCGGCGATGGAAATGTTGGCAAACAAAAATAATATGCTGTTTGCGGCACCACCTATGAATTTATGCACAGACAATGGTGCGATGATTGCATGGGCAGGTATTGAAAATTACAAGCAAGGCAACATTGTTCATGAACCTGTGGCACCACGTCCACGTTGGCCATTGACCGAATTATAATACACATTGATTGATTCTTTGTGGTTTTTATGTTATAATTTTACGCATGTTAGACAAAGCAGATATGGAATTTTACAGGAAGGCAACCCTGAATGTTTTAGAACAAATAAATTCATTGGGTATGAATCCAGAAGACACTGAAAAAGCAAAGAATTTGGCTTCTTTGTTTCGTTCGGCATTTAAATTAAATGTTGTAAAGAAAAGAACATTTCACGAACCTGAAATTGCTGCGGCAAAATCTATTTATGATTCTTTGGGTTTTTGTCGTATATCCAGTGTTGTTTTTATGACCGCAATGGGACTAGCAGATTGGGATTTAATGTTTATAGGCGAAGAAGATTGGTATGGCAAAAAACCACATCATTATTTAAGATATCGTCCAACAGGTAAAATATTGGATTTAACATACGACCAATTTGCACATGAAAATCTAAAAATTCCTTATGAAAACGGCCATATCGCTAACGACCAAATTTATACAACCATTATGTCAGACGGAAAAGATTTTGCAAAGGTTGTTGGTTTGGATATCATAGAACTGTTAAAACAAAATTCAATGCGCGGGAAATAAATTATGGAAAAACCAGTACCTTTTTTTGATAAAAATACGATTTTTTCAGTAACAGACGCTTCAACATTATTAAAGAAAGTTGTTGAAACTGCGTTTTCTGAAATTCGTATTCGTGGTGAATTATCACAAATTACACGTGCTTCATCTGGGCATGTGTATATGACAATAAAAGATTCTGGTTCTGCAATAAATGCAATTATATGGCGCGGAACACCGGTTCCAATGAAACTAGAAGAAGGTATGGAAGTTATTATTACTGGGCGATTTACAACCTATCCTGCACGCAGTAATTATCAAGTTGTTATAAATTCTATTGAAATGGCCGGTGTTGGTGCAATATTAAAAATGTTGGAAGAACGTAAACAAAAACTGGCCAAGGAAGGATTGTTTGATACTTCTCGCAAGAAACCTTTGCCACGTTTTCCACAAATAATTGGTGTTGTAACCAGTCCAACTGGCGCCGCTTTTCAAGACATACAAAACAGATTACGCGAAAGATTTCCGGTTAAAGTATTGCTTTACCCTGCCACTGTCCAGGGAACAACCGCTGCAAAAGAAGTTGTTGCGGGTATTGAATATTTTAATCGTATGAATAATGTTGATGTTATCATCGTTGCTCGCGGTGGTGGTGCATTGGAAGATTTGTTACCATTCAGTGAAGAAATCGTTGTTCGTGCCGCTGCAAACAGTCATATACCACTTATTTCCGGTGTTGGACATGAACCAGATTGGATGTTGATAGATTTTGCGGCCGACGTACGCGCCCCAACTCCAACCGGTGCTGCAGAAATGGTTGTGCCAACAAAAATATCTTTGGTTCAAGAATTGGATAATTTGTCACACAGATTAAATACCGCATTTACCAATACTTTATTGGGATTAAAAAAGCATTTATCAAATATAAATATCAAAAGTCCGCACCAAATCATTATGGAAAAGATACAACGGATAGATGATATTGAAAAGACAATGAATATAATTATTGCAAACAAAATGCAATCTGCGCATCAAAAGATAGAATTGGTTTCAAGATTCCCTATATTTGTTGAAACCAGATTAAATATGTTGAAACAAAATCTGACCCATATTGAACAAATGTTAAATTCTTTGTCATATAAAAATGTTTTACAGCGTGGCTATGCCATTGTCCGCGACAAAAACAATAATATAATCAGCACTGTTTCAGCCACACCAGAAACAATAGAATTTGTTGACGGTGTCTTAACTATAAAAAAATAAAAAATCGCCCGTATGGGCGTTTTTTTAATGTTTAATAAGAGTTTTTGCAGTTGCAATGGATTCCGAGGTTATTGTTGCACCACTGATTATACGGGCAATTTCATTTATTCTGTCATCACCAGATAATTCAACAACAGTTGTTGTGGTTGAATCTTGGTTGCTCTGTTTGGAAATCTTGAAATGTTTGTCTGCAAAACCTGCAACCTGGGCAGAATGGGTAACAACCAATAATTGTTCGTTATGTGCCAATTTGTTTAATCTGTCACCAACGGCAGACGCGGTCGCACCACTGATACCTGTATCCAATTCATCAAATATCAAAGTTTTTTGATTGTCAGGATTATTTAATACAACACGCAAAGCCAACATTAAACGCGATAATTCACCCCCAGACGCGATTTTATGTAATGGTGCAAACGGTGTTCCCGGATTTGTCTTTATCATAAACACAATGTCATTTTTGCCGTTTGCGTTTGGTTCTGTATCAGATATATCAACCATAAAATCTGCACTGCCCAATTTCAAATCTGGCAATTCTTGCAATATTTGTTTTCTTAAATTATCGGCAGAAACCTTTCGTAATTCGGTCAATTTGTCTGCGTATTCATTAAATATCTTTTGTGATTCAGCAACCAATGATTTGCATTTTTTTAATTCAATATCACTGTTATCTATGGCATTTAATTGAGATTCCATTTCTGCCAGTTTATTTGGTAATTCGTCCGCAGTGACACGATATTTACGCGCTGCACCACGGATAGCAAACAATCTTTCTTCAATAGAATCTATGTCATTTACATCCATGGTTTCAGGTTGAATCTGTTCCCCTATTTCTGCAACCGTTGATGCTGCATCATATAATTTATCTATGATTTCAGAATAAGGATTTGGATTGGTTTTGATTCTTTCCAATATATGTGCCACAGAACAAATTTGTTCGTCCAATGAATTTCCATTGTTTTTCAATACACTAACTGCATCTGTTAAAATACCAGCGTTTTTTTCGGCATCCATCATCATTGAACGTTGATTTGCCAATTCTTCTTCTTCGCCTGGTTGTGGGTTTAATTTGCGTAATTCAGATACATTATGTTCCAAGAAATCGCGTTCAGATTCTGATTTTTCAAGAATTTCTTGTAATTGTTTTAATTGTTTTTCATTTTTATGCAATTCTGAATATGCCAGATGTGTTTTGTTCAGAACTTCGTTAAAATCTTTGTCTTTCAATTTTGCGTAATCGTCCAAAGATGTTAAATGTGTAGATGTGTCCAACAGAGAATGATTTTCAAATTGACCATGAATTTCCACCAATTCATCACCAATTTGTTTCAATGTTTTTACAGATACAGGAATATCATTTATCCACGCCCTGCTTTTTCCGTCACGGGACAATGTTCTGCGTAAAATCAATTCGTCGGTATATTCAATGCCGTTTTCATCAAGAATTTGTTTTGCAGAATCATTTACGGAATCAAATGTAGCGATTATAGTTGCCATATCTGTTCCGTTTCTTATTAAACCAACATCACTGCGACCCCCCAATGCCAACGACAAAGCATCCAGTAAAATACTTTTACCAGCACCCGTTTCGCCGGTCATAATATTCAAACCGTTACCGAATTCCAGATTCAGTTTTTCTATCAAAACAACATTAGAAATATATAAATTTGTCAGCATGGTCAGATTATAGTAATTTTTTCTTTGGTTTTTCAAGCCGTTTTATATGTTAAACAATCTGGGTCAATGTCCAATCTTGTAACCATAAAATATAGCCAGATATTGCGTATTCTGGATATGCAGAATGCAACAATATTTCATATCCTTTTAATTGTTTTTTGTATTCGTCTATGAATTGGTTTTTGTCTGTGTCTGTTTTATAATCTATAAAAACAATAGCTTTTGTTTCGTGATTTATCAATAAACGATCAATACGTTTGCTAACAAATTCACCGTCTATAAAACCAGCAATAGGCACTTCTTTTTGTGCAGATGCAACAAAATACGGCAATAATTCTGGTTTAGATTTTATTGTTTCGATTATGTTTTTATCCCCGCTTTCACCAGCGACATCATCTATGACAATATGTTCCATCATAAGATGAGCATTTGTTCCCTTAGAAGTAGCGATTTGTTCACTAAATTTTCTATTTAAAAAAGTTTTTAATTTCTGGGTCATCTGTAATCCTGATTGTTGTTATTTCTGGTTCGTCATCAATAATTTCTGTTGTTGCCACCCCCGGGCATTTATCTGCAATTTTTTTCATTTCTTGCCATAATAATGGATGCCACGAACTGCTGGTGGTAATTTTTCTTGGTGTTGTTTTTTTCTTAGGTGTATCAGAATTGTTGTTTGTTTTTCTGCTTTTATTTCCAAGACCGTATATGTATAATTGGTCGCGTGCACGTGTCATTGCGACATATAATAATCTATAATATTCTTCCAATTCTTCTTTGTCTGAATTATCTTTCTTGTGTTGGGATATATATATAGGCAAATTTTCTAACGCCACTTTGTTCCAAGCCCACAAATCATAGTTTTCTGAGGTGTTCAAGAAATTCAAATCTAATAAACTAGAAGATTTGTTACCTTTTTGGAAAGTGTCTATCATAAATACAATTGGTGCTTCTAACCCTTTGCAACCATGAATGGTCATTACTTTTACACCATCAGATGATTTTACATCTCGTTTTGCTTCTGGCTTACTGGTAACAAACCATTTCAAGAAATCTTTTGTTGTTCCAGATTGCGTTCTTTCATACATCAAACATTGTGTTAAAAATTCTTCCAATGGATCAACAATGTTTTTACCCATAGCAGAAACCATTTTTTGACGATTTGTGTATTCGCTGTTAAATTTTCTGCTTAGAACAAAATTAAAAAATGTATATGGTGCGTCTGAGACACATCTTGCACAAATTTCAGATAAATCTGTATGAATATCTGGGTATTCTTTTTCTAAGACATTCCACAATAACTCTTTATGTTCATCTGTAGATAAACTTTGTTGTTTTTTGCATAAATCATATATTTGTGATTCTGACAATCTGTAAAAAGGACTTTTTAATATACACCCCAACACATAATCATCTGTAAATTTTTTATTATATTTATCTTTGATAGAAAATCTGATTAAATTCAACAAATCACGCACAGGCAAGAAATCATTCATAATAATTTTATCTTCGCCCGCTACTGCAATACCTTTGTCTTTCAAGAAACCAAATAAATATGTGATAACGCGATTACGTCCCCTGACTAAAACCATAATATCATTGGGTGTGGCTTTTTCCAAATTCCCATGTTTATCATAAACCTTTTCAGTAGCCAAAACGCGTTCTATTTCATCAGCAAGATATTTTGCGTATTCTTTTTTTGCCACATCACCAGATTCGGTTGGAACAAACGCCTTGTGCATTTCAACCACGCCACCATTTTGATTTAATCTATCTGAACGAAAACTTGAATGTTTTGAATTGTTAAATTTAATTTCAATTTCTGGTTTTTTATCATCTGATAATAAATTGTTATCTTTTGTAAATTTATCAAAGAAATAATCAACCACATCCAACACTGGTGATAATGAACGATAATTAGTTGTTAAATCTACTGGATGAAATTCACCATTACCAGATTTTGTTGCAGCAAGTTCAAAATCTTTACGATTTTCAGCAAACGCTTTTGTATCTGCGTCTTGGAAACCAAAGATTGCTTGCTTTGAATCACCCACGACCAAAGAACAATTATGGTCCATAGCAATATTATCACGCAAAGTGTTAAATATTTTCCATTGTTGTGCACTGGTGTCTTGTGCTTCATCAACCAGTATTGGGCCAATATAACCGTTTAATTGTTGTAATACAGCCCCCATAGTGTTTTGATTATCAAATAATTTTGTTGTGTATAAAATCAAATCATCAAAATCTAAAACATTACGGGCATATTTCATTTTTTTATACAAACCTTCAAATTCAACCAGCAAATCAAACATTGCCATAGTGTCTTCGTATAATTTGTATTTATATTTGAAGTCAGCATATTTTGCTACACGTTCTGCTTCTGCACCAAAAATTTCTGGCCAATCTTGTAAATATGTTTGTTTTTGTCTCTTACCATTTACATCTGTCGGTTGTTTTGATGTTATGATTTCCAAATATTCTTTCAGAAACACATCTTTGTACATATCAAAATTGTCTTTGTTTTCAATGTATGCCTCAACAGGTTTAACTAAATTTTTATAGAATTGTTTTATATTTGCGTCTTCTTGTTGTTCTGCCAATTCAATCAATTTGTTTTTAATATTTTCCAGTGTTTCGTCTGTTGGTTCTACATTTGCACTATAATCTATATCAAGATATCCTTGTAATGTTTTATCAAAATATTTTCTGTATGCAGATTTGTCATCTATACTAAATAAAGTTTTATATTTTTTTGTTATAATTTTATATATTGTATCCATAACAGATTCAGATTGGTCAGAAACAATTTGTTGCAACGCTTTTTTTGTCTGGTTTGACATGTTTGGATTGCTTATCATTTTTTCAAATGTTTTTTCCAACAATACGCGCTTATCGTATTCAGTAATTACAGACCATGCAGGTGGTAATCCCGCTTCTAATGAAAATTTTTTTAATATATCAGAACAAAAACTATGAATTGTGCAAACCTTCAATATATCTGGGTTATCTATAACATCAAAAAATATTTGGCGTGCAACTTTCAAATCATTATCTGTTACATTTACGCCTACTCCGTCTTCCGACATCAATTCAATTGCTTCACGTAAATTGTCTTCTGGTGCCATAGACCATTTACGGAAAGTTTTTATAATACGGTCTTTCATTTCGCCAACGCCGGTTTCTGTAAATGTTAAACACAAAATTCCCGGTGTTTTTCTAAGATCTTGATTTTTTTGTTTATACCTGAATAATATACGCAATAATCTGCCTACTAATATTTCTGTTTTACCAGAACCAGCGTTCGCCTGAACCCATGCATTATTGTTTGGATTGACCGCTTCTTCTTGTTCGCTTGATAATTTATAATTTTTCATACTAATTGACACGATTATCCCCTTGCTTTATTGAAAATATTTTAGTATATATTTTTTAGTACTGCAAGGAAGTTATTTTATCTCGGGAGAAAAACATCATGAATCAACCTTTGTTTATAATTATATCCGTATTATGTGGGTTGTTGTTCACAACTTTAATTTGTCTTTTCTTTATTTCTCGCAAATCTCAACGTGTTATGCGCGATTTGTTAGAAATTATGACAAATCCTGAACAGGCAAAAATCCAAAATGCGACCCGGGTTTTACAGGTTATTTTGAAAGATGAAATAACAAAAATAAATAACAATTTTCAATCTATGTCTAATACCCTGCAACAACAAATTGCAGATACTGAAAAAATCAAAAAGGCACTGGGCGAAGAAAACGATAAAATTTTAACTACCGCAGAAGATGCTGTTAAAAAAATTGCAAATATGTCCCAACGAATTGAAAACACCATAGACGGATTGAATAATGTTGTGTCTTCCAATGCTTGGTCTGATATACAAACTACCGCTGATAATTTCTTGGCTAACACCGAAGATTTGGTCAATCATATGAAAGAAACAGCACAAATAACAACCGAAAATTCAGAAAAAATCCAAGAACATATAAATCAGTGCATTGTTTCACATCAACAAATATCTGAACAATTGCAAAATTCTTTTGAAGAAAACACAAATAAAATGAACGAAATGGCCAATACTGCGAATGGTCTGCAACAACAACTGACAGATTTGTCAGCAAATGTTACCGGTGGTTTTGAAAATGTAAAAACATCCGCATCTGAATATGATGAAACCATGCGCAAGAACGATAAAATGCTGAAAGATTATTTGGCTAATTTATCTGAGTTTAATGTAAAAACAGGCAAAGAAATCAAAGGATATGTAAACAACCTGAAAGAAACCGCTGATTTGGTATATTCTGCATCAAGATTGGAAGAATCATCATTGGACAGACATTTAAGAAAAATGGCGGAAATGAAATTGGCGTTTGATGAATCTACTGCAACCACCCGCGAAGTAACTGAAAACACTTGCAGTGGATTAAACGATATGACAAATAATTTCAAGAAAGAAATTTCTGATTTTGCAAATGGAATTTTGGCTAAATTACAAGAAGTTTCTGGTATAGCAAACACCACACTTGAAAACACAAACAACTCTACTGCAGAATTTGCTGATTCTATCAAGAGTATGGAAATTGGTATAAATGATGCTTTGGTAAAAATGATAAAAACCCACAAAGAATTATCCACCCAATCTGATGCATTGATAAAAGTGTCCGCAGACACAACATCACAATTACAACCACTGTCTGAATTGATTGAAAAATATTACAAAGCATTACCAGATTTATCCAAGGGTTCCCAGGAAATGAGCCAGCATATCAAAGAAATTGTTGATTCATTGGTTGAAAAAATTGAACTGATGAAAACAAGTATTGCTGAATCACTTGTGAACATCCAGGGTTCATCTGCACAATTGGGTGAATTATCTGGACAATCACGTCAACAAATGATAGATTTGATGACTGATTATACCAAAGCAGTAGAATCCATGCAGAGTTTGAATAAACAAATGATGGTGGCACGCGCGTCTGCCCCGATGGACGCCATCAAAGTTGCCCCTGCAACATCTTATAAACCAATCAGTGCAAAAGATTTTTCAGCAACCATAGAATCCGTGTTTGATAATTTATATGCGCTGTCCAAAGATTTAACATGTGCGACCGGTGCAGATATTCCAAATGTTGTATGGAATAAATTCAATGATGGTGATAATAAAATATTCGCCAAATGGTTGGTTAAGATATTAAATGCCTCAAATAAAAAACAAATTCAAGATTTATTAAAGAAAGATAAAATCCTGAATTCCCAAGCAACACAATTTGTTCGCAGTTTTGATAAATTATTGCAAGGGGCACATCAAACAGATGACGCCAAGAATCTTGTTTCTACAATAATGAAATCTGATTTGGGAGCAATCTATAAACATTTAATAAATAAATAAACCTATTAAAAACAATCAAAAAAGCACCAGAAATGGTGCTTTTTATTTTTTACGAATAATTTATCATTTAATTTTATTTCGTTCAATGTCGGCCAAGAATTGTTTTAATTTATTATCCATATAAACACCTTGGGGCGAACATATAACTTTGTGGTCTGGTTTTATTCCAGCAAGCACAAAATCTTGTTCATTACAAGTGTTCGCTTTTCTGACATCTAAATCATTTGGCATGTTTTGACGCTTTTCAACAATATTTGTTGCATTAGGATTTGGTTGAAACCATAATATTTTGTAATTATAAGCGCTGTTCAAACCCGTCTTGTTAAACCAATTTATCATTTCTGCGACATATCTTGGTTGTATAACATCATACGTAAAATCTTGTCCCAAATGGTGCAACAATTCAAATTCAGGAACCCCGTATAACCATTTTTTATCACCAGGTTTCCAAAATGCTTCATTTACCCACAAATGTGTTGCAAATTTTTGGGTATCAAAATATGTTTCATCTCTGAAATAATATTCACGACCGTCCTGTTCATAATCGCGCATTGGACGGGTTGTTGCAGATTTAAGATTATAAAACGCGTTTTGTGGTAAAATATTTTTTACAAAATATGTTTTGCCGGTTCCAGATAAACCTGTGCAAAATAAAATCCAATTTTTATCTAACATAACTATCACCAAAGTTAAAATAAAAACCCATCAACAGACGGGTTTTTAATATTTAATTTTCCAAAAAGTTCTTTAAGATACGCGCACGTGTTGGGTGTTGCAGTTTCTGTAATGCTTTTTGTTCAATCTGACGAATACGTTCACGAGTCACGCCCAATTTTTCACCAACTTCTTCCAATGTGTGTGTTGGACATTTAATACCGAAACGCAATCTTAAAACTGCTTCTTCTTTTGGATCCAAATCATGCAACATTTCTTCAAGAACATGTGCCAAATTCTTTTGTGCAGCTGCAACAAATGGATTTTTGGCATTTTCGTCTGCAATAATTTCCAATCTTGAACTGTCATCTTCAGTTCCAACAGGTGCTTCCAAAGAAATTGGTTTAAGATTTACTTTCATTGCCTTGTGTATTTTATCTACTGGCAAATAAATAATCTTTGATAATTCTTCAGCAGTTGGTTGGCGACCATATTTGTGCATAAATTGACGAGATGCACGTTGTATTTTATGAATATTGTCTATCATATGCACAGGTATTCTGATGGTTCTGGCCTGGTCTGCGATACTGCGTGAAATACCCTGCTGTATCCAGTTTGTTGCGTATGTAGAAAATTTATTACCCAAACGATAATCAAATTTATCCACCGCTTTCATCAAACCGATATTTCCATCTTGAACTAAATCAGAGAAATCAAGTCCCAAACCACGATTGCTAGATTTTTTTGCAAATTTGATAACCAAACGCAAGTTTGCTTCTATCATTTCACGTTTTGCACGTGCCGCTTCTGCCTGACCGCGCTTTACTAATTCAACAACCTTTTTATATTCACCAGTTGGCTGACCTGTTTCTTTTGCAAAATCAGTCAAATCTGATTGAATTTTCAAAATGTCGTTTTGATGTTTTTTCACAAAATTCTGCCATGCTGTGCTTTTGCTTTTTGCTAATTTCTTGACCCAGTTACGATTTAATTCGTTACCGAGATATTCAGCCAAGAAATCATCACGTTTTACCTTGCAAGAATCAGCAAGACGCCACATTTTACCTTCTAATCCCATCAGCAATTTGTTACGGTTGCTCAATTCTTCCATAATTTCTGTGATTTTATCGTCATTCAAACGAATTTTTCCGACATATTCAAACAATTCCATACGTGCCTTGGTGTATTTCTTTTCCAAAGCAGCATCAGGTTCAGAAGAAACCAATAAATTTTCCAAACGTTTTGTTTGCAGTTTTTGCATACTGGTAAATATACGTTTAATTTTTGCAAACAAATCTGTGACCATTGGATATAACGCTTCTTCCATTACAGGAATTGGCACACCAGAAGAACTGCGTTGAGAATCTTCTTTTTTACCATCTTCGCCTTCTTCTAATTCATCTTCATCATCTTCTTCGTCATCAACAGAATCTTCCAATGCATCAAAATCAGCATCGTCCAAATCATCAACCTGGTCTACACCTTTGGATTTCAAGGCGTCTGCCAATGCGGCCAAATTTTTCTTTTCAGAATCACTTGAATACATAACTTCAAGATTTATGATATGACGCAATTTAATATCGCCATTTAACAATTGTTGATACCAATCTAACATGGCCTTGATTGTCATAGGACTTTCGCACAAACCATAAACCATTAAACGTGATGCGGCTTCAATTCTCTGTGCGATAGCAATTTCACCAGCAGCAGTCAATAATTGAACAGCACCGATTTGTTTCAGATATGATTGAACAGAATCTTGTGCGCCCAGAACAATATTTGAAACATTACTGCGTTCCAATTGTTTTGCATAGTGTTCATAATCTTCGTCATTTACATCAACTTGTTCTGCATCAGCATTTAACACATCACGAGATTTATCACGACTGTAACTATCATCGTCTTCTTCGTAATATTTTTCCATATCACGTGCAAATCTGTCGCTGTCTGTGTCGATTATTTCAAGTTCCAAATCTTGCTTGAAAAATTCAAGGATTTCAGCCTGTTCTTCATCTGGAATTTCGTCTGCCTGGATAGCGGCGTTAAAATCCATCTGGGTCAAATATCCCATTTCTAATGAAGCCAATGCCAATTCTTTCAAATTTTCTGATAAAGAATTTTCAATAAGAAATTTTGTTTCTGCATCAAGTTTTTTGGCCATAAAAAAACCTTTGTTATGTGTTGAATAAAACCTAAAAAATTATTTGTCTGATTTTTGTGCTTTTGCGTTTGCTTCCAGCAAAGCAGATTCAGAAACCAAACCCAAAACAATAGGATTCTGGATTTGAATCATTGAATAAGATTTATGTGTTTTATTACGGATAGAAGAAACAGTTGGTTTTGTACTGCGCATAAGAGTAGCAATTTTACTGTCCTTTAAATCTGGATAGTTTTTCAGAATCCACAAAATTCCACCCAAACGGTTTTGACGGTGTAATTTTGGTGTGTATCCGCCACCCTTTGTATTTTGTTTCTTTTGCGCTTCTATGATTTCTTCACGCAACACCAAACGAGCATTTGGGTCTGCTTCACATCTTTCAATATCTTCACGTGTAACCTGGCCGTGAATGATTGGGTTTAAACCCTGCATTTTATTTGATTCAGCATCTGCAATTTTTTTGATTTCCAATTCGTGCAAACCACAGAATTCGCCGATTTGTTCAAATGTTAAAGCAGTATTTTCGATAAGCCAAAGGGCTGTTGATTTAGGCATATATGGGTAATTCATGAATTTTTCCTTTTTAAGACGGAATAAATATAGCACAAAAAGTGCTATATTCAAGACCTTTTTATAAAATTTTTATTGTTTTTTTACAAGTTTATAGCCGTCTGGTGTATCCATAACCGTCCAGCCCGCAGAATCTATTTGATTTCGCAATTCATCAGCGGTTGCAAAATCACGTGATTTTTTGGCTTCCATACGTTTTTGTGCCATTTCTTGAATTTCATCTGGGACAGTCAATGTTTCAAGTTCTCGTATTTTTTGAGCATGTTGAACAAATTCCAAACCCAACAAATCATCAACAAATTTTACCAACGCTAATTTAGTTGCATTATTTACAGATTTATCTTTCAATAAATCTTGGAAAACAACCAAAGATTCCGCCGTTTTCAGATTATCTGATACCGGCGTCAAAATTTTATCATGCCATGAATTATAAACATTTTCATCAATTTCACCATCAGGGTTTGCTAATAAATCAACCACTTTACGAACAATGTTGTTATAACCGGTGCCCGCTGATTCTAATGCGTCAAAAGAAAACGCAAGTTGTGATTGGTAATGTCCCAAAACAATCCAATAACGATATACGATTGGGTCAATATTTCTGTCACGAACAGCGTTCATACCCAAAAATTCGCCCTTTGATTTAGACATTTTGTCGCCACTTTTATCAACCAAGAAACTGAAATGCACCCAATAATGAACCCAAGGCTTTCCAACAATTGGTTCTGATTGTGCAATTTCGTTTGTATGATGAACACGTGATAAATCTTCGCCACCGGTATGAATATCAAAATGCGCACCCAATAATTTCATACTCATAACACAGCATTCTGTATGCCAACCTGGGAAACCAACACCCCATGGGCTGTCCCATTCCATTTGGCGTTGAACATCTTTTGGTGAATATTTCCACAAAGCAAAATCTGTTGGATTACGTTTTGCGTCATTGTATTCAACACGTGCGCCTGCACGTTGTCCAGACAAAGAACCGCCGGTCAATGCACCATAATCTGCAAATTTAGATGTATCATAATAAATTCCATCGCCAGGAATTTCGTATGTGTATCCCAATTCTTCTAATTTCTGAATCAATTCAATTTGTTCTTTGATATATTCTGTTGCACGTGGCATATCTGTTGGACGCATAATATTCAAATCGTCACTGTCGTGTAAAAATTCATCAAGATAGAATTTAGCAATATCCCATACAGATTTATGATCACGGGCCGCACCTTTTTCCATTTTATCTTCGCCAGAATCATTATCTTCGTTTGTTAAATGGCCAACATCAGTAATATTCATAACATGATGCACATCATAACCGTTTGCTAAAAACATACGTTTCAACAAATCATTATGAACCATTGTTCTTAAATTACCAAGATGGGCATAATGATAAACCGTTGGACCGCATGAATAAAAGCCAACATGGTTTGGAATAATAGGAACAAAATCTTCTACTTTACGTGTCAATGCGTTAAATAATCTAATTTGCATAATAAAATCCTTTGATTTTCAGGTTCATGATATAAAAAAACGAAATATAATGCAAACATATTGTTTGCGAAAAAAACATTATTAGCGACAACAGTAAAAATTTATAAACAATATCGTCATATGTGTATTATGCCATATTTTGTTTCCGGTGTCAAAAACAAAAAACCGGTAAAAACCGGTTTTTATATTATGCGTTATATTGTCTAGTATTTTGATAATTCACAAAGTTATTTAGATTTGGTTTGTTCATAGTAATTACTTTTGGTGCTTTATCAAATAATTCTTCGCTTCCTACTTTCCAGCCTTCTAATATTTTAATAGCATTTGCTACTTTTTCCAATTGAGCAGGAGTTAATTGATGAAGTTTCATAGACAAATTTAAGCCTGTCATCTTGGACAAATGTCTCTGATATGCCTTAGTATCATTATTATCACTTGGTGGAGCCCATTTATAAATCGCGGCCTCAATTGTTAAATTACAATATCCATCAGATTTAAGCAGACCTTTCAATGCTTCCATACCATGTTCTTCTGTTGGAAAAACAGCAAATCCACCGGCTTTTCCACATGCGCCATATTGCTTGGTAAAATCACCGTATCTAATTGCACCAGGATTCATATTACGCCATGTACGAGAGCCACTTTTTCTTATGAAACCACTTCCGTCTGGAGATGTATATTTTACATCCTTGCCCACAGGCACAATGTTATAACTATATTCATCTGACTTTTTAGTATTCATAAAAGACAAAGGTCGAATTGAAAGTGAATCTAGTTTATAAAATTTTACATATTCTGGACTAAAAATTGGAGCACCAGTATCAATTCTTAAAATGTTGGTATCAAATAAAAAACTTGTAGATACAGAATCTACATCTTTGTTTGGTACTAATGCAACATTACCTGCGTTGCTTGTTTTTGGCAGCAATCCAACCAAAAAACTATTTACAACTAACAGGGATGGTAACATTATTGATTTTTTCATTGTTATCTTCCTTTTGTTATTTTTTACAAATAACAAACAAAACAATTCACACAGTTAATTTCTGTTTGATATTTGCGTTGTTTTTACTTTTTTTGATTGGTTCGTCGTCAGAAAAGAAAAATCTGCGACGTACATTCAAACGAACAAACTATATGCCCGCCCCGACTTGTCATTTAAGAATTCGACAGCCCGCCCCGTCCGGGGAACCAAGTAATATTTAGTATAGAACTAAAAGTATTTTTTGTCAACAAGATTATCAAAAAAACAAAACCGACAAAAGTCGGTTTAATTTTTATGGCGGAGCGTGTAGGATTTCCCTCGTTTCACCTGTGGGGTATTCGTAAGGTGTTTATTTGATTATAAACACCAACTCATAATGAACCTAAATTGACGGTGTCAATATAATTCCAAACCAAACGACACGAGATAAAAATAAAACCGACAAAAGTCGGTTTAATTTTTATGGCGGAGCGTGTAGGATTTGAACCTACGGACCGCATTACTACGGTCACGGATTAGCAATCCGCTGCATTTACCCCTCTGCCAACGCTCCAAGTGAGTTGTATTATACATAAACTGTTTTTTAATTGCAAGTCAGTTTTTAATTTTGTTAAAAATATTGCAAATATAATTTTTATTATTAAAATACCCCAGAATTTTAAAAGGTGCAAAATGAAAATCAACCAGACAAATTTAAATGATTGCTATAAAATTTTGTGGGATGCCAGTCAATTCGGCTTTGAATTTAATATAGAGGATATATATAATATTGAACCACAAACATTTACCGCCCAAAACACCGATCATCCAAAACACAATAATGTTTGTATTTTAAGCGAATATCCTGTGATTCATTTTTGCGACAATGCATTTGATACAATGTTATGGTACAACCATATTGTTTATCCAATGCCAGCGATTATTTATCAAATTCAACCTTGTGATTCTCGTGGTTTTTATCTGAAACAAAAATCTAATGATCCAATGCATTTATCACAATGTGGTGCACAATCTGTACGTTTTATTAAACAAATCCCATTAAAAACCGTTCTTGATAAAGCAATAAAAGAATTTGATGCCGACATGATGGGAAAAATCAGAGATAATATAAATGTAAATATGCCGGCTGTGTTACGCGCATGGCGACAAGGCAATTTTATAAAACTAATGATTAGACAAACATATAACAGAAGATAAAAAAACTGCCTTTTTTGGCAGTTTTTTGTTATATCAATTTTTCTTCTGGAATATGCCCCGGTTGGAAAATTTCAACGTCCCTGGTCATAGAAATAAATTTCTTGGCACGTTCTGGAACCAAATCTTCCAATGGAATTTCTTTCAATTCGTTTATAGCATCTGCGACCGCTTTTGCAACCAATTCCATTGTTGTTTGCCAATCTTGATGTGCGCCACCCGCCGGTTCAGATATAATTTTATCTATCACATTTAATGACGCCATATCACGTGCAGTCAATTTTAATGCGGTTGCCGCTTCTGCCTTAAACTTATTATCTTTCCACAAAATACTTGCACAAGATTCAGGCGCAATCACAGAATAAATTGCATTTTCAAGCATCATAATTCTGTCGCCTGTTCCAATAGCAATCGCACCGCCAGAGCCACCTTCACCTACATTGACCGCAACATAAGGTGTTTTGACTTTCAACCCCATTGCAATAGTTGATGCAACGGCTTGGGATTGACCACGTTCTTCGGCCGCACCACCAGCAAAAGCACCCGCCGTATCAAACAGCGAAATAAGTGGTAAGTTAAATTTTTCAGCCAATTTCATCAAACGTTGTGCTTTTCTGTATCCTTCTGGATTTGGCATACCGAAACGGTGTTGTTGGCGTGTTTCAATTGTTCTGCCTTTTTCCTGACCGATAATTACAGATGGAATACCATACCAATAACCAATACCACCACACATAGCAGCATCTTCGGCAAAGTTTCTGTCGCCCGCCAAATATGTCCACTCATCAACAATACCCGCAACATAATCCAAGAAATGTGGTCTGTTTTCATTGCGGGCCAACAAAACACGGTCATATTCTGGGGTTTTGCCCAAATCACGAGATTTCTTTTGCGGTTCAAATTTAGGTGTTTTTACATCTATAACTTTTGCTTCGCGTGGTTGTTTTGTTAAAACAGTTAAAACTTTTTCCAATGCAGATTTTAATCTGTCACGATCAACAACAATATCAACCATACCATGTTCATATAAATAATCTGCAGTTTGGAAATTAGATGGTAATTTTTCATGTATATTTTGTTCTATGACACGACGACCTGCAAATCCAACACGTGCGCCCTTTTCTGCAATATGAATGTCGCCCAACATTGCAAAAGATGCGGTAACGCCACCAAATGTAGGGTCTGTCAAAATAACAATATATGGAATTTTATTATCGTGTAATTTATTTACAGCGACCGTTGTTCGTGCCATTTGCATCAAAGATAAAATATTTTCTTGCATTCTGGCACCACCACTGCAAGTCACCATAACAAATGGATTTTTCAATTCAATTGCATGTTCCATACTTGCAACAATAGCATCACCCGCAGCACGTCCCATAGACCCCATCATAAAATCACCGTTCATAACACAAATTGTTGTGTTTATACCGGCAACCTGACCGTCCGCAGTGGATATGGCATCATTTGTGCCAGTGTCTTCACGTGCTTCTTCTAATCTTTCTTTATAAGACATTCTGTCTGTGAAATTTAATGGGTCATCACTTGTGATTGGTAATTCAAATTTTTGCCAATTTATATTATCAAACAATAAATCAAATCTCTGTTTTGGTGTCATTATAAATGCACGGCCACAACGTGGGCAAACATAGTGATTATTTTTATAATCTTTGTAATATACCAAACGACCACATGCTTCGCATTTTATCCACATCAATCTGCGAACGCGTTCGTATCTGTCACGATTATGATTTTTTATTCCCGCTGCCATAATAAATATTCCCCCAATAATTAGTCATTCATCTGTTTAGTCAATTCACGACTTGGTTTAAATAATATAGTTTTTCCAGATGGTAAAAATATATTTTCGCCCGTGCTTGGGTTATATCCATTTTTTGTTGCACGAACACGTTGTTGGAATGTTCCAAAACCACGAATTTCAATTCTGTCGCCATTTGCAACCGCGTCTT
This sequence comes from uncultured Pseudomonadota bacterium, assembly GCA_902795435.1. Lineage (GTDB taxonomy): Bacteria > Pseudomonadota > Alphaproteobacteria > Rs-D84 > Rs-D84 > Enterousia. The sequence continues at coordinate 37,170 of CADBLE010000003.1, forward strand.
TCATAGTATCTACAACGGTATCAACCATAGCCATAGCATCACTGGCGCGCATATTCTTAAATTGCACCTGTATTGTTCTTATAACGTCCGAACGTTTCATAATTATATATCCTTTTAATAACCTTATATCTATATATGATACCATATTTTACAAAAAATAAAGTTTTTTCTTATAGATAATTAAAAATAAGAAAACGCTCTTATATGAAACATGCAGATTTCTTGGTAAAATCACATAAAAAGGAATCTGATATGACCCCAGAAAAACCAGAAAATTTATGTATGAATATGCCTTTGATTGGTGACAAAGCACCATCTTTCGTTGCCAGAACAACAAATGGCATTATAAAATTTCCAGAACAATACATTGGACGATGGATAATTTTGTTTTCTCATCCGATGGATTTTACACCCGTATGCACAACAGAATTTATGTCTTTTCAGGCAGAAATGGACGATTTCCAAAGGTTAAATACAGAATTGGTTGGTTTGTCGGTTGGTGCAATTACATCTCATTTAGCATGGTTTCGTTCTATTCACGAAGAAATAAATTTCAATGGTCTGCGTAATATAATTATAAAATTTCCAGTAATAGAAGACATTGATTTGCACATATCAAAATTATACGGAATGATTCACCCAAACACATCAGAAACAAAAACTGTGCGTGCTGTATTTATCATAGATGACAAAGGAATCATCAGAACCGTTTTATATTATCCGCAAACAACCGGACGAAACATCAAAGAAATCAAACGAATTTTAATAGCCCTGCAAACCAGCGATATATTTGGTGTTTCAACACCTGCAAATTGGATGCCGGGCGATAAAATCATAAAACCAATTCCAAAAACAAGTGCAGAAATGAATAAAAAATTACAGAAACAAAACAAAGATGTCCAAACATGGTATTTCACATTGGGCGTTTTACCAGAAAGCAAAATTTTTAACAAAATAAAAAAGAAATAATATTAAAACTTTAACGGCATATCGTGTAAATCAGACGGTGCCATCATGTTTTCAACATGCCATCTGTATTTTTCAATGTCTGCATTACCATTTTTTGTAAAACCAACACCTTCGGCGGACAACATATCATGTTGCACTTTGCCCCATTGACCGTCCCACAAACGGCCACCCGCAAAAACAACACGGTGCCATGGACGGTTATCTGTTTCACAAACCGCACTCATTGCGAATCCTACAAAACGGGACATACGCGGGCGCCCCAGCATTTTTGCAATATCGCCATAGGTTAAAATATAACCTGCTGGAATTTTTTCTACAATATCATAAACCTGTTCAAAAAATGTCTTCATATTTTAATCTTCCTGTGTCAGATATATGATAATCAAAATTTATTTGATTACCAGAATATTTTGTGCTTTAATTCTGTAAAGGACAAGTATATGAAAAAACTAGACATAGGCACACTTATAAAATTATCCGAAGTATTTGAAAAAGGTGACGCGTTTATGTTGAATATTCTGATAGACCTGAATAACCAGGGTAAATTAGAAGAATTTTTCAACCTTATCGATAAAAAACAAATGCTTGATAATTTCTTACAAGAACAAGCCAAAAAATCAAGATTAAATCGTTGATTTTTTAGGTCTTGTATGTATAATAATCCCATAACGGAGATATGGCAGAGCTGGTTGAATGCGCGCGACTCGAAATCGCGTATAGTGGTAACACTATCGAGGGTTCGAATCCCCCTATCTCCGCCATAAATAAAAACACAACCCAACGGGTTGTTTTTTGTTTTACTCTTTTTTATTGACAAAATATTTTTTAGTATTATATTATAATCATAAATCAAAGGTAAAAACTATGAAGAAAAACATCAAGAAAAAGCAACCTAAACAACAGACATATTCTGCAGGACAGGCTTTAACAAACAAAGAAAGAATTGAACAAAATCGTGAAACTATCAACGATTTGATGCACAGTTCTGCTAAAAACCTGGACAGTATAAACATGTTACGTTACCAAATAACATCTGTTGAACCTTTGATTTTGTTTCAACCACAACAAAAATTGGTCCCAAGTGTAAAACGTAAAACAACCGTAGATTATACAAATCTGAAAAACATTGGTTTGGCATACGATTATATCTTGAAACACAAGAATACCAAGATTGATTCTTATCAAATTCGCCAGATTCATGATATATTAACACAAGGCACAGATTGTCCAAACGGTTATCGTATTGGTATGGTAAAAGTTTTTGATGAATTCGCACCATCTATTGAAAAAATCTATTACAAAATGAACGACATTGAATATCATTTAAGTGATAAATCTCATTCTGTATTGACCCGTGCATTTGATGTTCATTATGACATTATCATGACACAACCTTTCTGTGATTTTAACAAACGCACTGCCCGTATGATTATGAATTGGTTTTTGATACAAAATGGATATCGCCCTATTGTATTCAATAAAAAGAACGATGCAAACGAATACACAAATGCTTTGCGTGAAAGAGTGTCAGGAAACCGTCGTGCTTACACAGAATACATGGAAAAATGTATGTTACGCACACAAAAAGAAATCATCAGTATTTTGCGATAATTTCGGTTTTATATATAAATATATATAAAAACACTTGCTTTATGCAGGTGTTTTTTTCTATCATACCCATGAAGAAGGAGAAATGTTTTTCAAAAAAACGGGGAATTCCCGTAGTTTTTTGTATGTTTTACGAACAACGCTGGTTGCGTTGGTGGTGTTTTTTACTGAAAATTTTGCATTTGGTGCATGTTCATCTGGAAAAATTGACTATGTTGAAAACGGTGTTTCCACATGTTCTGACAATAATTTTCAAATAACAACTATTCCAAATACCAAAGAAATAAAATTCATGTTTTATGCCGCTGGAACATATTATGTTGATTGCGATACAAATTCAACATCTGATACGGTTAAAAAAGTAGTCGTCGCAGATTCACAAACTGCAATGACATCAGGAACCCCAGTTACATGTTCTTACGATATTGGTGGTGAATACACAATTGGGTTTGGTGGCAAAGCCACAAATTATATTGCAAGTTCTGTTTCTGGAAGCAACTGGACTGGTGCAGGTGCAAACAATTGCAGTTCATGGGGTGTATTCAGAATTGGAGAACAATCAAATTCTGACTTTACTTCACATACATCAAAAATCAAAAATCTGTCTGGCAGTATTGGAAAAATATTTCCTACTTTGCCTGGCAAACCACAACCAACATTCAGATCAACTTTTTCTGGCACAATAAATTTAACATCTATTCCGGGCAGTTTATTTAATGGGGTTTACGGACAACCTGGGGTTTGTATGTTTGTCAGCACGTTTTATGGCACTGGTGTAACAAGTATTCCGATTGGTTTGTTTTCATATATTAACGGCACCGCCGAGGGATTATTTATGCATACTTTCGCAGGTGCTAAAATAACATCTATTGACCCTGGCATTTTAAGAACAATCAAGGGACCTGCACGTGTTGGTATGTTTGCAAATATGTTTGCATACGCCAATGATTTGAGAGAAATACCTGAAAATTTATTTGGTGGAATATATAAAGTCGAAGGTGTTCTTTCCACTGGTATGTTAAAAGATGCTTTCAGAAAAAATGCTAATGGTGGAATAAAAAAATTACCAAACACAATGTTTAACGATTTTAACGGCAAACCAGACACTGCTACATTCAAGAATATTTTTGCAAATAATACAAATTTATCAGGTAACTATGTTCCTTGTCATTTTTTTTTTTTTTTCTAACGAAGGATTTAATGCAAGCGCGTCTACAAGTCCTCTTGATTCTATATTTCATCACACTTCATTATTGAAAAGTTGCCCTAAAAACATGTATAAAAAAACAACAGGATTCGAAGACGATTTTGATGGTGCCGTCGTTTGTTGTGATTGTCCAAATGGTGGAACATCACCCGCTGGTTCTGTTGGTGCAGGCAGTTGTACCGCAGCGGCGGTTGTATGTCCAGCGGGTCAATATTTGGCATCCAATCAAACATCTTGTTCTGTGTGTCCATCTGCATACCCAAATTCACCAAGTGGTGCCCGTTCAATATCACAATGTTATGCTACTGTTACTTACAAATTCAACAATGGCTCAGAAGATATATCAGTAGATGTTCCTTATTCATCATCTTCACCAAATTCATACAGTATAAAATTGCCAGAACCATCAAAAATAGATTATATTTTTGTTGGATGGAACGAACAACAAAACTTTTCTGGCAGCGTTTTAAATGGCACAGCAAACTTATCTGGAAATAAAACATTATATGCACAATGGACACAATTACAATGTAATCCAGGCACATATCTGGCACAAAATGGTTTATCTTGTTTATCTTGCCCAACCGCATATCCAAATTCTATTTTTGATTCTAAAAACATATACGCTTGTTTTGCGACGGTTACATTTTATCCAAACAACAATTCAGACAACACAAAAGAAAATTATTATTACAAAGATGCAAATGCCCAGGGTTATAAAATAAGCAATACACCTGCGACAAACACAAATTATGAATTTATTGGTTGGTTTGATAATTCTGGTTTTTCTGGCACCCCAATTACATCAACAACTGTTTTATCTGGTAATAAAAATTTATATGCACAATATGGGTATTTGATAGAATATGATTTAGATGGCGGACATTTGGCATATAACAAAACAAATCCATCTGGATATACAACAACAGATTCACCATTTACATTAAACAACCCATCTAAAACAGGAAATACTTTCGCTGGTTGGTGTAATGCCACTAAAAATTGTTCTAACCCACAAACTGTGATGATTGTTAATCCTGCTTCTTTGTCTGGAAATCAAAAATATTACGCAACATGGACACCAAATACATATAATATTCAATATAAAAATGGTGAAACACAAATAACAACCATACAGACACCAACACAATATACTTTCAGTGAATCTGCACAAACATTTACCCCAACCCCAGAACCAACAGAACCTGCATACAGATTTGTTGGTTGGACTACATCAAACACAGACCAAACAAATTACAGTAAAACTATTACTATACCTGCCAATGCAACCGACACACAAACTTTCTATGCTGTTTGGACACCAATAGATTTTACAATTCATTATTATCTTGATGGTGGCACAAATAATTCATCAAATCCTGAATCATATAATATTTCACAATTACCGCTGAACATTGCACCTGCAACAAAAACAGGATATAAATTTGATGGTTGGTTTAATAATTCTGGTTTATCTGGAACACCTGTAAATCAAATATCAATCAACACAACAGGCGAAATAAACCTGTATGCAAAATGGTCGCCTATTACATATAACATTGTATTTAACCCAAATGGCAGTGACGGATATAAACCAGAAATTGTATGCACATACGATTCTTATTGTGATATCAGCAATAACGAATTTACCTATGATGGATATGAATTCTTGGGCTGGGACACAAACAGAAAATCAACAACTCCAGCATATATGAATACACCAAATGGTATAAATGTTATAAATTTAACAGACACGGATGATGAAACTATATTATTATATGCGATATGGAAAGCAAATCTGATTGATTTGAACTATATTTATAATGGTATAACAACACCAGATTCATGCCAGTACAATGATTCATTTACACCAATGATTCCACCTGCAAATGCAAAACCAGGTTTCAGATTTGTTGGTTGGGTTAAAGAATAAAATTAAACATCAAAATCGTAAGAATTTACAGATTTTACAATTGCATCAACCAATTTATTTTGGTGTGCATCGCTTTTAAGCAATTTTTCTTCGTTTTTGTTAGATAGATGTCCCAATTCTATCAAAGCACCAGGAACCGTAGAACGTAACACTGCAAAAGGTGCATGACGAACCGCAGGTCCTTTTTGTTGTTCAATAGATGCACGATTAAAACTTTTTGCCGCACCATTTGCGTATTCTTCACTCAATTCCGCAACCGCATGTTGTTGCAAAGAAGACAATGCAACACGAATATCTTTGGAAAATTTTTCAAAACCACTTACATCTATTTTATCTGCTGCATTTTCTGATTCTGCCAATTTTTCTGCTTCTTCGTCAGATGCCTTTTCAGATAAAGTGTAAATTGAATATCCCTTCATATCACGACTTGGGTTTGCGTTTGCGTGCAGAGAAATGAATAAATCGGCATGTTTCTTTTCTGCGATTTCTGCACGTTCTGCCAATTTAAGATAAACATCACTTGAACGGGTTAAAAATGTTTTATAACCTTCGCTTTCTAATTTCGCCTTTAATTTTTTAGCAACAGACAACACAACTGTTTTTTCCTGGGTTCCGCCCTTTCCTATACATCCCGGATCTTTTCCACCATGTCCCGGGTCCAACACAATAATATGCTGTTTTGCGTTTTTGTTTGTCACAGGTGTTGTATTCGTTGTTTTTGCCGTTGTTTTAGATGCAGTTGCGGTTGTTTCAATATTTATACCACGACCAGAACCCGCCGTAAAATCAAAAACCAAACGATAATCATTATCACCATTTGGTTCCAATACCATAATTTGATTTTTTTCAATAGCGTCTATTGCAGACCCCAATGTAGCAGTAATTTTTAAAACTGAGCCGTCTTGGATTTGTGTAATTCTTTTAATCAATGTTCCAGATGCCAGTTTTGTTTCAGCACTTGTATTACCATTTGTATTAGACAAATTTACAATCAATTGTTTTTCAGCATAAGATAATGTATAAGATGGTCGATTTGCGGTTTCAATAACCAAACGTGTTTTATTTCCAGGTTGAACCCCAGTACGCATAGATTTCAGAGAATTTGGCGCGGAAAACGCAACACGTGGCGACAAAGCAATCACCAATGCAGAAAAACTGACTGATTTTACAAACTCTCTTCTATTTAATTTCATGACAATAATTATATCAAAAAATCTTTCTGGGTTCAAGATACGATACGATTTTTTTCTGAACATAAAAAACGACCGCTATAAACAGCGGTCGTACAAAGGTGAAAAATATAAACAATTTTATCTGTTCACACAATTAGCAAACATTTGTGCAACCATAGATGTTTCAGATTGTGTCAATGTTGAAACAGGCACTGTGAAACATCTTGAAGAATCGCGAACAACGAACACTTTTGTACCTAATTTATATGCTTTTTGCATATTGTCCATTTGGGCGCTGCTCAAAAAAGCGTTTTGTGTTAAAGCATTGTTTGTTAAACCCGCCTGAACAACCTGGTTTGCAGTGTTATAATCGTAAATTTCAGACAAAGATGTCACTTCCATAAACACACTTTGGTTTACGTATGGATTAGCCTGGTTTATTGCAGGTTGTGTTGGAAAAGCAACATTTGTTGCAACCGCAACTGCTGCCTGCAAATTAGAATAACCTGTATTCCCAGAAGAAGTGTGAGGAACTGTATTTAATTTCATATCATCACCACACGCCAAATTCATTCTGTTTGTATAACTGGCCAAAACAGCATCAACCGCTGATTCCCAATTGTTACCCTTGTTATTCAGTTCAAGGCCAACAATTTTATCTGCCCAGCCCCAAACATTTGCACCAACATTTCCTGCATTTACAAAACGAGTTACCATCTCTGCAGAACCGCCAGGAACACCAGCACCACAATAATCAGACAATGTTGTTGTCAACATACTGGTTGTTTCGTTCCCGTATGCCAAAGCAACACTGTGACAAGACATAGCCGCTTCTAATTCACGACGACGTTGAACACATAAATCAGAATGAGTTTTTGTTAATTTATCTGCCATATTTGCCATGGACAAATAAGACATCAATTCTTGTTGAACGTATGATGGACATAATCTGGCCGCTGTATTCATACCGCCAGTACCGTTTTTAGTTATTGTATTATATTGTGGCAACAATATAGATGTATCTTTCTGCAAGCATAACAGAGCATAATTATACAATTCTACTTCAGTTGCATACATACAACGACCAGATGTTTTACCCGGAACGATTGTTGTATCACCACAATAATCTGTTAAACAAGCCATAATCTTTTGACGACAAGCTGTATCAACATCAGGTTGTGTAATCATAAAATATGTGTTTCGTTGATTTTGAATATACGCATTTACGACACCTTTTTGACCACGTCCCCCAGCATTATAAGTCCCCGTTGAATTCACATAAATTGTCGCACGCGCCGCATCATTTGCGGTTGTTCCAGCAGACACAGCCATTGCAGAATTTCCCAACAAACATGCGCCTACAAAACCAAAAGCCATCAAAAATTTATTCATGGAATATCCCTCTCGTTAGAGATATTTTAACACAATACCAAACAAAACGCAATAAAACTTTTGCTATAAAAATACAAAAAAGTTGATTTAGACAAATAAACTGGTATATTTTAAGTATGGCTGTTATAAACAACGATTTATTACAACAAATTTCAGACGACATTTCTGCCGTCAGGGGGTTTCTTTGACCCAATAAAATTACAATCCGAGATAGATAATTTAACCGAAATCTCTAATCAACCTGATTTGTGGGACAAACCAGATTATGCCCGCGGAATTTTGCAGAAAAAATCTAATCTTGAAAAACAATTAAATGAATTAAATTCGTTGGAAACTGAATATAAAAATTTGGTTGATTTATATGAAATGTCCCCAGATGACCCAGATATAATTTCTGCTATTGAAAAATTGTCAGAATCTGCACACAAGGCAAAATTTATAACTCTGTTTCGCGACCCGGCTGATAATAACGGTGCATTTTTATTTATTCAATCTGGTGCAGGCGGAACAGAGGCACAAGATTGGGCACAAATGTTATCTCGTATGTATACCCGTTGGTGTGAAAGGCACAATTTCACTATTGAAACAGTTGAAGAACACGAAGGTGATGTTGCAGGCATAAAAAGTATCACTTTCAGAATATCTGGCGAACGTGCATACGGTTGGTTAAAAAACGAAATCGGTGTTCACAGATTGGTTCGTATATCCCCTTTCAATGCAAACGGAAAACGCCAAACCAGTTTTGCTTCGGTTGATGTATGGCCAGACATAGACGATTCCATTGAAATTGAAATAAACGAAAAAGATTTAAGAATTGACACATATCGTGCCAGTGGTGCGGGTGGCCAACACGTCAATAAAACAGACAGTGCGGTTCGTATTACACACATTCCAACTAATACGGTGGTAACCTGTCAAAACGAACGCAGTCAAATCCAAAACAAAGAAATGGCCATGAAAATGTTGCGTTCTAAATTGTATGAACTTGAAATGGAAAAACGCGCAGCCGAAGAAGATGCAGCCAAGGCATTACAGAAAAAAATTGAATGGGGCAGTCAAATTCGCAATTATGTACTCTACCCTTATCAATTGGTAAAAGATGTACGAACAAATGTAGAAAAGACAGATTCTGCAGCGGTTTTGGATGGCGATTTAGACGATTTTATGCTAGCAATGTTGGTGAAATAAGATGAACGAAAAACAACTGAAAGATATTGAAAACATAAAAGAATTATTTCATGGTGATATCAAGATTGAATTACCTGAATACCCTGGCGAAGTTCATGATATTTATATTGTAACAACAGAATCTAATAAAATTGTTTTCAGATTTTCAGACCCAGAAACCGCACTAAAAAATGCTCATACCAGTCGTGTTTTACGTAAATATGGCATTCCTGTTCCAGAAGTGTCTACGCACAGAATTACCACCAAGAAAAATTCTTATGTTGAAGTATATTCTTTTATAGAAGGTAAAACATTATATGAAAGAAATCTGGCCGGTATTTCCAAAGAAAAAATCACAGATATTTACAAACAATTATACGAAATTTGTCTTAAAATGGCAAAAATACCTGTTGATGAAATTAGATACTACTATAAAAAGGCAGAATTCGATTTCCAAATCAAGAAAAAAGATTTGTTTTTCAGTGCTATGAATATGTCACCCCTGGTCGTTGGACATGATGATTTACACGACAAAAATATATTATTAGATGAAAACGATAATATCTGCGCAATACTTGATTTAGATGCTATAAGATTAAAACCACTTGTTATATTTTTGATGAGAATGGCTGACGAATGGCAAAAATATGGTTTTGATATAGATTCAATCAAAGAATTAGCCCCAAAATTATATCACAATGGCAAATTACCAAATATTAAAAAACAAGTAAAAATATACGAAACTTTGCGTAATGTTTTTCATGGCAATTTTTCACAACTGTTGAAAAAACGGGATAAATAGTTTAAAATATCCATACATGCACCCATAGCATAACTGGATAATGCATTGCCCTCCGAAGGCAAAGATTGTGCGTTCGACTCGCACTGGGTGCACCAAAATAAAAACCGCCAAATTGGCGGTTATTTTATTATTTTGTGTTTTGTTCTTTTACAACAAATGTAATTGGAACAGCACCACGATAAACATCTAATATAACACGTGCTAATTCAGGATTATTTATCAAATGAGATTCAATGATTACCATTGCCTGTTGCAATGCCTTGTCACGATTTTTCAAATCCCCTATTTCGCCTTTGTAAAGTTTGTTATATCTGTATTCCGAAACAGTATTAGCAATATTCCATAATTTTTGTGTGTCTTTTTCAGACATATTTGCAATCAACAATGTGTATATTACACGTGCCAATTCTGGGTTACATTGTTTCAGTGTTTCTTCTTTTAATTCAGGGTGCATTTTTTTCATTTCTGAAAACAAACGAATGGATAAACGTTTATAAAATTTATCCACCGCAACTTCTTGATTACTTTGTTTTATTGAACCAATGGATAAAGCGCTTAAACCCATGCTGGATACCGCAACCGCAACGATAGACGCTAAATCAAGCAAATTCATTGCTGTTCTTTGCTTTTTTTCCGCTACATCTTTGTGATTAAACAAATAATCAGAAAACGCGCCATAATAAACACCACTGCACAACAATGTTATTAAACCCGCAAAAACATAATCTTTTTTATCAAAATTTCTTATGATTTTAAACAAAGGTTCTTTATATTTTTCTTCTGCTTTGTCTTTTGTTGGTACAAATGTTTCGTTATGCAATAAATTTGTAATAAATTCTTTACGCACAGGATTATCATAATCAGATGAATGCAAAGGATAAATTAAATCATTTTCTTTGCTGAATTTATCTATCAATCTTTTTTCTTTTGTCGTATACATTTGACATTCCTTGTTTTTTGTATAGGAATAAATGTAGCACACCAGAACCACTTGTCAAGATATTGTTAAACAGCGGTTTTTCCCTTGATTTTACACATAAAAAATACTATCATGTATGTGTGAAAAACAATTTAAGACATTTTTCTTATGTCTTTACATTGTCCCAATATGCTAAATCTTATAATCGGGACACAGCAAGCCACACACCCAACAGATTCACTACAAATAAAGCGTTTACTTTATTCGCAATGAATTGACGGGTGTGTAAACAGTAACCTAAAAAAAGGATTTTATATGGTAAAAAAGAAAAAAGAAGAAGTTTTAGAAAATGTAAAGAAAACTTCTAAAATCGCAGATAAACCTGCACATGAAAGTGATAAAAACGACGACAAAATGTATTTTATGGCGTTGGGCGGTTTGGAACACGTCGGTCAAAATATGTATGTCTATAAATACAAAGGTAAATATTTAATCGTTGATTGTGGTATGGGTTTCTTGGAAGAAGAAATTGGTGCCGGCGACGTTCAATATTGCGATACAACTTGGCTTGAAAAACACAAAAAAGATGTGGTTGCTTTCGTTATAACACACGGACACGAAGACCATATTGGTGCATTGAAATTCATTTGGCCAAAGTTCAGAAAACCTATTTATTGCACACGTTTTCCTGCTGAAATTTTACGCAGAACATTTGATGGTGTTGAAATGGATTACAATCCTGAAAAAGACATTATTGAATTTGATGCAAACGGTGCAGAACTTGATTTGTCACCGTTTAAGGTTGAAACTTTCCATGTTTCACATTCTATCCCAGAAGCACAAATGTTGATAATCAAAACACCTGCGGGAAAAATATTGCATACTGGGGATTGGACATTTAATGATGACAACCCTATTGAACCAACAACAGATTATAAAAGATTGGCTGAAATTGGTTCTGACCCTAAATTATTAGCATGTGTTTGTGATTCTACATCTGCGGAAAGACAGACTCCACAAACCACAGAAATTCAGGTTCGTGATACATTGACCGAAATTATGAAGAAAGCACCAGGACGCGTATTCGTAACGGGTTATTCACGCAGTTTGGCACGTATGAAAATGTTTGCCGAAGCCGCCCATAACGCTGGCCGTATTGCATGTATCAAAGAACGCAGTAATCCAAATCCAGTTCCGTATGTTGGATTGCCAGAATTTCGTGAAATCGGTATTGAATACGGATATATCAACAAAGACGATGTATATTTACACGAAGAAATCAAAGATTTACCTGCTGAAAAACAGGCTATATTCTTGACTGGTTCTCAGGGTGAAAAATATGCTATGTTGACACGTCTGTGCAACGGTCATGTGAAAGAATTAAAATTGTTGCCAACAGATACGGTTATTTTCAGTGCAATTATTATTCCAGGACGCGAACAAGATGTTTCTTTCCTGTACAACAAATTAGCACGTATGGGAATTAAAACATACACTATATTTGATACAGACCATTTGCACGCGTCTGGTCATGCGGGTCGTCCTGAATTTGAAAGATTTTATGATATGGTTCACCCTCAGGTTTCTATCCCAATGCACGGTGAATTTATATCTGAAATGTTAAATGGTAAAATGGCGATGGAACGCGGTGGTGCAAAACACATGATGATTGTCCACAATGGCGACATTATTGCATTAAAAGATGGCGAAGAACCATATGTATGCGAATCTATTCCAACAGGCTTTGTCGTTATGGAAGGCGAAACAGAACGCAGTGCCGACGACCAGGTTTATAAAAACCGCAGAAAAATTGCCACAAATGGTGCGATATTCGTCACATTACCAATTGACAAACGCGGTTTCTTGAAAGGAGTGCCAGAGGTATCCAGTGCAGGTATCTTTGAAACAGATGAAACTGGATTTATGAAACGCCAAATTCAGATAGAAATAACCCAGGCGATTGATAAATTGACCAAAACAGAACGCAAAAACCGTGATAATCTGCACAAAGCAGTCCAGGTTGCATCTAACCGTGTAATCCGCGCATCTTTGGGTGCAGACAAAAAACCACAATACAGCGTTCATTTTGTGTTAAAATAATCAGTATGAAAGAAAAAATTGAAGAAATTTTAAGAATTATCAAGCAAGGCGACGTTGATGCTTTTGACGCCGCCTTGCATAAATACAACATTGATGTAAATTATAATTTCTTTAATGACATTGGCGAAATGCGTCATGGTGAAATAGTAGTAGATATTGCTGATGATTCAGAATTTGGTCCTTTATATCGTGATTTAAGTGGTTTTACTCAACACTCTTTTTTGTTTGTCGCAATGTTTTATAAAAAAACAAACATTGTCAGATATTTAATAAAAAACGGTTTTGTTCCACAAGAAAGTTCAACAAGTTTTTCTGCACTTGAAATGGCTGTTTATTACGACAATGTTGCAATATTCAAATTGGTATGGAAAACATATTATCCGAATACTGATATAAAAAGCATCTATTATGATGTCTGTGAAACAGACAGTGTAAATATTTACAAATATTTGGTTGAACACAAACATATTGATATAACAAAATATGATTATTGGATGGATGCTGTTGTATTTAACGATATATATTATAGATACGATAAAATCAAAATTGTTAAATATCTTGTTAAAACGGGACATGTGATAAATTCTGATAATCTCAGAAAAATGATAACATATTCATTAGATAACGAATGGAAAGTATCTAATCCTGTCTTGTTCAAATGGTTGGTTAAAAATCATTGCAAAACCAAGAAAGATTTTTCATTTGCTTTTTTACTGTTTTTCAACAAATCATCACCAAGACATTTTAGACATCAATTTCTGTGGCTGTTAAAGACATGTAAAAAACATGGCGTAAATACATTTAGAATTTTATACAAACATTTATCATCTTTATTAAAAAATGCTAGCGACAATAATCCTAATTTGTTTAGATGGTTGGTTGAAAACTGTTGTAAAACAAAAACAGATTTTACAAATGCCCTGTCTATTGGTTTTTCGTCAAATTTTTCTCCAGATATAAAATTATGGTTATTAAAAAAATGTTATGAACACGGTGTAAACCTGAATAAACCAGCAAAAGGATACGAACCAATATTGTTTGATTTTTTGTCCAAAAAATTCACTTATACATTTTATTTAAATTCTGACCGGGCAGAATTTATACAAAATCAAAATTTGAATACTGACACATATAACATTATAAACTTTTTATTAAATAATGGTTATGATTTTAACAATACCCGCGATTCATTGGGACGAAATATACACGAATATATCTCGAGAAATATGTCAGACGAACGGTTTGATACAAATGACGATACTGGTTATGATTTTCCTGGGGTCAGCAATCTGCCGTTTTACTTAAACGCAAATTTTTTCATAAACCTTGTATTTGATATGAATAATAAACCTACTGATTATAAAGAACGACCAATTGCAGAAATTCCACACAATTACGATTATGTCGAACCACCAGAACCACCAATTGAAGAATAATTATGTAATTTTAGTGTAAAAACACGCAAAAACACTTGATTTTTCTGAAATTATATTATAATATTAGCCTCGCTGAGTAGTCAGAACTGAATAACCAATGGTGTCTTTTGGTCCCGTTTGGAATAAGGATTCTGTCAAATGCTTGGCACAAGAAAAACCAAAAATAAAAGGAAAATATTATGGCAAGAGCTGGTGCAAAACGTAGCACACGTAAATTAAAGATTGGACGTTCATTGGGCGTAAATCTTTGGGGTCAGGCTAAATCCCCATTTAACAAACGCAAATATAAACCTGGTCAACATGGACCAACATCTCGTGGTTCATCTTCATCTGATTACGCAAAACAGATGCGCGCAAAACAGACATTGAAGGGTTACTATGGTAATATTGGCGAAAAGAAATTCCATAAATACTATGCAGAAGCAGAAAATATGAAAGGTGACGCTCCTGAAAACTTGATTGGTTTGTTGGAAAGACGTTTGGACGCAGTTGTATATCGTTCAAAATTGGCCCCAACAGTGTTCTCTGCACGCCAATTGGTTAGCCACGGTCATATTTATGTAAATGGTAAACGTGTTAAAATTGCTTCTTATCGCGTAAACCCAGGTGATGTTATCACTGTCAGCGAAAAAGCAAAACAAATGCCTTTGGTCGTTTTGGCCTTGGAATCTGGCGAACGCAACTTCCCAGATTATATCACAGTAGATAGTGCTAATTTCACAGCAACATTTACTCGTGTTCCAGCATTTGAAGACGTTCCATATCCTGTACAAATGCAACCAGAATTGGTCGTCGAATTTTATTCTCGTTAATAGTGACGGGAACAATAAAATTAAACCACCCTTTCTGGGTGGTTTTTTATTGCGAAATCTTGCTTTTGTAATACTATTGTGATATTATTTATTTGATTAAAAAGGTATATTATTATGAACGACAAAATTGTTTTAACTGGAATAAAACCAACAGGCACCCCACACATTGGAAATTATTTGGGTGCGTTAAAGCCATTGATTGAATTATCTCAAAATCATAAAACAATTATGTTTATTGCAGATTTACACGCGTTAAATGCTGAAAAAGACGCCAAAGCATTAAAACAACACACATACGAAATTGCCGCGTTGTTGATTGCAGCGGGGTTAAATCTGGAAAACGCTATTTTATTCCGTCAATCTGATATAGATGAAATTTACAAATTATCTAATTTCTTGATGAATGTCACACCAAAAGGTTTAATGAACCGTGCCCATTCTTACAAGGCAATGGTTGAAAAAAACACTGAATCAGGTGTTGATGTTGATGCGGGTGTAAATATGGGTTTATACACATATCCTGTGTTGATGGCTGCCGATATATTGCTGTATAACAGCGACATTGTTCCGGTTGGCAAAGACCAAAAACAACATGTTGAATTTGCACGTGATATCGCGGGATATTTCAATAATACTTATGGTGAAACATTTAAAATGCCAGAACCTGTTATTGGCGAAGATATTGGTTTAATACCGGGTCTGGACGGCAGAAAGATGAGCAAATCTTACGACAATACAATTCCTTTGTTTGCACCAAGCAATGAATTAAAGAAAAAGATTATGCGTATTATCACTGATTCTAAGACTCCGGAAGAACCAAAGAATCCTGATGAATCAACGATATTCCAATTATATAAACAATTTGCATCTGAATCTGAAACTGAAACTTTCAGAAAAATGTTCTTGGACGGCGGTATGGGTTATGGCACTGCAAAAACAATGTTGTTTGAGAAAATAGATTCTGTATTATCAAAACCACGTGCGGAATATGAACGTTTGTTAAACAACAAACAAGAAATTGACGCTATCTTGCAATCTGGTGCGGATATTGCACGCAAAATTGCATCTCGTACAATTGAAAAAGTCAAAAAGAAAATGTTGGGATAAACAATAAAAAACATGGAGAGAGATTATGAAACAACCAACAACAACACATCAAACAATCGTTATTGCCGGCATAACTGCTGTGTTATTGGCAATATTTTGTAATATAGACAAACAAAAATCAGAAACACCAAAAATAGATGTTGTTGGCGAATGCTTTACATCTGTTCCAAAAGATAAAACTGCTATTACCCTGCGCGTTGTTGCGGTAGATAAAAACCCTGCGAAATCTATGCAGATTGCGACATCAAAAATGAACGCGATTACTGAATATCTGAAAGAACAAGATGTCCAAATGCAAACTGCGAATTTCAATTCTTATGAAAAAACAAAATGGAACAGTGAAAAACAAGAATCTGTCGTTTTGGGTACTGAAACCAGCATTTCTGTTGAAATATCTTCTGATAAAACAGAAACAATTGAAAATTTATTGAATAAATTTGCAGGCGAAGAAAATGTTTATACTGAAAACCTGCGTTTATTTACAAGCAAAGAAAAAATTAAACCTGTGCTTGAAAAATGTTTATCAGTTGCCGTTGAAAACGCTCGCGAACGTGCAAACGCGTTGGTTTCATCTGATAAAAAACGTGCGGGAAAATTATTATCCGTATCATACAACAATGTATCTTATGGTGAACGCGATTATACAAATTTCCGTTTAATGTCTGCAAAAGCAGTCGCAGGAACATCTTTTGATACATCTGGCAGTATTGTCAGCAAAGACACAGAAATAACCGTTTCTGTATCTGCAACATTTGAAATAAAATAAAAAAAAATGAACGAGATAATTGCTGAATTTACAGATTATTTATTGAATACGAAAAATTATTCAACTCATACCGTTTCTGCGTATGACAGCGATATATCCGATTTCATAGATTTCTATAAAAGATTCAATGATGGTGATGTTACATTGACCGATATTGTCGGTGCGGATACGATATCTTTTCGTTCTTGGTTGGCAGACCGTGCCCGTCGTAATTTAAGCCACAAATCAACCGCACGTGCATTGTCTTCCCTGCGAACATTTTATAAATATTTGGGTCGCCATAAAAATCTGCAAAATGATGCGATTGGTTTGATTTCTTCGCCAAAGGTTCCACGCAAATTATCAAAAGCAATTGAAACAACAGATGTTGCAGACATGCACACTGCTATCAAAGAAATAGATGCAAACGACCCATGGATTGGTGCACGTGATTGGGCTTTGGTTGTGTTGATATTTGGATGTGGTCTGCGTATAAGCGAAGCATTATCATTGAAAAACAGCGATATTGCAAACAACCCTACTTCATTACACATCGTTGGTAAAGGCAACAAAGAACGCATTGTCCCAGTATTGCCAGCCGTCAATGAAGCAATACAAAAATACATCAAAATTCGCCCATTTGGACACGATTCAAACGACCCGCTGTTTCGCAGTGTTCGTGGTCTGCCTATGTCACCGCGTATGGCTGAAAAAGTTGTTGAAAAATTGCGTCATTATTTGCAATTACCAGATTATGTGACCCCACATGCGTTAAGACACACTTTCGCGACGGCATTGTTGTCTGGTGGTGCAGATTTACGCTCTTTACAGGAATTATTGGGACATTCTTCATTATCCACAACCCAATTATATACCAAGGTAAATATGGCTGAAATAATGGACGCGTATAATCACGCCCATCCAATGTCAAACAACAAATAAAATCACTTGCTTAAAATTCTGTTTTTTTGCTACCCTTTCTACATATAGAAAGGAAGAGATTGAATTTTGCATAAAAAACTGGCGTTTTTTGGCAGTTTTTCTGTTATACGGATATTATCCGCAGTGTCTTTATTATTGTTTTCAGAAAATGTTTTCGGTGCAACAAACGAATGTCCAACAAATTCAACATTGGAAAACAATGCGTGTGTTTGCAATAACGGATACACCGAAACAAACAATAATTTTGATTATAATATAAAAGCGACCGCCTATACTGTTGATTCCGATGCACCGTACAAAGCCACACTTGAAACCGCTAACGGTCAAATTACTGTTTTGGCAACGGGACATTCTGAAAACAGCGGTGTTTTACCTGTATCTACACCAGGTGGAACAAATGGTGGTTCAAAATGTTGGTGCAGAATTTCTTATCCTTTTGAAACAGCATGGAAATATTCTGGTTCATCTATATCTGGTGATGCAGGAACAGATGCATGGTTTGAAGCATGCGTAAAAAAGTGTGGTGATAAATTAAAAAGTAATAATATATCCAGTTGGTTTAATGGTTATATCTTGAACAATGGTGTAATTTGCGAACCAGGGACAACACAAATAACATATTCAATAAATTATAATCTGGACGGTGGAAACGGTTGTTCCAATACAACATATACAGATTCAGAAACAATTTGCACACCATCAAAACAAAATTATAGATTTGTTGGTTGGGCAACTTCAAATGGCGGCAATGTTGTTTATTATGGAAATGAAACCGTATCTGGTACAAACCTTGATTTATATGCGGTTTGGGGTTGTGCGGACGGTTATTCGTTGGGTGCAGACAATAAATGCTATACCAATGTTAGTGCTGGGCAATACATAATTAGCGAACCTTTGCCATCATGGGTTGATATAAATGCGGACGCACCGGGTGATGAATCTTCTATACAATATCATGGATATAACAATAACCAGGCATCTGAAAGCATACCTGAAAATTCTTTCTATACCATATTTGATTATGGCAAAATATACGGTGATTCTGCGTGTTTAACTTATGGTTCATGGGGTGATATTTCAGACGACAATTTTGACCGTGGAAATGTTGGTGGTGGAAATGTTTGTTGGTGCAGATTAAACGGCGAAAACGACCCTAACAACAACTATTATTATAAATCAAAATGGGTTGCACGCGGTGTGATTGATAACAATCAACCATGTTGGGAAAATTGTGCACATGATTGCGCTCAATTGACAGGACATGTTTACAGATGGCCAGACAATTCAATAAAAGAAAATTTGTTTAATACTGCGATTTTAAGAACGGCTGATTGCCCTGCTGGTTCATATTGTCCGGGTGGCGACATAGAATCTGGAACTAACGGTCAATTTACATGTCCTGAAAATTCACACAGTGAAAGCGGTGCATCATCATGCGTATGTGATACAAAATATGAAACCGCAAATGGTGCGGGCGCAACCATTGAAAACCCATGTATAAGAAAGACGGGCCCAGATTCTTGTGATGCAGAAACAGAATATTGGGACACAACGATCCAAACATGTGTGGCCAGAAATTATTCATGTTCATTCATATTACAACCGGGACAATATATTCCACCGGTATATGATATATCTGGAACGGGTTATAAATGCCATAAATCACGCAGTGTAACGTTCTGTGATGATGACAGTTTAATTGCAAACAAACCTGAAAATTCATGGTTGGTTCATTTTGGTTCAGACCCACAAATAAATTTCAGCGGCCGTTCTGCGTGCAGTGATATTGGTGGTTCATATAAAGAATTATCTGATATTCTATTTAATTCAGACACAATTGATGGTTCAAATTGTTGGTGTAATATGACCGATATATTTGGTTCTACAAAATGGATTTTATCTGGAACATTTGAAAACGGGGATATTTGCGGAAATGAATGTGCGGGTAATTGTGGCGACCATTTTTCATGGGACAACGATTTCAAGACAACTTTGATGTCCACCATCACAACACCAGAACCAACAAATTGCCCTGCGAATTCATTTTGTCGTGGTGGCGAATACAGTTGTTTAGACACAACAGCATCTATTGAAAAATGCCCAACCGAATATCCAAATTCTGACGAAGGCGCAACAGATAAAACAAAATGTTATGCAACATTGACATTTGTCACAAACGGCGGTTCTGCGGTGGCGGTGCCCTGAGCCCGGTGACGGCGCAGATCCTGGCGGATATCACCGGACGGAGAGTAGAAGTGCCGGACAGCCCTCAAAACGTGGGTTCTGTGGGAGCGGCTCTGACGGCGGCGGTCGGCCTTGGTGTCGAGCAGCGGGTAGCCGTT
>CADBLE010000004.1:0-9277 GCA_902795435.1 uncultured Pseudomonadota bacterium
TGTTTTGCGTTCTTTCAAATCGTTTGCCAATGCAACATATTCATTACGCAATTTCATAAGTTCTGGAATATTGCCGCCCGGTAATTCTATTTCTTCTGGGCCGGCTTTTACTTGTTTGCCGTCTGCGTAGGTGCAACGGAATGTTTGTATATAGGCATCCATATTTGCATCTGCGTTTTTGTCTGCTTTCTGTTCAGATAATCCCATCGCCAATTCCATACCACCGATACCAGTTGCGGCGGTTGTCAATGCAGTTAAAGTTTTATTTGCCGTTGATTGTTCGTTTGCCTTTTTGTCTTCATAATTTTTTATCTTTTCGTCAAGCAAATCATCTATGCATTCTTTTGCTTCTTTATCCAACCTTTTTCCTTCTGGACAAACACATTTTCCATTTACCAATTCTTCACCAGAATTTTCACATGGTTCCGGTTCTTTCGTTGGTTCTTTACAAACTAAAACTTCTTTTCCATCTGTCGTTTCGGTAACAATTTCATATCCAGGTTCATCACATTCGCATTTTCCATTTTTCTTACTTGCGCCATCTGGACATTTTTCTGGGACGATACATTTATTATCTTCTATTATCTGGCCTGGTTCATCACATTCGCATTTTCCGTTTTTCTTACTTGCGCCATCTGGACATTTTTCTGGGACGATACATTTGTTATCTTCTATTATCTGGCCTGGTTCATTACATTCACATTTTTTGTTTTTTATATTCCATTTAGCACCCTCAACATCTGGTTTGCATTTACAAACCCCACCTGCCCATTCACCACCAGAATCAGTACATTTTCTTTCATCACCAATTTCACATTTTGGTGTTGCTGTATTTTCACCAGAAACATATAAATACCCAGATTCTAACCCAGTGGTATATTTACATTGATTGTTTTCAACGCTTAGTGAACAGGTGCACCCTGCCCCAGGTTTACACGCCGCACAAGAATTCCATTGTGCAACACAGGTCGTATTTTTTTTGATTGAAAATTTTCCACCTGCATCAACATTATCTTTCCCACATTTCCAACCAGTAAAAACAGAATTAGTTTTTGTACAACTGTTTTGTTTAGCAGTGATTTCATCTATAGATGTATATCTTGTTGTGTCTGATGGTGCTGTCCCTTCGCCTTTACCACACGAATATTCAACATTAAATATACCCGTACAAAAACAATCTTTGAATGCCTGTCCAGATTTACCAGAATTTGGGTTATCTGTTACAACAGGAACTGCGATTTCCCCAGATTTACAAGACACATGTTTTTTACAAAAATCTTCTGCACCTTTTTTCGTACGACAAATACCATATCCAACATGTAACAAATAGGAAGATTTACATTCTTTTGCAGTACAAGACAATTCGCCTTTCGCCCCCTGTTTCATACATTTTGGGTTTATTGCACCCGTTGCCTCACAAGAATCATTTACATTTTTTCCTTCACATTTTCCAAGTATTTTTCCTTTCTGGGTATCAACCGTTGATAATGTGCCCAAAACACCATTATACGAGAATTCTGATTCAGCAGAGAAAACAACGTCTGTTCGCAGAAAAACAAACACAAAAAATAGACCAATGAAAAATCTTTTCAAATTCTCTCTCATTGGTATTTATTATATCATAAAAGCATGGATAAAACAAAAACAATACGCATAAATTATCGCAATGCGCCGTTTTTATAATTTATTCTGTATTTTCCAACAGTTATAAATTTTCCGTCATAATTTGGTTTAACTTGTTTTTTTATTTCTGTTTTCCAATAAACTTCGCCATTATTTTTGTTTATTGCATATAAATTATTATCTGTTTCAACAACAAAGATAAAATCATCAACCATTATAAAATCAACACCAACAGAAATACCCAAACACCAAATTTTATTTCCATTATTTGCATTTAATTTACAAAACGCATCACCCAAACCACCCGCATAAACATAATTTTTATCAACACCAACATGTGCAACAATATCAACCACAGGTGTTCCACCAGTTAAACTGTTTTCTTTGAATACATCAACTTTCCAAACTAATTTATTTTTATTTAATTTTATAACTTCACCTGTGGATAATCCAGTATAAGCATATCCCCCAACACAAATTGGTGATTGATGACTTGCCACATAACCATTACCAGAAAAACCAGAATAAACCTTTCTGTTTCCAAAGCGAATTGTGTTTGTAGAATCTTGTTTATATTCGCAATTTTCATCACCAGAAATATTTGTAATATTTTCAGATAATTCAGGTAAATCTTTGCCAGAAACTTTGATTTCATCATTATCAAAAATATCATACCTTGTACCCGGCAAAATTGGGTCTTTTTTTGAACACCCAAACATTACCAGCGCACACAATAAAAACAATGATATTTTTTTCAAATCAACACCCTATTTCAATAATTGAGCGTTTGATACAACAGATGCAGGCGCATTTTCATCTTGGATAATTTTATCCAGAATTTTATCTGCTGTTTCTTTATCACCCGTTGCTAAATATTTTTGAGCAACCATCAAACGTGATGTATAAAAGAAAGGTGATTTTTTTGTATCAACACTGGATAAATATTTTTCAAAATCTTTGGCAGACATTTCGTCCCCTCGAATAGAAGCAATATGCAATTTTGCTAAATCTCTGAAATCACGACTTGCACCGTGTTTTTCAAGTTCTTCTAATTTTGCAATATTTCTGTCTAATAAATAAGATTGAAACAAAGCCAAATCAGCAGTTGCCCCTGACGAATTTTTAGCAATGTTTTCAAGTGCCTGGGCATCAAAACTCGCAATTGCAGTTTCATAATTTTGTGCAACAGCAACCTTGGCAGAATGATGCATACGCATTCCCAATTGAACACCACACACAACAATCATTATTGCAATAATTGCGCCAGCGATATGACGCCAATATTTTTTAATAAATTTTTGTGTTTTTTCGTTATTTACATCTTCCCAAACTTCGCGATACAATGCATCTTCTGCATATTCTTCACGTGTTTTTTTAACTGGTTGATTCAAATTTTTCTTTCTTTGTAAAATATTAGCCATAAAAATTCTCCTGTCTTGAAAATTTATCTTTTGTTGCTATACTATAAAATGTATGAGCAAAGAAATCAAGACAACTTTACCAACAAAATCTAATACCAACCTATATTACGCTTATGGGGCTGGTGATGATGTCAGTTTGGCAAAATATATGTCAGAAATCCAAAAATTCCCTATTTTGTCCGCAGAACAAGAATATGATTATGCAACGAAATGGGTCAAAGAACATGATAACAAGGCCGCAGAACAATTGGTTGGTTCTCATTTACGGTTGGTTGTATCTGTGGCATACGATTTCAAGAACTATGGTTTACCGGTATCTGAATTGATTGCCAGTGGTAATATGGGGCTTATGCGTGCATTACAAAAATTTGACCCAGAACTTGGGTTCAGATTTTCGACATACGCCATGGGTTGGATTAAGGCAGAAATTTACGAAACAATTTTGAACAATTGGTCACTTATTAAAATCGGTTCTTCTGCAAATAAAAAACGCGTATTTTTCAATTTATCCCGTGCAAAACGTGCATTGGGTATAATGGAAAATTCTTTGACAGACGAACAAACAAAACAAATCGCAGAATATCTTGAAGTATCTGAAAAAGATGTAAAAACCGTTTCTACCCGTATGACTGCACGCGATATTTCTTTGAACAAACCAATGAACAATGATTCTGATTCCAAAGATTTATTATCAAACATGGAAGATAAAAGCGCGAATATTCAAGAAAATTTAGAAGAACTTGAATTCAAACGTCGTGGTTACGAGTTATTACAAAAACATCTTGCTAATTTGCCAGAACGCGACCGCGAAATATTGGTTGCCAGACGTTTAACAGACCCGGCACTTACACTGGAAGTTTTATCCCAAAAATATGGAATTTCCAGGGAACGTGTACGTCAAATTGAAGAACGTGCATACGAAAAATTAAAAACCGCCATATTGGCAGAAGCAAACGCACCAAAAAAATTATCGGACGAACAATGAAAAAAATATCTTTTATTGCCGTATTGTTGGGAATGACCTGCAATGCATACGCACTTGATTATCAATATGGAAATTGGAAATTTGACCTTGAAGCAGAAGGTATGGTTGGTTTTCTTGAAAACAAAACAGAAAAACCAATGTTTATAGATGATTGGGATGTCAAAGGACAGGTTTTTTATAATCTGAACACCACCCAAAGATTAGGCGCAGTTTATTCAATTGACGCCGCATGCGTCGAAGACGACGAATATGTTCATGACGCCTTTGTTTTATTTGAAGACAGAAACATAGGTCGAACAGAATTTGGTTTAACCCACTCTATTGCACGTAAAATGGGTTTGGGATTACCAGATGTTGGTTCATTGCGTATAAACAACAAATCTATTTTATATAAAAAATTAGACCTTAAAAAAGTTCTGATTTCAGACCCAACAATTACAACTGGCCATGACGCATTAAGATTAAACCTTGCAACCGCCGCAAAAAAATACGGTCAATTTGGAATTTCCGTTGCGAGCGGTTCTGATGAATATGATTATTCTTTTGATGTTGCATATAAATTAAGACGTCCGACGGGCAAATTGAAATCAGCATATTCAATTGCTTTTTCATATATGAATCATCTTGATGAATACGAAGAAAATTCCTTCTTGCACAGAATTACAGCCGATTGGCGTGGTCAAATGGCATTGGGGATAAACCTGCAATATAACAGTTGGGTATGGGGAACATCTGCCCGTTTGATTTACGACGAAAATCCAATTGCTAAGAAAGGCGACGGTTTCTTTGTTGGCACCGGTATCAGTTATGATTTATTACAATCAAGTGTATCTTTAACATATATGTATTCTGATACAAAATTATGGGAACACAAAGATAAAATAAATGATTATAAATTAGACGGCGATTACACAAATACATTTATTGCTTCTTTCCGTTATAAATACAGCCCAAAGACCAGTTTATTTATGTCTGGTGGTATCGCAGATGCAACACCATTTTTTGCGGTTGGATTAAAATCTGGATTCTAAAAATAAAACCACCTTGCGGTGGTTTTTATTATGGCAAACAGGTCAAAGTTATATTTATATTTTTAACTATGAACCATATCTTTCTATAATCTGACATATATATACATGCCAATAACATTGCAGCCACACCCAATACAAATAATACACTAACCTTTTTACCATGCATACAATATACCGCTATGTTATACAGCAAAAACAACATATACAAATCTATAATTACACTGGACACCAATAATGATGTACAATCAAAAGCCAACACATTCAACACCAGCGCAACTGGATAAACAAAGAATATAGACGCAATACCCTTTACTGCGATTTCCCAATCACGGTCCCCACCTGTAATTTCAGAAACCATCATCATTAAACCAGCCGTCATAAATAAAACAAATTCAGCCAATATTGGATACATAATCAAAGATTTAAACAATGTAAATATTGTGAAAGGTTCACCACGAACAATACCTATAACCAAAATCGTTAAACCACCGATTAAACCCCACA
This sequence comes from uncultured Pseudomonadota bacterium, assembly GCA_902795435.1. Lineage (GTDB taxonomy): Bacteria > Pseudomonadota > Alphaproteobacteria > Rs-D84 > Rs-D84 > Enterousia. The sequence continues at coordinate 5,565 of CADBLE010000004.1, forward strand.
AAAACGCCTTTAATACAGCATCTTCCATTTTTCCGTCAGCGACGATTCTGGTAAAGAAATATTTAGGACGAAAGAATATATCTGTCAGTTTTACAAACCAATTCCTTTTTTTTGCTTTCATTTTTTGCCACCTTTATTTGCTTATTTCTATTTTTGCTTTATAATTATAAAAAATCAATGGAAAAAGACATGAAAAGATTAGTTATTGTTGGTCGCCCAAATACAGGCAAATCAACTTTGTTTAACGGGCTTACAAATACACGAGATGCACTGGTCCACGACAGACCGGGCGTTACACGTGATACAATTTCTGGCAATATTCCAAACACAAATTGGACTGTATTTGATACAGCGGGTCTTGAAAACGCAAAATCTGGTATTGCACACAATTCAACAGATATGGCAATAAATGCGATTACAAACGCAGACGCAATTTTATTCGTTGTTGATGGTCGTGTTGGATTAAACCCTATGGATATAGAATGGGCAAAATTGGTTCATAAAAAATCCAAGGCCCCTGCTATGTTGTTGGTAAACAAATCTGAATCTGTAAAAAGATTGGCAGACATACACGATTTTTATAAATTGGGTTTCGGCGAACCAAATTTAATATCCGCAGAACACAAACGCGGTTTTGATGATATCTTTGAATTTTTATCTAAAATTGCGGGTGATGATACAGTTGAAGAAAAGCCAGACACTTCTATCAAGGTTGCGGTATTGGGTCAACCTAATGTTGGAAAATCAACTTTTGTAAATCGTGTTTTGGGCGAAAACCGTCAAATTGTTATGGACGCACCTGGTATTACACGCGATACAGTAAAAATTCCAACACGTTTTTATGGTCGTGATATTGTTATTATGGATACAGCGGGTCTGCGTCGCAAGGCGGGAATCACAGATGATGTCGAAACATTGTCTGCATTAAAATCTTTGGATGCTATTGAAAAAGCGAACATTGTTATTTTAGTTGTAGATGCCACAAAAAACATTGAAAACCAGGCACTGGGGATTGCGTCCCGCGTATATGATGCCGGTAAAATTTTATGTGTTGCATTAAACAAATGGGATTTGGTTGAAGAAGCAGAACGCGAAGATAAATTGTTGAAATTGAAACATCAATTTTCTAATTCTTTCCACCAGATTATTAAACCTTTGATTTTGGCAATATCTGCCGAGAAAGGAACTGGTGTCCAAAATCTTTTCAAACGTATTTATGAACAATGGGATATATCCAATATGGACACCCCAACCAGTTTAATAAACCGCATTGTTGAAAAATTGGTTGCAGAACGTCAACCACCTATGTCCAGATTAAAACGCCCAATGAAAATTAAATTCGCGCGTCAAACCGGACATCATCCATTGAAAGTAACTATCAATGTTGGTGGCGCCAGCGATATACCTGAATCTTATACCAGATATCTAAGACGCGGTATTGCAACCGCATTACATTGGGAACATTTACCAATCGTCATTGAATACAAGAAAGACGAAAACCCATTTGATTAAAACACCATATAACAAACCAAGGGAGTAATGGCATGAAAATAAAAACTAAAAAAGAAAAATTTAAAGAAGGTTCTGAACGCGCAGAATTATTCAGTAGATTTTTCCAAGTAAATTTTGAAAGAAATAAAAAAACTGCAACATTTTTGGTCAAACACCCAAAAATAACACTTTGGTTAATGAAAAAAGATCCACGCGTAGCACTTGTATTAGCAGCTATGATATTATTTTTCTATCCAGAAAAACTTAATTCTGATACTAAAAAAACAATATCAAGACAAGCGTTGAAAAGTTTTTTCCAAATTTTACAAGAACAAAAAACACGTGTTTAATTTAGAAAAAAAACCGCCAATACGGCGGTTTTTTTTTACATTATACATTTTTTTGCAAAATCTATAATCGAACCGTATAAAACCGCAAAAAAGAGAAATACGAAAACCCATTTGATAAAAAAAATCCCGATATAAATCGGGATTTTTTTAATTACATTACGGATATATTTACACGACGTTGTTCATGATAATTTTTGTTATCTACACCTTCTGTGCCGTGCCAATAAATCTTGATACGTTTTTCTGCTATACCCTGAGATACAATATAATCATGGATAGCCTGAGCGCGTTTATGTGTTAAATCCATATTATAATTTTCACTTCCCAACGGGTCAGCATACGCATCAATCTTGATTCTTCTGAATCTGTGCTTGCGCAAAAATTCAATACCTTCATCAATGCTCGCTTTTGCTTTCGGTGTTATCTCAGATGAATCAAATCTGAAATAAACAGGTGTTTCAAGTTGTTCTTGATAGTAAGAACAAGGTTTTTCCCCGTGTTGACACGCAGCCAACACGGAACAAACAACACCTAACAGTAACAATTTACGCATAATAAATTCCTTTGTTTTATTATAAACCAAATGTTATACCTGCGCGAACAGCCCACTGTTTATCACCACCGTATGAACCACCAGCATTCAACAATACATGGTCATTTATATAATGGAACGCACCGGCTGCAATTCCCATACGGTCTGCATATGCACCTGTACCGACAGAAATTTGTGTGTCGCCACAATCACGTGCATTTGGAACCAATGCAGTCATAGCAGTTACCGCTGCCAAACCACTGTGTGCTTCTTTTTCTATCTTGTGTACTTTGTGTTCAACACGTCCCAAATTAGAATCCAAAGAACGAACAGCATCTGATAAACTTGCAACACCGGATATGTATTTAGAATCATCAAATTTCATATCACCAATCAAATCACCAGTTGTTTTGAATGCAGTTGCATAATCTTGTGCGACCGCTTCGTTTATAGCAGCGTTTTTGGATACAATATTACGATCACCGATAACAGAATCTATCAAAGACAAATTCTGATTTACAGCCTTTGTTTTATCAACTGTATGGTGTTCAACAGTGCTATCAAAATCGCCAATTGTTGCATCCAATTTGCTTACAGCAACTGCGACAGAATCACCGTCTGCGACATGAATATTGCTGTCGCCATAGTTACGATTACCAATTGCTTGGTCTATTGCAAGCAAATGTGATTCTACTGTTTCGCCGGATAAATTTCCATTGGCACCAGTGCCCAAACCGTGTACATTTCCCAATGTTGCATCAATATTATTCAATGCATCTACAATTGTAGCAGGATTTGTTGCACCATTTTTCAGATTAGCAGAATCATTTAACCCTGCAAAATCACCAACGACTTTATTGATAGCATCTATATTTTCATTTACAGAATTTGTAGATGCAACACCATTATATTCTTGGGTTACATGTGAACCAATTGCATTATCCAAAGATGTTATTGCGTTATGTATTGTGCCATCTGATACATTTACGGCATTTGTATCTGCTGTAAATGTAGCGTTTTCAGCACTTTTTAACACACTGGCGATTGTAGCCAAAACTGTTTCGCCACCTGTTGTTTGTGCATCTGCCCCATCATCAATACCGTTAACTGTAACATCACCCATTGTCAAAGTTGCCAATGTTGTATTACCTTTAACATCCAATGTATCATACAATGTCGTAGCGCCAGCAACGTCCAATGTATTATTTATTGCTGTAGCACCTTCAACATTCAATGTGTCATACAATGTTGTTGCTCCTGCAACGTCCAATGTATTATTTATTGCTGTGGCACCTTCAACATTCAATGTGTCGTACAATGTTGTTGCTCCTGCAACGTCC
>CADBLE010000004.1:9364-172488 GCA_902795435.1 uncultured Pseudomonadota bacterium
AACGTCCAATGTATTATTTATTGCTGTGGCACCTTCAACATTCAATGTGTCGTACAATGTTGTTGCTCCTGCAACGTCCAATGTATTATTTATTGCTGTAGCACCGGTTACATCCAATGTATCATACAATGTCGTAGCGCCAGCAACATCCAATGTATCATTTATTGATGTAGCACCCGCGACATTCAATGTATCATACAATGTTGTTGCACCAGCAACGTCCAATGTATTATTTATTGCTGTGGCCCCCGCAACATTTAATGATGCCAATTCTGCATCCCCAGCAGACAATTCACCCAATGTTGTCGCACCAGATACTTCCAAAGTTGCAGAACTTAATTTACCTGATGTTGAAACATCACCTGTAAATGCAGCACCATTAGTCAACAATGAAGCCAACGCTGAATCTGTATAACCCTTTGCTTCCGTTACAGCATTTGTTTTTGCTGTTGCAATTGCAGTATTCATATCAGATGTCTTTGTATAATCTTCCAACTGTGCGTCTGTATAACCTTTTGCTTCTGTTACAGCACTTGTTTTTGCTGTTGCAATTGCAGAAGTCATATCAGATGTCTTTGTATAATCACCCAACTGTGCGTCTGTATAACCCTTTGCTTCTGTTACAGCATTTGTTTTTGCTGTTGCAATTGCAGAAGTCATATCGGATGTCTTTGTATAATCACCCAACTGTGCGTCTGTATAACCCTTTGCTTCTGTTACAGCACTTGTTTTTGCTGTTGCAATTGCAGAAGTCATATCAGATGTCTTTGTATAATCTGCCAACTGTGCGTCTGTATAACTTTTTGCTTCTGTTACAGCGCTTGTTTTTGCTGTTGCAATTGCAGTATTCATATTATTCAATGCAGTTGTTACATCAGAAACGTTTGCTTTACCATTCAACAAACCATCGATTTGGCTTTGTGTATATGTGGTATCCGTATTATACAGTGTATATGCTGTACCATCTGTAATTGTAACAATACCGTCACTACTTTGAGATACAGTCACTTCTGCGAAAGCAACATTCACAATCGACATCATTGCAATCGCTGATGTAAAAATAGAAAATTTTCTCATTTTTTTTGCCTTATTTTGTTAAACCACCATGTTTTTCAATTTCATGATCGTTCGATTCTTTTGGCCGACATACAGACAATACCTTTGACAAAGCGACCGCGTCATCTTCATCCATAAATTCCAGTATATTTGCATTCGGGTGTTTTTTTATCTCTCCTAAGAACTTCGTAAATCCACGAATTTGTTTTCTACTCAAACGGTTATCAACAACATTGGCAAAGCAGCGGCAATCCATTCCGACCCCACACTGTTCTTTCAAATTGTTATGAAAAAAGAAACCGTAAATTACACAAAAAACCAGTACAACAAAAAAACATGAAATCAATATCTTTTTGGTAGCAGACATATGTGTACTCCTTGTATAAGTTTTACAAAAGAAACTTTCGTTTCTAGTAGTAGAGAAAAAATACCCAAACACGCAAAAATGTCAAGAAAAAAATCCGACTAAACAGCCACGATTTCCGACACAAAACCAACAATAAAAAATCAAAAAAAGCCGGTAAATACCGGTATTTTTTGTTAAATATAATTTTTAGAAAAAAGCCGGCATTTGCCGGCCTTTTCTTAAAAAACACATTTTTTTGCAAAATCTATAATCGAACCGTATAAAACCGCAAAAAAGAAACACACACTGCCCCCGATAACAAACAAATGCCACAGCGCATGTGCGAATTTAAGACGACGCCATAAATAAAATATTACACCAACAGAATAAGACAAACCACCCGCCAACACAAACCACATACCGCGGGCAGATATAGTATGAATCATTGCTGGTAAAATCCAAAGTAATGCCCAACCCATAATCAAATACAAACCAACCATCCATTTTGGTTGATTATGTGGGTTGTGAATTTTCATAATCGCACCGAATATAACAATTACCCATAAAATACCGAACATTGTCCACCCCAGCGCAGTATGACCGCAACGGTTCAGATTTACCAATAAAAATGGTGTGTATGTTCCGGCTATCAAAGCATAAATTGCGATTGTATCCCAAACCTCAAAGAAACATTCACTTTTGTCCCCAATTGTCGCATGACACATTGTTGAACCAAAATACAAAGTGAACATTGTTACACCAAAAATAGAACATGCCACGGTTGCCCAAACATTATGATATACCGCGGCAAACGCAACCAATAAACACAATGCGGCCATGGCCAATCCGATTCCAATTCCATGTGTCAAAATATTTACCGCTTCTTCTGCACGTGTTGATGGACGTTCCCAACGGAATAAACCCGTCGCCTGCAATGCCTTTAACAAAAGAGACGCATGTTTATCTTTCTTGACCGCACGCAGTTTCTGCTTAATTGCTTTCTTTGTTTTTGTCATAAAATTCCCCTACTTTCCATTAAAACAAATTACAATACATTATTTATTCTGGCGTTTACACGTTCGCCACCCAATACAGACATCAAAGAATAAAGGTCTGGTGTATTTGTTCTGCCCGTCATTGCAACACGTAAATTCATTGCAACATCACCCGGTTTAACCCCGCATTTTCCGGCAACCGCGACAATTTTATTCCACCATGTATCTTTGTCATCTTTGTCATTATATGTTGATAAAAATTCTTTCAATGCGTCAATATTGTATTCATATTCTGTATTAGATTTGAACAAGAAATCCCAGAAATAAGAAACTTCTTTCAATGTTTGTTGCCATGTGATGAAATCTTTGCGGATACGTTTTGGATTATCCCTTTCAATAGACAACACAGATGTCAAATATTCAATATCTGCAACCTGTTTTTTATTATCTTCATCACCGTATTCATTTGCCCAATCAACAACAGATTTTACCAATACATCAACTGGCAATGTGGCAATATATTCTTTTGCCCACCAATCTAATTTTTCAGTATTAAATAAAGCACTGCTGGTTGGAATTTTTTTAATTCTTAACGGATAATTCCAAATATTTGTTTCAGGTTTCTTTGCCTTTTCTTCTTCGTATCCAGATGCAACAATATTATACAAATAATTCAATACTGCTTCCTGAGGATAACCCGCAATTAAATATTGCATTGTGTTTGCTTCTGGGTCGGTACGTTTAGACAACTTTCTTGAATTATGTGTTTGTTCGTCTAATTTGTTGATTGTTGCAACATGGATATAATCTGGATTTTGCCAGCCCATCATTCTGAATAATTGCAAATGCAAATTCAACGAAGACAACCATTCTTCACCACGTTGAACCAATGTAGTTCTCATGAAATGGTCATCACAAAGATGCGCAAAATGATATGTTGGCAATCTGTCATTAGATTTAATCAAAACAATATCTTCTTCGTTTTCAGGGAAAACCAAACGACCGCGCACTTTATCATTATAATAAATTTTGTTTTCTTTACTGCCCATTGAATACAGACGAATTGTAGGCACTTCGCCATTATCAAGATGGGCAATAATTTCTTCTTCTGTTAAATTTCTATCTCTGGCCCATTCACCATAAATACCAGTTGCCCAACCCGCAGATTTTTGTTTTTCACGAATTTCGTCCATTTCTTCTGCTGTTAAAAAGCAAGGATATGCCAAACCTTTTTCTAATAAATATGCCGCAACGCTGTGATAAACATCTTTACGCATAGATTGATAGTAAGGACCATATTCACCACCGTATTCAGGTCCTTCATCTGGGATTAAATTGAAAGCCTTGGCACATTTCAAGATAACCGCAACGGCACCTTCAACCTCACGCTTGGTATCAGTATCTTCAATACGCAACATAAATACACCATCACTTTGTTGTGCTAATTTTTTTGCAATCATCATTTGATACAAAGTCCCCAAATGCATAAATCCCGTAGGACTTGGGGCGACACGACTTACAATCGCCCCTTCTGGTAATTGGCGGGCTGGGAATTTTTCTTCTAATTCTTCAATTGTGTATTTTGGGGCGTTTCCCAACACACGTGCGATTAAATCTTTACTTAAACCATTACGCATTTTATTTCACCTTGTTTTTATCTAAAACTGATTTTATACTAATTATATGGAAAAACAAGAATTAAAACACATAGAAACACATGAATTGCGAACTTTCGGTCGCAGACATGGTAAAAAATTATCAAACCGCAAACAATATCTGATGGATACTGTATTGCCAACTATTACCCCAAAAACCAGCGAAAAATCGGGCAATTCTCTGATTTTAGAGATTGGTTTTGGAAATGGCGAACACCTGCGTGATTTGGCTTTGTCCAACCCAGATTCTATTGTTATTGGGGCCGAACCTTTCGCAAATGGGGTTGCCGCCCTGCTGTCTGCTATGACAACCGAATCGGATAATATCATCATGGAACAATATAAAAATATTCGTATTCACCCCGATGATGTCCGCCTGATGTTACATGATGAAAAATTCCAAGACATCAAATTTAACGAAATTTGGGTTTTACACCCAGACCCATGGCCAAAGGCACGCCACGAAAAAAGACGTTTATTAAATCATGAATTTCTAGATTTATTATCCAAACATTTATCCAATACTGGCAAAATTATTATTGGAACAGACCATTGGGAATATTACGATTGGATTGTTGAACAATTGAAACAAACAAATCTGAAAATAAAATCAACTTCTTTGGACATTATAAAAACCCGTTATCAGATTAAAAACAAGGCTGGAACCAGCGAACCAAAATATCTGATTTTGTCAAACGAGATTTAATATTCTATAAAGAATCGCAGTTTTTCGTAAATATCAGGTTGCAACATTTCTGTTAAACGCATAATTTCATCTATGCGGATATTTTTGTTTATTTTAATACAATGTAATACCCCATCAAAATTCCACGCATCTAACATACCATAAACACGTCCCATAAAATCAGAACGTTTTCCGTTATCTTGTTCCAAAGTAATTGCAAAAACATCTACACGCAGAGCGCGTAATTTTTCAAAAATCATATCCCATTTGCTGATATCTATATCATTTATATCCATACATATACACAATTTGTGTCCAAAAAACAAATCATCACGAACAAGAGATAACAAATCCATAAATTTTTCATAATTTGCCATTTTAACAAAAATCTGAACCCCATGTGCCCCAGATTTAAAAACTTGGTTTATATTTTTAACCAAATCGTTAAAATCATTATCTATATCTGTTGGATTAAAAATATACCTTGTATAAATTTCAACATTTGATTTTTCAAGACATATCCATACAAACGGGACATTTTCCGCCGGCACAGATATAGTATCAACCCCAGATTCCAGAATATCATTTGCCATAATTGCAGCATCATTGGTGTCTTGAACATTATCACACCAAGAAGCAATCTGGTTTTCAAATGCAGGATCTAATAAAATTTCTTTTTCTTCTATCATTTAAGTTTAAGTTTATCACAAAATATGATACAATAGAAACGAAATGAGAAATTTTTTAGAAAAATTTTTGATATCTTGTCTTTTGATAATATCTATATTGCTAGGTTTATCTTTCTGGCTGAACATAAAATACAATTTTAATATGTTTTCCGCTAAACATTGGGTGTTTTTATCTCAATTACAGGCATCAAACACAAAAATAGAGGTTGGTTTTTACGCTTCTTTTATAATCGCATTTGTTATATTTTTGTTTGTAACATTGGCTATATTTTCAATTAAACATGAACAAAAAACTGTGGTTTCTAAACCTGCACCACAACCAATACAACAAATGCCTGTGACGGAACAACCAACCACACAGGACACAAAAAATATCCCAACACCGCAATATGGACCAATCACCAGACCACAACGTCTGAATCTGCCAAAAAATATGGCATCTATTGTTGCTAATAAATTTGAACAACAAAAAACCGCCCCTGTAAAATCTGCCCCACAAGAAAGTCCTTATAATTCTGTTATCAAAGATATTTTTGAAAATGCAGGTTATACCGTAAAACAAAATCCTGTGATATCTGGATTTACAACCAATTTATTTGCTATCGGCAACAATGAAAATGTTTGGATTGGCGGTGTTGATTGTGATATAGCAAAAATAAATAATGCAGTAACAAAATTAAATAACACTTTCCAAGAAACACTTGATGATATAACAATACATATACATTCATTTATTTTAGATACACATCACACGTATGAAAGCGATGAAAACGTTATGGTATTTCATACAACAAATGAAATCCGCGACTATCTTTCACAACACCCTGCTGACAGTGTTGATGAATCTGACCAAGAAGGTTTTGATGCATATTCAGAATATATTGATACTATAATCAAATATATTAAAAACGTATAATGGTGAAATAAATGCAATTAAATGAAGCATCTGCAATAAATAAATTGGTATCCATGGGCATGGACGATATGCCTGTTATGGAATATTCACCAAAATTCTGCACCATAGACCCAGATTGGTTCAAAAAATACACTGTTTTGCGACGCAAATTTCTTGAATCCTTAACAGATTCCATAGAAGAATTGGCATTTATGAATTTACCCCAGGAAGAATTTATAAATCTGATGATGGGAAAAAGCATGCCAGAAAACACATCATTGCGTTTCAGAATACCGTTGGTTTGGGGTGGTGAATTAAGCATAGATAACATGTTCCTATGTCTGACATTCCCACACAGCCATAATCTTGATAGATTTTTAATAGACCAAAGTGATGCAAAAACTGTATTTTTGCCAAACCCAAAGAAAAAGATTTATTTAACAACACACCTTGGTGGTGGTGGCGTTGGTGGAAACGCTACATCCGACAGATTGAGTGAATCTGCAATCAGTTACATAAATTCATCAAGGGGGAACGAATAACATGAATACGACAGAATTTCTTGCTTTGATGAAAACACGTGGTGCAAAAATAAACCCTGCAAAAGACGCAAATTCAATTACTCTGTTAAATACAAAATTGCAACAGGCACGCATTTCTATGTTGCCTAAATTTTTGATTGATTTATACAACGAAACATCTGCTATTACAATGTCATCTGCATACATTTTTGGACCTGAAGAAATTGAACGCGGAATAAAATTCCCTATTCCGTCTATTTTGGATATAAACAAAGAAATGGTTGGAAACAAAAATTTATTCGGCAAAATTGTTTTTGGCAGAAATGATTTATTTTGGTTTGCCACAGATGCACTCGGCACATGTTATATGCTGGATAATTTAACATTAAAGGTTTTACGTAAATATGATGATTGCTATCGTGCAATGACCGATTGTTTAATTATTGGAAAAATATAAAATGAAAAAAATCTCAATTTCTCTTTCTGGACATCAAACCAGCATTTCTATTGAACAAGAATTTTTTGTCGTTCTGCAAGACATCGCAAAACAACAAAAAAAATCTGTCGCGTCCATAATAAAAGATATAGATGATGCAAGAAAACCTGATTCTAATCTTTCTTCTGAAATACGGATATGGATATTGAAGCAATTATTGAAAACAGTAAAATAAATATCATACACAAATCACGACCAATTATTCTGTATGGTGTGATATGATTTCCCCAAACAAATCCGTCCAAACTGCCATTTTGTGCCACAGGTATAAATGATTCAACATTACCATCACTGGCTATAAATGCACTTATTCCAGAATAATTTGCACGAATAATTGGCAACCCAGATTCTATGGCGTATCTGCGAACCATGTCTAAATGTTGGAACACACCTGGTGTCATACCAAACCATGTATCATTTGTTATATTGATAATTGCATGCGGCGCACTGCCACGCGGAACCAAAGAATCAGAAAATATAATTTCATAACAAATCGCAGGTGCAAAAACAAATTCACCCTTTTGTGTATTTATGGTTATGATTTCCATTCCATCTCCAGAAGCCAACTGACCCGGCGTTGGAATAATATCACCAAACGGTCTGTATTCACCAAACGGAACCAAATGCGATTTGCTATACAAATGTTTAATTACACCTGTTTTGTCTGCAACAACCAAAGAATTATATTGTTTCCCATCTTTATAAGAATTCACACCCATAATAACGTTTGTGTTTAATATTCTGGCCAATGGGAAATTATCATCAACAACCATATATGGATATGCAGTTTCAGGATACACAATTATATCAGGTTTAATAGAATTATCTTTTGTTGCCCAAACAAACAAATCACGAATTTTTTGTTCTGCTATATTACGCGCATCTTCACGTGATGTTGGCATCTTGTATACGGCAGAAGCCGCCGGTTGCACGATTCTGACCACTGGAACATCATCAACATTTTTCATTGTTGCAATTTGCATATTACGGCAACCATATATACAACCACCAACAAACAAAACAACAAACATCAAAAATGTAAACAATACAGATTTTGATTTATAAAATCTTATCATTTCTACAACAGATGCAACAAAACCAACGATAACAAAACTTAAACCCAATGCCCCCCACAAAGACATTGAATTCACAACCATTGGTAAATTCATAAATATATTAGAAATTGGGTTCCATGGAAAACCAGTTAAAAACCATTCACGCAACCATAAAACAAGAGCCCATGTTGCAGCAAACAAAATCGCCCTTTGCGCCGGTTTGCGTTCCATATATCTGACCACAGCGAAAGGCAAAGATAAAATAATTCCACATATTAAACCAATTCCAATTAAACCAGGCACGGTCCAAATTGCAAATTGACGCGCCAATTCTGGAACAACATAAATAGAATTTAACACCCACCAAAACATTGCCATACCGTAAAAAGCACCAAACACAGATGTATTCAACCATGCCTTAATAAAACTGGTATGTTTTTTATATTTGGTTACATTGTAATACATTAAACCAACACCCAACAAAGCCAACATCCATAAATGGAACGGCGCAAATCCAAATGAAGTTAAAATTCCCAAAATCGCAAACAAAGAATATTGAACGAAACTGTTTTCTTTGATTTTATAAGTTTTGATTTTTTCTATCAGATTCATTTTTTCATCATTTACATTTTCTGCGTATGGATTTTTATATCCTAATTTTTTCAATATTTTTATTTCTTTTGCCTCCATAACATTTGCTTCATCATCTGTGATATGATCATACCCTTGTAAATGTAACATACCATGAACAATCATGTGTGCTGTATGTTCTTCAACAGATATATGTGCTTCTTTTGCTTCCCTTTTAACAGTATCCAAAGATATAAAAATATCACCCAACAAAACATCATCACCCAATTCAAAAGACAAAACATTTGTTGGTTTATCCATGTTGCGATATTGTTTATTCAATTTGTGAATTTGTTTATCATCAACCAAAGTAATTGAAACTTCTGAATCTTTGTGTACGGCAGAAACCGCCGCAGACGCGATTTTATCAAAATCTATTTCATATTTTTTCCAACTTTTGTTTTCATAATTCACATATACTTTCATATCTGCAACCTTTTATTTAGATTTTCCAAAACCGTTTTTCTTTGCAATTTTAGAACGTTTAACAGAATAATTTTTCGCAACAAATGGATAATTCATTGGCAACCCCCATTTGTTACAATATTGCTGTGGTGTTAAATTGAATTTTCTTTTGATGTATCTTTTCAACATAACATGCCATGTTCCATCTTCAAAACATTGAATTGCTTCGTCTGTTACAGAATCTGCAATTTGTTGTTTTGTCAGAGAACTGCTGGCTAACATTTCCCGAGCTTGTTTTACAGCATCTTGCATAGATAATTTTGGATTTGCTGATATAGCGGCCGCGGCCAAATTTGCCACCGCCAATGCAAAATCAGAATTTTTATTTACCAACTTGATAATCCTTTCATTATTTAATACAATAATTATATCACAAATAAACATTAAATAAAATAAAAGTAAAATGACAAGACCACTTGCAGATTTAATGCGTCCAAAAACAATAGATGAAATTGTTGGCCAAACCGATTTATTGGGTGAAAACGGTCTGGTTCGTCGTATGGTTGAAACAAACAATTTATCTAATTTGGTTTTGTGGGGCCCACCGGGATGTGGTAAAACAACAATTGCACGTGCATTGGCTAATTCAATAGATATGGATTTTGTTCCTATGTCTGCGGTATTTTCTGGAACAGCGGACATAAAAAAAGCAATGGACGCCGCCCGTATGAATCGTGACATTGGTCGTAACACATTATTATTCATAGACGAAATACACAGATTCAACAAAACACAGCAAGATACATTATTACCATATCTTGAAGACGGCACGGTTGTGTTTGTTGGTGCAACAACAGAAAACCCAAGTTTTAATTTGAATAACGCCCTATTGTCCAGATGTCATATTGGTGTGTTAAAACCGCTGTCTACTGCAGATTTATTGACTTTAATTGAACGCGCTGAAAAATTTTTAGATAAAAAATTACCTTTGGATAAAGATGCAAAAATTCATCTGGCACAAATGTCTGATGGTGATGCAAGGTTCTTGTTAAACAGTGTTGAATATATCGCAAGTGCAAAATTCAAGAAAAATTTAAGTCCAGATGAATTAGATAAAGCAATCCAAAAACGCGCACCAATGTCTGATAAATCTGGTGATGAACATTATAATTTAATATCCGCGGTTCATAAATCTTTGCGTTCATCTGATACAGACGCAGCATTATATTGGGTTGCGCGCATGATGATTTCTGGTCAAGACCCACGATATATTTTGCGTCGTTTAACACGTTTCGCAATGGAAGATGTTGGTTTGGCAGATCCAAACGCAATGCAAATTGCCCTGTCCGCTTGGCAGATTTATGAACGCATGGGTTCCCCAGAAGGCGACATTGCAATAACTGAATTGGTTATATATCTCGCAACCGCACCAAAAAGCATTTCTGCGTACAAGGCACAATCTGCTTCTTATTCATCTGCACGAAACACTGGCAGTTTAATGCCACCAAAAAATATATTAAACGCCCCGACAAAAATGATGAAAAATCTGGGATACGGTGACGGTTATGTTTATGACCCTGAAACCGAATCCGGTTGCAGTGGACAAAATTGTTTCCCAGACGGTATGAAACGCGAAAGTTTCTATCACCCTGTTGAACGCGGTTTTGAACGCGAAATAAAAAAACGTTTTGATTATTGGAATTCTTTCAGAAAGAAATCTTAGAATAATACTTTCACATCAAACCCAAGTTGGAATTTACCGGTACCAAATTCATAATCAACATGGCCAACATATTGTGTATTTCCATATTGACGCAACAATTTCAGATTCAACCATTCTTGGTTATCCAATAAATGTGTGTTTGTAGATTTACGCAAATCGAATCCGATACCGGCACGCAAATCATACTGGAAACAGAAATATGCTTCTGGGATAAAATCTATGTAAGACAAACCACGCGCATTATCAAACACCCATGTTGATTTAATTGTTCCCGCCAAAGTTATCCCTGTATATTGACGACCGAAACGAAGTCCCGCATAGTAAGATGAATCTGCATATTCAGGTGTTCTGACATGTGATGAACCCCATGCTTTTAATCCAAACAGCGCATCTGAAATCAGACGTATACGGCCGTTTCCGTGGTTCATACGATATTCACCACCAAATTCGGTTGCAGAAAAACCATTTTCATGTTCACCTGAAAAATCAAATTGATAATGCATGTTTGCATGAATAACAAAATTGTTATTTATACCATAACCAATATATTGTCCCAAACGCATACGTTCATCATAAAAATAAATAAATGAATCAGACAAAAATTGGTTATCACCAACGAAATACAATGGGTCAGATGTATCGTTCGCCAACAAACTTTTTCGTGATGGTGTTATTTTTTGTTTGTTTTGATATGATGTTTCTGTTGCCGGCAGTGGTTCTTCAACACTGTAACTATCATCTGCCGCGTAAGTATCAGACAATACAACTTCTTCTGCGAAAGATGGATTCAAGACACAAAAAGTACCAATGAAAAACAACAAATATTTTTTCACGAAACTACCCCACTTAAATTAGAAATACAAAATACCCTGGATACCAATTTTGTATTCATTGTATTTGTTGATTTTATAATCACCGTATGTATACAACAATTTAGAATTAGAATCTATCTGTTGTTCTGCTGGTAATCCGCTTGTATCAGGTACTGCTTCTGGGTTTATATCATAATTCAGATATGTTTTTGTTTTACCCTTGGCTGAATCATACAGCGCAACACTGGCATATAAATTGATTGCAAAACTGTCGCCTGGTTGGAAACCAATTTCACCACGCAAATTCATTTGTTCATGCCAATCGTATGAACCGTATGTCAATTCTGCCTTTCCAGTCATATATTTATTAAATACCGCAAATGCACCGATACCACCTTCGGCCTGGAATACACTGTCTGTATCCAATTTATATGACAACATCAACCAATCGCCGTTACCTTCTTTCATATATGCACCGTATGCACCTTTGTTATCTAATTTAGAATAAGATGCACGTGCCAAACCATATAATGTGAAACGGTCAATTTTTGTTCCCATTTTCAATTCAGCCATCAAAGTATTCGCCGCATCTTTTTGATGTTGGAAATAACCAGACAACATACCGATATATTCAGGTGTATCCAAGAAACGTCCCTGTAAACCAACACCGAATATATTTAATCCAGATGTAGAAGTTTTTGTTCCAGCACTGCCGTCTGACCAATCTTTTACTTCCATTTCTGTTTTGTCATATTGCGCCATCAACATCAAAGCCAATTTATCAGTCAAACCATAACTGATATCTTCTTTGATTGCGAATTGAGTTGTGTTTTCTTTTGCTTTCAAAGTAATACCTGGAAATGTTAAACCTTTTGCAATATGTCCAACAGTTGGAGATGACGCATCTAAGTCTTTAATATTTGCATTCAACAATGTAAAATCCATTGTGCTTTTTGCATAAGAAACATCTGTGACAGAACCAAATTTACCCTTTAATGGTTGAAAGAAAGGATGTGCCAAGAAGAATTTACGTTCCTGTGATTTTACACTTCTTTTGGTTGTTGTTGTTTTATCTGCAACCCTTACGCGTGTTGGTCTGGCATAAGAAGATTCTTCACTGTATCCCTGATAAGATGGATATTGATATGGATTTGCATTTACATAAAAATTATTTGTAATTGTATTTCTGTATCCGCCTGTTTTTTTCGCCTTGTATGTAGCGGTTTTTACGCCCGCACTGGACGAAGAACGATATGTTGCACCATTAGCCGCCAACATAGGCATAACACCAACTAAAGCCAATGCAATCACAGATTTTTTCATTAAAAAACTTAAAGCACTATAAAAAAGACAAAAAGTAAAAAAAGTATAATTTTATAAAAGGGTTCTTTTACCACCAGGACCCGGAACACTGACAACACCTTCCGCTTCCATGCGTTCAATCAAAGTGGCTGCTTTGTTATAACCAATACCTAATCTTCTCTGTAAATAAGATGTTGTTGGACGTTTATCGCGTCTTACGATTTCAACAGCCTGTTCATACAAATCATTTGATTTAGAATCTTTTGATGATGTGAATTCTGCAACATCATCTGTGGCTTCTGCGTCTGTGACACCATCAACATATGTTGGTTCGCCCTGGTCACGCCAATAATCAGCAATTCGTTTCAATTCAGGGTCATCTACGAAAGCGGCATGGATACGAACCAATGGACGCCCAGATTCACTGAATAACATATCACCCATCTTTAACAGATTTTCAGCGCCCTTTTCACCCAATGCAGTTATAGAATCCAGGTTGGAACGTGCATGGAATGAAAGACGGGTTGGGAAATTAGATTTAATAACACCCGTGATAACGTCTGCAGATGGACGCTGGGTTGCTAAAATCAAATGGATACCCGCTGCACGTGCCTTTGCCGCCAAACGTTGAACACAATTTTCAACATCTTTACGTGCAACAGACATCAAATCTGCAACCTCGTCAATAATGATGACCAGGTATGGCATATCTGACAAATCAACTTCTTTTGTTTCGTATTCAAATTCGCCTGTTTCTTCGTCTTTGCCAACAATAACTTGTTCGGTTAAAACCTCTCCATTTTCACGCAGAGATTGAACCTTGGTATTATAATCACCGATATTACGCACTCCCATTTTCTTTAATTGCAAATAACGGTCGTCCATATGACGCACAGCCCATTTCAGCGCATTGACCGCCGCATTCGCATCAGTTATCACAGGTGTAATTAAATGAGGCACTCCTTCCCAAACAGCAAAATCAATCATCTTTGGGTCAATAATCATCAATTTACCCTTGTCCGGGGTGAAATGATATACAAAAGATGTAATCAAAGATTGCAAGAACACAGATTTACCGGTTCCAGTATGTCCAGAAACCAACATGTGTGGCATCTTGGCCAAATCATAATACATTGGTTCACCGCTGATACTGACCCCCAACGCAAGTGGAATTGCATATTTAGAATTCACAAACACAGGATTAGACATCAATGTTTGATAACGAATTGGTTTGCGCCCTAAATTTTCCATTTCAATACCAATATATGGAGTTCCCGCAATTGGTGTAATTCTGATTTGTTCCGCAGCCATCGCACGCGTCATATCTTTTGATGTTGTTGTAACTTGGTCTACACGGGTTCCTGGTTCTGGTTCAAATTCATATTGTGTAATCACAGGTCCAGGATTTATACCAACAATCTTTCCAAAAATTTTATATTCTTCAAAATGTTCCTGCAATAACAACGCGTTTTCTTTCATTTCTTTTGTTATTGTAGATTTATTGAATACAGATTTTTCCAGCAATTCAGGTGGTGGTAATTCATATTCAACTGTTTCTTCTTCTTCATCTTCAACCTTGCGTGTTTTACGCGGTGTTTTACGACGTTTTGGTGCAGGTTTTTCAACAACCTCTTCTTCGTCATCTTCTTCTGTTTCTTCTTCCTCTTCGTATTCTTCTTCGTCTTCGGTTTCTTCATCTTCAACCGGTGCGATTATATGGAACGCAGACAAAACGACGCGTGCTAATTTATAAGTAGTAATAACTGCATTTTTAACATGATACCATTTTATATGTAATAAAATACAAGACATCACAAGAAACGCAAAAAACAAAACCACACCAATTGGAAAATAAAACACACCCAATATTGGTGCAATATCAGCAGAAACGATTGAACCCAACATACCACCAAATGTATTTGATGGCATCATCAAACCCAATCCCGCAGAACCAATACATAAACCAACAAACCCACGCAAGAAATTATATTCAGGCGCCCTTTCTTCGTCCCAACCAACAAATAAACTTAAACCAAAGCGTCCCAAACACGCAAACAAAAACAAAGTTGGAAAGAAACCAATAAAATATTTTATAAACCCAACAATATTTCCAATTATACCCTGGTTTCCAAAATTGCTGGCCGTGGCAAAACCGTCCAGATATGGATTATAAAAAAACAAAACAAATATCAAAACCAAAGAAATTAAACACAATAAAATTCCACTAGTGCGCAATGCCAGATTACGCAGCATTATAGAAATACTTTCAGGCAAGAAATTGGATTGTTTCTTTTTCATGCTATGCATTTTATCACAAAAACAGCGAAAGTGCAAAATTCTATTTGGAATTTATTTTTTTAAGCACCCATTTAACAATATCGGCAACAACCATTCCGATAAATGCCCCGAATATAACATCTGATGTCCAATGTGCCCCAACATAAACACGGGAAAAAGCAACTAAAATCGCCAAAGTCCATGTAAGCCATTTTATACGTGGATACAACATACCAATCATAACAAAACCCGCAAATGAAGCGGCACTGTGTCCAGATGGCATTGAATTATAAATAGATTCCCAAACCATAGGTTGAAATGTTGTTATTCCCAATGCGTCATATAACATAGGTCTGGACCGGCCAATAAAATATTTCAACACACCAACCACACATAACGCAGAAACCACAGATGCAAAAACATAGAAAGCATAACTGTTTTTGATTTTTATAAATGCATATCTAAAATCGTTTTCGTTTGTAAATGCCTTGTAAAAGAAAAATGCAATTACCAAACCAAAAGAACCAAACAACCATACTTTCGTGCTGAAAATTTTACCCAACATAACCGCACCAGCGCACAAAATTCCATTACCCATAACCCATGGATTACATTCTGGTCTGTGGATTATTTGATGCAAAATTTTATCCATTCCAAACAAACCAATAACAACCAAAACAGCGGTTATAATTGCACCGATTCCAATCCAATTCCATTTTAATGTGTTATCTTTTCTTAAAAACATTTTATAAATCCATCAATTGTTCATATAAACTTTTATTAGTCAAAATTTTTGCACTGATACCAATAGACAAATTATCTTCATCTGTTCCAGATTGAATTATTGGGCATGCCTTTCTCAATGCTTTTATATTCACACTTTTATCTTTGTTATAATCATGTGCATTGAAATTGTCGTTCATCACATTCAAGAAAAATGCTTCTTGTTCAGATGTTGAACGAATATTAGATAAACAAACCAATGGAAAAACACCACGACCATCAATATCCATACCGTTTCCAGATTTAATAGATTTATTTAATAATTCTAACACACCACCATTTTTCAAATCTATATGTGTTGCAATTCTGGCACGACCCGCGGTTGGTGTTCCAATTAAAATACCACGTTTGTTTTCATAGAAAGTTGATGCCAATGCTTCCGCTGTGCCACGTGTGTTATCTGAAATCAAAACAACAACTGGCGCATTTGTTATTGCATCACCACCCGGGACTACTTCTAATTCATCAACAGATGTTTCAGATACAATCATAACGGGTTTTTGTCCCACAAATAAACCCGCCAATTTTGCAACCGCCCTTTCGTCTTCACCCGCAGCGGTTCTTAAATCAAGAACAATACCACCGATATTTGCATGTTTATTTAATGCTTCATTTACAATATTTACCGAACCATCTGTTATATTATGAATTACTATTTCAAGTATTCCGTCCATAGTTTCATTTTTTGCACGATAAATAACATCTGCATCTGCCAAAACAATTGTTGCACGACGCAATGTAACATTTCTGTTTCCAAATGGGGTCAATAACTTAAATTTACATGTTCCAGAATTGTATCCAGACAATATTCCAGATATTTCACCATCATTCATATTTGCAACACGTTGGCCATTTATTTCAGATATAATGTCACCTTCCCTTAAACCTGCGATATCTGCTGGGGAATCTTTGAAAACACCTGTGATTCTGAAATTACCACGAAAATCACGACCACCATCTAAACCAATACTGGTTAAAATTTTTGTATCGTATGCATTTATTAAATCACGTGAATAAATATAACTGCCGTTTTGATCAACACCTTTCAACAAAGCATTCACAACAACTTCATATAAACCCACATCTTGTAATGAACGCAGTGCAGGATCTTTTTCACGCATTTTAACCAACAATGCAGTTGTTATTTCACCGTATGCTTGCCAATCTTTTTCTTTTGGATAAGGGTAATTAGCAATCAATTCATCACCCCATACCAACACGGCCCTTTCACCTGTTGCAGCAATATGTGCATTTGGATTTAATGTTTCTAAACTTTCAATTGCAACATCTATGCTTTTACCGGCCCAATGAACACCATCTAATTTTTCATAAATATCCGCAAAAACATCTGATACCGCACGAACATCAAGTCCCGCTTGAATTTTTTCATTTTCGAAAAACAGTTCCGAAGAAAACGCAAAATTTGGTATTAAAAACACCCCCAGAAATAAAAAGATTTGTTTTATATTCATGTGCTTCCTCCTTTCCTTTCTGGGAATATTTTAATAATCTGTTTCTCTTAAATTAAAGTGATACAAGATAACATTAGAAATATAAATACTGGTCAATGTACCACTGACGATAGAGAATGTCATCGCGATTGCAAATTCTTGCAACATTTGACCACCAAAAATATAAATACCAACCATAGCCAAAATTGTAGAAACACTGGTCATGATTGTTCTGTATAACATTTCGTTCACAGATAAATCAATAACATCACTCATTGGCATTTTGTGATATTTTTTAATATTTTCATCTATTCGGTCATAGTTCACAACTTTATCATTTACAGAATAACCAACACCCATCAAAATAACTGCAATTGCGGTTTGGTTAAATTCAAGTCCTGTGATTGAAAAGAATCCAAACATCAAGACAAGGTCGAATATCAAAGATACGAAAGAACCAACTGCATATCCACCACGATAGCGAACCCAGATGTAAATAGCCATCATAACAAAAGATACCAATATGGCCAACACACCACCACGAATTAATTCGCCACCGATTTTTGGTCCAACAACTTGAACCTGGGAATATTCAACACGGTTACCCAATATGTTTTTGATTTCACTTACACGTGCATTTAATTGTTCATCTGTTGAACCTTTTGGTAAACCAACACGCAACAATACTGAATTATTATCAACAGATTGTAATTCAGGACTGAATGCAGACAAATCATGACGCATTTTATCAACGGTATAATCTGCACTGGTTGGGGTTACTTCCATAGAAATACCACCAGAGAAATCAATCCCGTAATTAAACCCTTTTACACATATTGATAATATAGACAATACAACACATATTGCTGAAATCCAATATGACAATTTACGATATTTCATAAAATGCAATTTCATAACTAACTCCTTCGCATTTTTTATTATTTAATTCTTACAAAACCGATTTTTCTACTTTTGCCTTTCATGTAGTAATCAACAAAAACCTTTGTCAATAACAAACATGTGAACAAAGTAGTCGCAACACCGATAGACAATGTTACTGCAAACCCACGAATTGGACCTGCACCGAATTGGAACAAAATCAAAGCGCAAATCAAATTAGTTAATTCACCGTCTAATACTGTCTTTGTAGAACGTGTGAAACCATAATCAACCGCGCGTAATGTTGGAACACCACTGCGAACTTCATCACGAATTCTTTCAAACGGCAAAATGTTTGCGTCAACCGCCATACCCAAAGTCAACACGATACCGGCAATACCTGGCAATGTCAAAGTCGCACCCAACAGAGCGGACATACCAACAATCATCATCAAATTGACGATTAAAACGATATCTGCGAACAAACCAAATATACCGTACAGCATTACCATAAATACCAAAATAAATAACACACCAACGGCAGAACCGATTTTACCAGTTGCAATTGTATCAGCACCCAATCCCGCACCAACTGTTCTTTCTTCTATAACAGTCAAAGGTGCAGGCAAAGCACCAGAACGTAATAATACGGCTAAATCTTTTGCACCCTGTAATGTGAATCCACCAGAAATTTGACCACGACCACCTGGGATTGGTTCACGGATTGTTGGTGCAGATAAAACCTTGCCATCAAGAACAATTGCAAAACGTTCGTTTACATGTTCTGTTGTCAATTTTGCAAAACGACGCGCACCAGATGCATCAAATTCAGTTGTCACAACTGGCATATTGTTTTGATCAAAATCTGCCTGGGAATTTTTCAGACTGTCACCCGATACTTCAACATGAGAATACACAGGAACAATTTGATTTGGATTATCCATATAAGGCAAGAACATAGTTCCACTTGGTGCACGACCAGATGCAAGTTGTTCATTTGTTATACTTTCATTCACCAAATGGAAAGTCATCTTTGCAGTTTGACCAATCAAATCTTTGATACGTTCTGGATTATCAACCCCAGGTAATTGAATCAAAATATATTTTCCATTTTGTGATTGAATAGATGGTTCTTTTGTTCCCAATGCATCAATACGACGACGAACAATTTCTATACTGCGACTCATTGCGTCTGCTATCATTTCATCGCGTGCCTTTGATGTATAAGAAATTGTTAAATTTTTACCATTGGACGAAACATCAACACCATTACCCAAAACAGATTTCAATCTGCCTTTTGCCTTGGATACTTCGCCACTGTCACGAACGACCAATGAAACACCGTCTTGTGTGTTGCGTAAATCAGAGAATCTGATAACACCTTTGTCACGGTTTATCATTGCAGACCGCACTTCATCATATAATTGTGCATTTTTATCTTTCAACATAACATTGGTATCAACCTCTAACAACAATTGGGCACCACCCTTCAAATCCAGTCCCAATGGAATTGGTTGAATCCAAGATGGAAAATATGGCGCAACACTTGGGAACAAAGTTGGCACAGATAACAACACACCAAACAAAGAAACAAATATAATTGCTAATTTTCTGAACATTTCTATAACCCCTAAATTATTCAACACTTGCAACAGCGTTTTTATTTACTTCTATAACAACGCCTTTTGCAATTTCAAGTTCAATTGTTTTTTCATTTACTTTCTTCACAGTTCCATAAATACCAGCGGCCATCACACGATTACCAACCTTGATAGAATCAAGCATTTTTTGATATTCTGCCATACGTTTTTTATTTGGACGTATCATAAAGAAATATAAAATTCCGATAATAATACCACAATAAATAATCATACCCCACATACTGCCCTGTTGTGTTGCCCCAGGTGTATTTTGTGTTATTTGATTCACGACTTCGACTGACTCGTTCATGAAAAATCTCCTTTTTTATAAGGTAAGATTAGTAAAAAAAACAAAATAAGTAAAGCAACAAATTGCTTAAATTTATACAAAATAATTTACAACATATCTTATTGAAAAAACATGCTATTTTTCCTTTGAAAGCGGAAATAATTGACAATTTTTTTTTTTTGCTACTCTTATACATATAAATACAACAAAAAAAGGTAAAAAAAATGAAAAAGAAAACTGCTTTAACATTAAGTGCTATTGCTTTATTAAGCGCAGGTATTACGTTTGGTGTAAAATTCAAACAAAAGAAAGATTTTGAAAAAACATTAAAAACAGTTTTGATTCCAAATGCAGAAAAAGAACTTGATAATTTATTAAAAGAGGACGCTTCCCTAAATGACAGCATAAGTTTTTACCATGCTTTGTTATTACAACAATCTTCCGAAGCAGACGGACAAAGAATTGCAGAAAAACACAACAAATTAACAGGCGGTAAAAACCACAATATGTATTCCGATTTATCTGAAATTTCAAAAACATTAAAACTAATGGAAAACGATTGGGAAAAAGCTTATGACAAAATAGAAAAACAAAAGGAACCTTTCGCTCTTGGTGATGGAGAATATGATTATGATGCTATGCCAAAAGGGTTGGAACAAAAAGAAAAATATCTGTACAGAATGACAGACAAATTGGCCGAAAACGATCCAGACAGCATTCCTGAAATACCGGGCGGGTATCAACAACATTATGCACGCGGTTATAATGATATTGAATTTACTTTTGACGACCCAGGGACATTTGATGCATACACAGAATATCTTCGTTATGAAATAAGGGCAACACGTGGTCAATTCACTACAACAGGCGTTAATGGAAACAGGGTGTTTTATCCGATTACATCAGGTAAAGAAATAAAACAACTTTTAATAGCCATAAAATATTTTGCGAATAATTTTGATAATTCACAAGGTGTTATTAATCAACAATATATATCACAAATTAACAATCAAATTAATGAATTATTGCCAGTTGTTGAGAAACAAATAAAATTAGAAGAAACAAGAGATACAACTTCTGCTAAATTAGGAAATTTTAAAGCAGGTAAGAAAAATGTTGAAAAAAGAGTAAAGCAACAACAAGAAAAAATAAAAGTTTTAAAAACATCCGACATTAAAACACTTATGAAACAACAACGTGGAAAATAAACAAACCGCCCGTTTGGGCGGTTTTTTTTTAAATTCTTTCAAACAGAGAATCAAGTTCTGATAACGGTATAATTTTATAAACTGGGCGACCATGATTACATTCACCACCCCGCTCTGTGCGTTCTATATCACGCAAAATTGCGTTCATTTGTTCATAATTCAATTTTTGTCCCGCACGAATAGAATGATGGCATGCATAATTTGCCAATTTCAGATGTAATTTTTCACCCAAACGGGACGAATGACCATAACTGCGAACTTCATCTGCAATTTCATGAAAACAAATTTCCCAATTCAAATCCCAATCAGATGGCTTTTCAAATACAGCAATTGCATTATCACCAAATGCGTCTATGTGCAGACCACTGTCTTTCAATTCTTCTGCAATTGTTAAAACAGCATCAACATCTTCGCTTTTCAATTTCACAACAATTGGTGTCAATAACGGTTGTGTTTTTATTGTTTTTGTACGCAATTTTTCATAGGTAATTCTTTCATGTGCAGCATGTTGATCAACAATAACAAAACCGTCTTTATTTTCAGCCAATATGTATTTATTTCCCAATTGCCCAATAACGCGTCCCAATGGTAAATCAAAATCAGAAACAGAATTATCAACAATTTGTTCTTCGGTTTTTGGTTGGTTATTTATTTGATTAAAATTCTGTGGTTCACTAACAAAAGAATGATTTTGGAAATTGTTTACACTGTTATGATTTTGTGTGTTGAAAAATGTCTGAACATGGGTCAAAGGAATCTCAAATTGTTCCCCGCTTTCTTTATAAACATTTTCAGAAATATTTTGATTTAAGGTTTTTGATAAAACTTCCCTTAAATTTTTAATTATGAAAGAACGCACATGTGTTGGTTCCAGAAAATGTACTTCTGTCTTGGCCGGTGAAACATTTACATCAACTTCCCTGGTTGGCAATTCAAGATATAACGCACACAGCGGAAATTCACGTGCATGCATAACATCCATATATGCCGCACGCAATGATGAAACCAAAACCTTGTCTTTAACGGGACGACCATTTACAAACAAATATTGATCCACAGAAGATGCACGTCTTAAAATTGGCATTGAAATAAATCCATGCAACCGCATTTGCGAAGAAGATGACGACACATCAACATTTAACATTTGACCACGAACATCTTCGCCCATAACAGAAATAACACGTTCAATTAAATCTTGGTCTTTTGGAAAACGCCATTTGTTATTCAGAACAAAACCAACATCACATCTGCCCATTGCTAATCTTTTTACAGTATCAACAATCGCCAACATTTCTGCTTTGTCAGAATGTAAAAATTTCAATCGTGCCGGTGTGCGTGCAAATAAATTTGCAACCTTTATCCGTGTGCCGTTTTCCCATGCAGATGGTTTTATTTCATTATTAGAAACATCAAAACACCAACCATTTTCTTCACCATCATGGAAAGTATCTATTGTCATATCGGACACAGACGCAATTGACGGTAATGCTTCGCCACGGAAACCCATAAAATTTATATTCAACAAATCGTCATCTGGTAATTTAGATGTCGCATGACGCAAAACACAGTTTTGTAAATCTTGCTTGCTCATTCCCGAACCGTTATCTATAACAGAAATCAGTGTTCGGCCACCATCAACAACATCTATGATAATTTGGTCTGCACCCGCGTCCAGCGCATTTTCCACCAATTCTTTGACAACCGACGCCGGTCTTTCAACCACTTCACCCGCAGCGATTTGATTGACAAGAAAATCTGGCAGAATGCGAACAGACATTTTAATCCTTGAATTTAACTTCTATGATTTCAAATTCTTTTTTACCGCTTGGCAAATTCACAGTGCAATAATCACCAACACATTTTCCAATCATTGCGTGTCCAACTGGTGAATTACAAGAAATAACCATTTTGCCATCAGATTCTAAATCAGACAAAATACGACATTCCATTTTATTGCCTTCTTCGTCTTCGGCAACAACTTTTGCACCAAAAACAATCTTGTTCCCAGACAATTGTTCAATATCTATGATATTTGCATTGCTTACCACACCTTCAAGATATTGAATTCTTTTATCAATTTGGCGTTGTTTTTCTTTCGCAGCACTGTAATCCGCATTTTCAGACAAATCACCCAAAGAACGCGCCCATTGAACAACTTTTAATATCTCTGGTCTTTGATTTTCTTTCAAATCTTTCAATTCTTCTAATACTTTATTATATCCCTGACGAGATATTGGACTTTTTTCCATGATATACCCCCAATATTTTAGACATAAAGATATAACATAAATTTTAATTTTGCAATTATGAAATCAAACTATTATACTATAAGATTATGTATAGATTTAAACTGTCCGTTTTGACAAGATTCCTTATGCGCAGATTCTTTGCGAGTTTTCTGCTGGTCATGTTGACCGTATGTGGAATTATTTTCGCTGTCACATTTGTTGAAAGATTGTCTTCTAACCCAGATACCATATCAACATTACTGGACGCATGGATTCGTTTATTAGAATATATTCCTATGTTTTTGCCTTTGGCTGTGTTCATGGGAACATTGGTTGCTTTTTATAATTTAACAAAATCTTCAGAACTTATAATTATATCTGGTGCGGGATTATCCCCTTACCAAATTGCAAGGCCTTTCTTGGCTGGTGCGGTGATAATTGGAATTATAACATCAACAATTATAAATCCTTATTCTGTCAGTTTATCCACACAAAACCTGACCAACCATGAATTGAAATTGATAGATAATGCAATTTGGATGAGAGAGGCCCGTGACGACGGATATTTAACCGTACATGCAGAAAACATGAACATGAAACACAAAGAAATTGTTTTACAAAAAGTTACTATGTTTATCCAAGATACTAATTTCAAATTATCAAACAGAATAACATCAGCAAAAGCAACATTATCTGATAACGGAATAAAAACAAAAGATGCAACAATCATAAATTCAGAAGGAATCCCAACAAAATCTGATTTTGAAATAGCGACCCAATTAACCCCAAAAACAGTTCTTGAAAGATATCTGCAACCAGACCAGATTTCATTTTGGAAATTGCCTGGGTTTATCAGAAATATGGAATCTATTGGTGTTATAACACGTGGTCACCGTGTTCAATTATGGACATTGTTATTTTTGCCATTGACATTGATGGCAATGGTCACATTGGGAATTGCTTTTTCCCAAACAAAGCAACGCAGAAATTACAGTTTCGGAATTAAATTCAGTTTGGGTATCATGACATGTTTTGCATTGTATTTTGTTGTGAATTTATTTAATGCATTGGGGGTATCTGGAACATTACCACCATTGGTATCTATAATCGCGCCACAAATAATTATTATCGCAGGTGCATGTATGTTTTTAACCAGTTTTGATACAATATAAAAAGGAAGCATAAATTATGTCAATTCGCAGAAAAAAAAGAGAACACAAAAAATACATAATTTGGGCAATAGTTATATTGTTATTGGTTTTGATGGTTATATCTTTCAATACAACACCTGAAATAAACGAAATCGTATTATGGCCATAAATCACATTGAAATTTTTCTTGAAGCAATGTCCGCAGAAAAAGGACGCAGTCAAAAAACATTGATTGCCTATTCTTCTGATTTAAAGGCGGCCCAAAATGAAATTGGCGATTTGTTAAACGCAACAAATGAAGATATACAAAATTATTTATCACACCTGCCAGACAAACCGTCATCAATTGCCAGAAAGGCCAGTGCCCTGCGCAGTTTTTATAAATTTTTAATGCTTGAAAAAATTATAACAAAAAATCCAACTGCGAATCTTGAATTACCAAAACGCGGTCGTGCATTACCGAAATATTTATCCCCCCAGGAAATAGAATTATTGATATCATCTGCGGGCGACACAAAAAATTCAGTCAGATTACGTTGTATGATTGAATTGTTATACGCGTCTGGATTGCGTGTATCTGAATTATGCGAATTACCAATGTCTGCAAATTTAGGTGATAAATTGCTTATCCATGGCAAAGGTGCCAAAGAAAGATTGGTTCCAATGCACGAAGCCGCCCAATACGCATTGCACAAATGGCTTGAATTAAGGGACAGCGATTCTAAATATATATTCCCATCATCTGCACATGACGGTCATATAACCCGTGATGGATTTTTCAAGATATTGAAAAAATGCGCACTGTTGGCCGGTATTGATCAACACAGGGTTTCGCCACACGTATTGCGTCATTCATTTGCATCTCATTTGTTGGCGGGCGGTGCGAATTTGCGTGTAATACAAACAATGTTGGGACACGAAGATATTTCTACCACACAAATTTATACACATGTTTTACCTGAAAAATTGCGTGATACGGTTGAAAAAGCACATCCGTTGGCACATAATAAGATAAAGGATTTATAAATGATAAAAAAATGCGACCATACGGGCTGTACCAAGGCGGGCGTTTGCCGCGCACCAAAAACACGTGAATTAAAAGAATATTGGTGGTTCTGCAAAGAACACGCGGCTGAATATAATAAAAATTGGAATTATTATGCAAATATGACACCCGATGAAATCAACGACGAATGGGAACGTGAAACATTTGGTATTGCGGACAGAGATATCAAGAACGCGAACAAAAACAAACAAGAATATATTGATTTTATAAACGATTTCTTAACGGGTCGTAATACATTTGATAAAATTCCAACACGACGCAAAACAATATCTTCACAAATATCAAACGCGTTTTCTGTGTTTGATTTACCAATCACATCATCTTGGAATGAAGTCGCATCTAAATATCGTGCATTGGCAAAAAAACACCACCCAGATACTGCGAAAAATAAAACCAATGCAACAAACGAATTTACCCGCATAACAGAGGCATATAATACCCTTAAAAAATATTTCAATAAATAAGATGATATATTACAGAGAACCTTATAAATATTATGTTTATATAATGGCATCTGATAAAAACGGTACATTGTATACCGGCATAACAAACGACATTTCAAGACGTTCTTTTGAGCATAAAACCCATTTAAATAAAAACAGTTTTTCATCACGATATAAAACAACCAAACTTGTTTATATGGAAATATTTGAAAACCCAGAATATGCAATTAAACGCGAAAAACAGATTAAATCATGGTCCCGAATTAAAAAAATAAAACTTATTGAATCTGTGAATCCACAATGGGTTGATATGTTTTATTCTTTGAACAGTTAGTATTTTATTTTCAAGACTTTTTGTCATCCCGAGGAATAAAATACAACAACCATTGTTGTTGATTTTATGACGTGGGGATCCAGAATATCTTTAAGTGTTCGGTTTTAACCGAACCACAATATTACAATTTGTATCGGCATTCTGCCGAAACTTTTATAACCTGGATTGCCACATTCGTATTGCGACGAACACGGTCGCCGACAATACTCATTCGCAAGCAAAGGAAAGGGAGAGATGCCCCTTTATCGGGACGGACACAACCCCGCCCCAATCTCGTTTTTGCCCTAGTTTGGCAAATTGGTTTGTTCTGGTGCACTGAAACGCCAGCCACGGAATGTCTTACCCTTAATAGTCTGTGCCTTGACAGGGGTATGGACATCGGAACCGTATGTTGCGGTACCCGCGTTGTTTGCAGATATATCTTCTGCATCCGCATTATACCAATTAATGTTGATAACATTCGCTTCACATGATGCTGGAATTGTTTCAACATTGTTAAATAGCGCAGCACGAAAATTCCGTATTCTCTCCGCAATTTCGCTGTGTACTAGAAATTTCGCACAATGACTCACGCAGTTATTGCTGTAACAATAAGATGAAACATCGCCATCACCACGCACCCAATTGTTGGATATTAAACTCTGTGCTACTCCTTCAGCAGACACATATCCCGTAAGCCTACAATAACAATACTTTCCAGCTGTTGAACCCTCTCCCACTTGCTCAGATGTGTATACATCACCAAGTGTATCAGCCCGCCCAGTTTCTGAACAACGTGCTTCTCCTTGTAACATTCCGTTAGATCCAAAATATACTGCCCATGTATTAATATCTGTTATACCATAAAAGGATTGATCATGGTCCGTTCCATTACCATTTTTGAATTGATAAAACTCTCGGTTAGGTTTTATCATCGCATAATTTTCACCTTCGCTATCACCAATGGCTTTTTGAATTGGTGATAAGTTTACCCCTTCTTTAACATGCCAACCGTTTTCACAGTCTGTTGGAACACAGGTATTTGTTCCGTCAGAATAATCATTTCCGGTTACGCCCGTTGCGTGTAATATTGAAACATTTCCATTACATGTACGGTAACATTGACCACTGCTTGATGCACCCGCGTCTGACAATGTATATGCCCCACTTGTCGCAGTTGAACATGATTGCAAACCGGTATTACCAAACGCATTATTTTCGTATGTTGTTGATGCCACCCCCGGACAGAAATTACCAGATGTACATTCGGCTGTTATTGCATCATTGTTATCATCAACACCGGTTAAATAAAAACCTTCTTCGGCTGAATATGGAATTTCTGTATATTCTGCAATCGCATTGACAGACCCTTCATACACGCTGTCCATGTTGTCTGCGGTTGCAGCGTTGGTATATGTATAATCTTCCTGCATATAACCGTCATTTGGGAATGTTCCCGTATTACTTGGTTCCGCAAACACAGGTGCGACAAAGCCCATTGCAAGCGCGGATGTTAAAAATAGTTTTTGAGTCATGTTCTCCCCTTTCATTCCTATTGTGTTAAATAAAAAACCGCTATTAAATAATGGCGGTTGGAGGTTCGAAACAATTCAAATAGGAAATTGTGCCGTTTATTTTTTATTCACGGCCCTCCAACCATAATTGAAGTTGGAGGCATTTTTCGTCTGCTTTTTCGACGCCTATTTGACACGGGTTTCGACACCCCATCGGGAAAACCCTTCCCGACGTTCCTATTTTATCAAAAAACCGATTCGCAGGGCAAGTGTTTTTTCGCCACCTTTATTTTATATTTGCAAGATATTGTTTTTATGCTATGATTTTCCAAACAAAGAATAGGAAAAGATATGTTAGATGTTATCATTTTGGGTTCCGGCCCTGCCGGATTAACAGCCGCAATATATTGTGGTCGTGCAAATAAATCTACGCTTGTTTTGGCGGGCGATTCATTGGGTGGTCAAACCGCAGAAATCGCAAAATTGGAAAATTATCCTGGCTGGGCGGGTTCTGGTATGGAATTGATTCAATTCATGAAAAAACAGGCAGAATCTTTTAATGCAAAGGTTGAATTTACATCTGCAACAGATATTAAATTTAATGAAGATGGAACATTTACTGTTATTTGTGATAATGGTAAAAATTTAGACACAAAATCAGTAATCTTGGCAACTGGCGCGCGCGCACGCAGACTTGAAATAGATGGCGCACGTGAATTATTCGGCAAAGGTGTTTCATATTGTGCAACATGTGATGGATTTTTCTATTCAGGCAAAGATGTTTTGGTTATGGGTGGTGGAAATTCTGCATTGAATGACGCACTGTATTTATCAGACATTGCGAAAAATGTTAAAATCGTTTATCGCAAATCTGAATTCTTCCGTGCAGAAGCAGTATTACGCGACCGTGTTGCTGCGAAAGAAAATATTGAATGTTTGTTTAATACAGACCTGAAATCTATTTCTATGAAACCAGATTCAGATAAACTGATTGCGACAACATTGAATGATGAACAAATTGAATGTGATGGTATATTTGTTGCTATTGGTCACGAAGCAAACACAGATTATTTAACAGAATCTATCAAACGCGACGATTTGGGCCGTATTGCCCCAGATGTTTTACCAAATGGTATGTTCGTTGCGGGTGATGTAGAAAGCAATATCAAAATGCAAATTGCAACCGCTGTTGGAACGGGTTGCACCGCTGCGATGGACGCAATTGCATATTTGAATTCAAGGAATTAAAATGGAACAATTTAAGTCTTTTGATGATTATCCAATTGTGCCTTCTAAAATTTTCACACCTGAAAATTTAGCACAATATGATAATTATATAAAAGAAGCCATCAGACAATCTCGACAAATGGAAATAAACGCTCTCAATTGGGCCAGAAAAAATGTTATCTATTTCCATAATGGCAGATAAAAATAAAGAAGGTACAAAATGTTAGATTTAAGATTTATTCGTGAAAACCCAGACATTGTTAAAAACGCGTGCAAGGTTAAAAATTTCCCTGATGTTGTTGATGACATTTTGTCTTTGGATATTCGCGTTCGTGAATTGAAAACAATTACACAAACAAAAACCGCTGAAAAAAACAAAATATCAAAAGAAATCCCAACTGCAACAGACAAAGCACCTTTGATTGCACAATCAAAAGCCATCAGTGAAGAAATCGCAAATGATATGGCTGAATTGGCCGACAAGGAAGCATTGTTAAATGATTTGTTGCACCGCGTTCCACAAATTCCAGATGCATCTGCCCCAATTGGCGAAGATGATTCTGCAAATGTAGAAGTAAGACGCGTTGGCACACCACGTGTGTTTGATTTCACACCACGTCCACAATGGGAATTATTGGAAATGAATGGTTGGTGGGTTCCTGAAAAAATCGCAGGCATTTGCGGAACACGTGTTTATGCATTGTGTGGCGAATTGGCAGAACTTGCTTTGGCGGTACAAACATACGTTGTGCAGAATTTGATATCCAAGGGTTTCAAATATATTGAATGTCCATCTATCACAAAACCACAAACAATATTTAATGCGGGACATTTTATGGGTTCTGATTTATCCGTAATGAATAATGATGTTTTCATGTTGGCAGACACAGACAGATGTTTGGCGGGTACTGCTGAAATTATTCTGAATTCATTACACAGTGACGAAATTTTAAATGAAAACGAATTGCCTATTAAATATGCTGGCTATTCACCATGTTTCAGAAAAGAAGCCGGTGCTGCAGGTCGTGATACACGCGGTATTGTTCGTGTTCACCAATTTAACAAGGTTGAACAATATATTTTCTGCAAACCAGAACAAAGTGATGAAATGCACGAACATATTTTGAATAACCTGTGTGAATTTATGGAAGCTTTCGAATTACCATATCGTGTAATTGCAAATTCAACTGGTGATATGGGTTTCAACAAAGTAAAAATGAATGACGTAGAAGCATGGTTCCCATCTGAAAACGCATATCGTGAATTGGGTTCTTGTTCTTCTATCGGTCAATTCCAGGCACGCAGAACAAACACACGTTATCGTGAAAACGCAACTGGTGATGTAAAATATGTTGCAACATTAAATAATACTGCGATTGCGTTGCCACGTGCTTTGGTGCCAATTATTGAAAACCACCAAAACCCAGACGGTTCTGTAAATATACCAAAGGCATTACAACCATACATGGGTGGCAGAACAAAAATTGGTGGCAAACACTAATAAAATAAAAGTATAAAAAAATCACCCGTTTGGGTGATTTTTTTATTTAGAATTTCCAGAACGGAATATGTCCCCCATTACTTTTGCCGGAACATACCACCATGGTGTTTTATTTGATTCAAGAACTTTTTTAATACGTTTTGATTCTGCAACAATAGATTCTGCGTCTATATCTTTTTCCCAACCTCTATCGGCATATTCATAATCTTGAATCATTTTCAAGAAATTATAATATTTATGATGAAATTCTGCTGAAAAATATGGTTCTGAAATCGCACCCCTTGCATTATTTTCAACTATTTCTTTTGGTCCTGGGACAATTAAATATGCAGTATCCATTGTTGATAAATTATTTTCTACTGTATATTTATGCGCACGCGCACGCCAGTCCGCCAATGTATATTCAGGTGCAAAATACAATTTTGGTTCTTTTGCTACATGGGACATATAAACCCATGCACGAGCGGTGGCAACTTTTTCAGCCAAAGACATTTTTTTCCAAACAGATGGATAATTTCTGTAAAATAATTTTGCATTTTCTTTGTATGCCATCAAACCTGATTTGATACATTTCTGAATTTCTGCATCTGTATATCTCATTTACAAACCCTTTTTGTTCGTTTTTTCTTTTACGGGAAACATTATAGACAAAAATATTGAAATGTCAATTTTTTTAATTATAATTTGTTGAAATCTGAAAAATATAGTATAATCTATAAGAATTCGCGAAAAAAACATAAGGTTCATATATGAAAATAAGAAACATTGCTATTATTGCACACGTTGACCACGGTAAAACAACCTTGGTTGATAATATGTTAAAACAGGCCGGAACATTCCGTGAAAACGAACACGTAGAAGACCGCGTTATGGACAGCGGTGATATTGAACGTGAACGCGGAATTACTATTTCTGCAAAACCAACCTCTATTCAATGGGGTGAATATAAAATCAATATCGTAGATACACCGGGACACGCTGACTTTGGTGGCGAAGTGGAACGTATTTTATCCATGGTTGACGGTGTTGTTTTATTGGTGGACAGTGCCGAAGGCCCATTACCACAAACAAAATTCGTTTTGTCTAAGGCATTAAAATTAAATCTGCGCCCTATCGTTTGTATCAACAAAATTGACCGCAGCGACGCACGTCCAGACGAAGTTTTAACAGAAACTTTTGATTTGTTTGATAAATTGGGTGCCACAGATTCACAACTTGATTTCCCTTACCTTTATGCATGTGGAAGAGATGGTTGGGCAATTCGTGATTTGAAAGACATTGATAATCCAAACAAAGATTTAACACCTTTGTTCCAATTGATTGTTGATCATGTTCCTGCACCTGATTGCAACGGAACCAGATGCCAATTGGACGCACCTTTTACTATGCTGGCCACTACATTGGAAGCGGACCCATACGTTGGTCGTATTTTAACTGGCAAAATTGAATCAGGTACCGTTCGTGTTGGTCAAACTGTAAAAGCAATAAATATGAAAGGTGAATTCATAGAAAATGCTAAAATCACAAAAATCATTGAACACCAAGGTATCCAGAAAGCATCTCTTGAATCTGCATCTGCGGGTGATATTGTTGTTATCGCTGGTTTTTCCAAAGCAACCGTGGCGGATACATTGTGTGATCCATCTGTAAACGAACCAATACCTGCAATGCCTATTGACCCACCTACCCTGACTATGACATTTTTCGTGAATACTTCACCTTTGGCTGGTCAAAGCGGTAAGAAATTGACATCTCGTATGATTGGCGAAAGATTATTCAAGGAAGCAGAAACAAACATTGCATTAAAAGTTTCACAAAGTGCAAACAACGAAGCATTTGAAGTTTCTGGTCGTGGTGAATTACAGTTGGGTATTTTGATTGAAACAATGCGTCGTGAAGGATTTGAATTATCTGTATCCCGTCCACGCGTTGTTATGCAAACAAATGAAAACGGTGAAAAATTAGAACCTATTGAAGAAGTCGTTATTGACGTAGATGACGAATTCAGCGGTGTTGTTATTGAAAAAATGACAAAGAGAAAGGCAACTATTACCGAAATGAAACCGTCTGGTATTGGAAAAACACGTATTGTATTTTCTGCACCTTCACGTGGTTTAATTGGTTATTTGTCTGAATTCAGAACCGACACACGTGGCACTGGTATTATGAACCGCGTATTTGATAAATATGATTTATATCGTGGTCCGATTACTCAATACAGACCGGGTGTATTGGTTTCTATGGAAGCGGGCAGCACAACTACATACGCCCTGCACAATTTGGAACCACGCGGTGTATTGTTTGTCGGTCCACAAACAGAAGTTTATTCGGGTATGATTGTTGGTGAACACAGTAAAGAAAACGATATCGAAGTAAACCCAGTTCGTGGAAAACAATTGACCAATGTTCGTTCTGTTACCGCAGATGAAAAATTGTTCCTTGCTCCACCAAGAAAGATGTCATTGGAAGAAGCCTTGTCTTATATCCAAGACGACGAATTGGTAGAAGTAACCCCAAGCACAATTCGTTTGCGTAAAAAAGAATTGGACAGCGGTAAACGTAAGAAAGCATATCGTTTTGCCGAAACCGATTAAAAAACAAACAAAAATAAAAACCGCCAAAACGGCGGTTTTTTTATTGTATATTAAATTTTCTTTTTATCCATCTGCGATATACACTGCGATTATAACGCCCCGGTATAATACATGATGAAAAATGAACAAATTTATGTTTAACTTTTTCCATAAATTTAGAACCATGTTCAGCGGTATATTCAGCCAATGCCTTTTCGTATTCTTCAAAACCTTTTGTATCTGGTTCTAAATCTTTGTTGGTAATTTTAAATCCGAAATCATTAAAGAAATCCAACATATATTTATTTATTCCTATTATCTGTGGCGTGCTTGAAAAATGGTCGGTTTTTGTAGTTTCTACAGAACCAAACACAAATACACTATCCAATTTTTTTGTTTCATTTATCAAATATTGCGCAGAAGCATTATCTTTGTTTAATTTATTTCTTTTAATTTGGATAACTGTTCCACCTGGTTTCATAAATAATGCCAAATGCAAAGCGGTCCCTGCACAACCGGCCAACACCTTACAATTTCTGACCAAACCAATTTGTTCTTCCAATGGTAAAGTTTCAGGATAAATTATTTTGAACCCATTTTTCTTGAATATATTCTGAATTTTTTCTTCACCGTATGTTTTTCTGGAATTTAATTTTTCACGAGAAACATAAATTTTATCAAAAACAGTTTTTGGTGTTTTTACACTTTTAGCAATTTTATCAAAAATTTTTCCAAATTCTGTGGAAGAATATACCGGTAAATTGTATCCTTGGTCTGGGACATAAACATTTCTGAAACGTGTTGTTTGTTCCAATATAATTATGTTTTCTTTTTTTACCCCCAACAATTCCAACAGAGAAAACATATACCCAGGAACAGGATTTACAGATTTATTATTTATCAAAACATATTTCATATTTTTGTATTTTTTATCCAATGCAACATAGGCACGATTCATATGTTCCAACAAAAAATGCCCAAACGCTTTGTAAACATTACCAACAAATACCGCGTCTGCATCAATATAAGGAATATTATCATGATTAAATTTTGGATAAAAATTACCGTTGTTTTTACGAACCTGGGAAGAAGATTTTACAAATCTAAATTTTTCATCAAAAACCCCAAAACCGTGCAATTTTTCATTAACTATTATACCATTTGGATATGCACCAACATGAACATCTTTCATATATTGTTGTTTTATTTCTTTGGTGAAATATTTTAGCCATTTTTTATCAGCGTATGTTTTAAGAGTCATAAAAATTTCCTTTCTTTCATAAAAACAAAAAAGAATTTGTTCTTACGAATTATTCTATCTGGAAAATCTTAAAAAATCAAGTACACCAATAAAAGCATTTATCTTTGTTGCAAATACAATATAAAGTTTGTATAGTTAGCATAAGGATAAAAAATTATGGAACACCCCAAACGGTTATTCTTGTTCGCAGGATACAACAAAGGCACATCTGTTGATGATTCTTTGATTTTGTATGTATCCGAATTATCAAAACATGGTGATGTTATTGTCTGTATGGATAATGACTTGAAATTACGGGATTTATCCCCGCTGAAAAAATACACAATTCACACAATGGCAAAACGTCACGGCGAATACGATTTTGGTTCATATAAACGTGCATACGAATATGCAGACGAACATAAATTATTATCAAAATACGATTATGTGTATTTGGTAAATGATTCTGTATTCGGGCCATTATTTGATATATCAGATACATTAAACAAAATTGAATCTCTGGATACAGATGCGGGCGGATTGGTTGTTGCAAAACATAAAACTCATTCTTATATGGAATCTTGGTTTGTCAGATTAAATAAAAAAATTGCGACATCAAATTGGTTCAAAAAATTCATTATGTCTGTAACCAAACAACCAAGCAAGGCACAAATCACAATAAAATATGAACATGGTCTGTCTAATCTGATACACGAACACAAATGTTCATGGTCTGGGCTTTATAGTTTTCATGGTCGTTTCACATATAATAATCCAAAATATTTATTTAAGCACGGTTGCCCTTTTGTAAAAAAAGCATGTTTTACACGACACAATGGTGCGTCTGGAAACCAGATTAAATATATTTTGAATCATTGTCAGATGCGTGTTCAATTACCAATTATATCAACCGCAAATAAATTATACGGCAACGAATATATGAATTGGTTTTTAACATATAACCCAATAAAAATAGTTCTAAGAAAAATCAAATACGCTTTACAAAAAATAATAAATGGTGGGATATGAAAAATAATAAAAGAATTGCTGCAATAACTATGGCACGTGATGATGAATTTTTCTTGTCGCGTTGGATTGCATATTATGGCAAACAATTTGGAACTGAAAATTTATATATTTTATTGGACGGTGTTGATCAAAACATTCCTGAAAATGCCGGCAATGCACATATAACAAAATTACCACATGAAAATTTGTCCCGCGTGGCTGGTGATAAATACAGAATCAAAAAATTGTCTGAATTGGCAAACGAATTATTGAAAACTTATGACATAGTTATCGGTTGTGATGTTGATGAATTTTTAATTATTGACCCTAAAAATCACACAACATTATCAAAATATTTATCAAATAAAAAAATAAACACTACCCTGTCTGGATTGGGTTTGGATGTCGGACAACATTTATATTGCGAAGCAATGCTGGATAAACACGCACCTTTCTTGGAACAACGTGAATACGCCCTGTTATCCACCAGATACACAAAACCAGTTGTTATAAATCGTGCGGTTTCATGGGGTTCTGGATTCCACAGCATAAAAAATCACAATTTCCACATAGATAAAAATTTATATTTACTTCATTTTGGTTCTGTGGATATGGACATGTTGGAACAAAAGGCAAAACACCGTGGTGCCGATTGGTTGAAACATCTGAAACGTCGGGGAAACGGCACAATAAATGCCGTTACTCGCAAAACAGCACACGGTGAAAAATGGCTAAAAATTGCCCGCATATTACAAACATATTTTCGTCCAATATATTCATGGCGTAAACCTGCGATGTGCGGATTAAAAATCGTTATCAAAATACCAACCAGATTCAAAAAATCAGGAATATAAGAAATGAAAGACGACAAAATAGATATTGTTTATTTATGGGTTGACGGTTCCGATAAAAAATGGCGCGATGAAAAAGATAAATGGTTGCAAAAAATAACCGGTCGTGTTCCGATGGCACGTGATTCTGTGGCAACCGAACGGTTTCGCGATAATTGTGAATTAATGTATTCATTGCGCTCTGTCGCAGAATGTGTCCCATGGGTAAATCATATTTATATTATTACTGGGTTTAACCAGGTTCCAAAATGGTTAAACACAAAAAACAAAAGAATCAGTATAGTCCAAGATTCAAATATTATGCCAGCAGAAGCCCTGCCTACTTTCAATTCCGCATCAATTGAAAAATGTATTGCAAATATTCCTGGTCTGTCTGAACGATTTTTACTAATGAACGATGATATGTTTTTTAATAAACATTTATGTTCATCGTATTTTTATGATTCACGCGGACGTGCATTATATCGCTACTCTTCTTCGCATAAATTCACACCAAATGAATTGAAAACAAAATCCGCATACGAACAACAAATATTTATGGCACAAAACGCTATATCAAATCTGTTTGGTAAAAATATGTTTAAATATTCTTCAAGTCATGGTATTGACCCATATATTAAATCATCAATCCAAGAATGTTTAAAAGAACCAGCCCTGGCTGATAATTTCAAAAAACAAATTTGCAATAAATTCAGAACATGCGATGAATACCAGCGTATAATATTTAATTATTATGATTATGTGACGGGACGTGCCGTTTTTCAGCATGCACACGCAAAAAAATATGGCCGTCATAAAATATTAAATACAATATATAATTTGATTCACTTTTTTGAAATACAAAATTCAAATGTATATGTTTCCAATGTTATCGACAAAGAACAAATACTTTTGTCCGCACCAACTTTTTGTATAAATGACGGACCGGAAAACGACAACGATATATTACGCAAAAATCGTGAATTTCTGGAAAACCGTTTTCCAAATAAATCTGAATTTGAAAAATAATTAAAAAAATAACAAGTGCGATTTTTTCAATCGCACTTGTTTTATTCATTTATAAACTTATAAATATTTTCACGCAAATCATACCATTCATTTGGAACATCATTAAATATTCCCATATCACGCATTTCTGTAAATTCATCACGTGCAGATTTTATTTCTTCATCTGTTTTCAGATATTTCAATTTACGGAACGCCCAATTTACAAAGAACCACATAAATTGAGATTGCCATTTTTTCATCTGGTCATCTGTTGCATTTTCAACATACAATGAATATGCAGATTTTATTCCTGTGCATAAACTTTTCATAATGCGCAATTGTTTTGCAGATAAAACAATTCCGCCAAAATTAGGAATATAATAATACAATGGCAACGGAACAACCGTTATACGTGGTTGTTTCAACATAATTTCAGACCACCATGGAAAATCTTCAAATAATATTCCTTTGATAAAAGGTGAATCTTTTATCAAATCTTTTTTATACAAATTTTTCCAAACCTGACAATGTTTAACCAACCATTTGCGATTTGGATTAAATTTATTATGTGTGCGTTCGGTTGCAAAATCAAAGACATCATCACTTGTTCGTGTTTTTATTTTTTCAATGTTATATCTCTTTTTAATTCCAAATGGTACAACATTATCTGTATCCAAATGCAAAACATGACGAACCATCAATTGCGGACGATAAAATCTGTCGTATTGAAAAGAAACAATATCAGATTTATTTTCTATTGCTGTTTTATATGCAATTTCCATTGTTTGCGGATGAATAAAATCATCACTGTCCAGATACATAATATATTTACCCTTGGCATACGGCATACCATAATTTCTTGCATCAGACAGACCACCGTTTTCTTTGTGAACAACAACAAATCTTTTATCTTTTTTTGCATAACTTTCGGCAATTTCGCCAGATTTATCTGGGCTGCCATCATCTACACAGATTGCCTGCCAATTTTGGAATGTTTGATTTTTAACACTGTCTAAACAACGGCGCAGATATTTTTCAACACCCCACATTGGAATAATTATAGATATTTCTGGTTTCGTCATAATAAACCCTTTTTACATTTTTGTTATTGCTTCTGCAAATGTTCCCGGTAATGGTGCATCTGCATACGCACATTTTTGGAAGAACGCATCTTTGGTCAATTTCTTGAACAATTTTTCATCATACGGTTTGTGTTTATAAACATGCCACAATGCGTGTGTTGGATCTTGGTCAATGTGAGGCATTTGTTCAAAATATTTTTTTGCCCTGTCATCATTCATAACCAAAGTCTTGAATAATAATTGGTGCATAAAATAATCAAAACTGTGATTTTCATGCATCCAATAATCAAGAATCATTGCACGCCATGCCGCTAATAGAAAAGCCCCCTTTCTCGCACGGATAAAACAATTTTGCATATAAGAATATTTTTGACCAACATTACCAACCATATAAACAAAGAAATCTAAATCTATTATCCATTGTGGAATTGGTTGTGTTAAAAAAGCCGTAGAATCAAGCCAAATTCCACCATGTTCATAAAGCAATTCAACACGAACAATATCTGCAAAATGTGCACGTCTTATTTTTCCAGCACGATATTTTTCTATGATTTCTTTTGGTAAATTTACGTATTGTTCAAAATTGTTATCATCCAATATAACTAATTCTTGTTTACAATGGCGACGAATACTGCGATAGCAAGCCTTGACCAATGCTGGTGCTTTTTCTTCGCCTTGTTGCCACATAGTCCATATTTTTTCATTTTCATCATCTTTGATGATTGGCATTTCTTTTACCTGATTTACTGACGGTAAATATCTCTTAAAATATTTAACAGCAACTTCGGAAAAAACATCACATCTTTTTTCACTTCTGATTGCACGTGGTCTCCAAAACCAATTTAATATATGTGCCCTTACTACTATTTGTGTTAAAGCCCATGCACGCGATATATTCATTTGATTTCTCCAATGTTTTACAAAGTGAATTCGGGCGGCAAAAATCTGCCGCCCAATATTTTTTTATTCTTCAACAACACCTTCGTCATCTTCATCAGATGGACCGGTTGTCATTTCTTCGGCAATACCACTTGCCTTTGCCATGATTTTATCAAGCAATTCTTTTTGTGCATCTTCATGGTCTTTCAACCATTGACGCGCGTTTGCTTCACCCTGGCCTATTCTTTCGTTGTTATAAGAATAGAAAGAACCCGCTTTTTCAATCAAATTATATTTAACGCCCATATCCAAGATTTCGCTGATTCTTGAAATACCTTCGCCATACATAATTTTGAAATCAACAGTTCTGAAAGGTGGTGCAACTTTGTTTTTAACAATTTTAACACGTGTTTCATTACCGATAACATTTTCTTTATCTTTGATAGCACCAGTTCTGCGAATATCCAAACGAACAGAAGCATAGAATTTCAATGCATTACCACCAGATGTTGTTTCTGGACTGCCAAACATAACACCTATTTTCATACGAATCTGGTTAATAAAGATAAGCAATGTGTTACTGCGTGATACAGAACCAGCCAACTTTTTCAATGATTGAGACATTAATCTTGCAGTTGTTCCCATATATGTATCACCAATGTTGCCTTCTAATTCTGCCTTTGGTACCAATGCCGCCACAGAATCAACGACAACAACATCAACCGCACCAGATTTAATCAATGTATCTGCGATTTCCAATGCCTGTTCACCAGAATCAGGTTGTGAAATAATCAAATTAGAAACATCTACACCCAATTTTTTAGCATAACTTGGGTCCAATGCGTTTTCAGCATCAATATATGCACATGTGCCACCTTTCTTTTGAGATTCAGCAACCGCATGCAATGCCAATGTTGTTTTACCAGAAGATTCTGGTCCATAAATTTCAACAATTCTGCCCTTTGGATAACCGCCGATACCCAATGCGATATCCAATCCCAAAGACCCAGATGAAATTGCTTCTATATTTTGTTGTGAACCATCACCCATTTTCATGATGGCTTCTTTACCAAATTGTTTTTGGATTTGTGCCAGTGCCGATTCCAATGCAGGATTTTTTACAGCAACTGTTTCTTTTATTGCTTCTTTCTTAGCCATTTTTTCCCCTTGTTTTTTATACCCAAATCATACTAAGAAATTTGTTACAACGCAAGGTGTATTTCAATTACTTTTTTGACCATAAAACAATTGTTGACAACACCGCCATAACAAATGTTATCAACCACACCGCAGATGTAGAATTAAACAAAGTTATACAAATTGTTCCAAATATTGGTGCAACAACACTTGGGAAATTTACACTGGTTCTGAAAA
This sequence comes from uncultured Pseudomonadota bacterium, assembly GCA_902795435.1. Lineage (GTDB taxonomy): Bacteria > Pseudomonadota > Alphaproteobacteria > Rs-D84 > Rs-D84 > Enterousia. Next base: position 50,594 of record CADBLE010000004.1, read on the forward strand.
AGCCATAATATTTTGATTGCTCTTTCTTTGGCATAACGTTGAAAAATAACAAATCATGACTTGATTCCATCAAAGCACCCGATATTTGCCATAACACAAATATAGCCAATAATGCATAACTAGACGCAAATGTTGCAATCAAAGAAAACACCGCAAAAGATACAAAACCAATTGTCAACCAGAACCTTGCACCATATTTTTTTATATATGGCCCAATGAATAATTCTGAGATGATATAAGGTAATATTCCAAGCGATAAAATCATACCCAATGTTTCATTTGTAAAACCATTTTCTATAACAATAATTGGAACATATAATAATCGCATAGAACGTAATGCAAAAAATCCAAAATTCACAACGTATGCACGCAACATACCAGATTTTCTGAAAAACGATACAGAACTGATTTTTAATGCACGCAATGTTTTTCTAAAATTCACACGTTTAACAACTTTGTCTTGTTGAACAATTCCAAAATGCTTGAAGAACAAAAGCCCAGATAAATAAACTAATCCGGCTGCAAAAAATGGCATTCTGTAATCGCCAGAAAACAGACCAACAACCCACATTGCAAACATTGGCGCAATAATAGAACCTATATTCGCCCACAAATGTAATCGTGCGTTTAATTTTTCCATACCAATACCCTTGGAAAATTCAGATATAAATAAAGGCAATAAAATTCCATTTATGGTCAATGCAATATTTACTAAATAATCAAGGACTATAAAAGTTGATGGTTTAACAGAAAAACTCATCATCACATAACCCAAACCCAATGTGGACATTGTGATATACAGCAATTTTGATTTTGTGAAAAAATTAAAAACTTCTGATGAAAAAATTCCAACAACAACTGCGAACAACGCATAAACCGCGGCATAAACACCAACCGCCGCAGATGCCATTTCTTCATTCAAAAATTCTTTGAATATTCCCAATAAAACCAGCGAATACACAGCATTGACAACAGCGCCCGCAAACCCTGTAAATAACCCAAGATTTGCAAACGAATATCCTGTTACATTTTTATTTATAGAAAGATATTTTTCTGCTCTCATTTTTTCCCTGTGCCATAAATATAGCACATTTTTATTTTTTATAAATTGTAATTTTTTCTTATATGTATCTTGAAGTGTTCGCATGCGTCAAAGCAATCGCAATCGCATCACTTTCGTCTGGTGTCTTTGGTTTTGCCGCAGGCAACAAAATAGATAACATTTTATAAATTTGTTCTTTGTCTGCATGCCCCATAGATGTCAGTGCTTTTTTAACCTTGTTCGGTTCATATTCAAACACCGGTATATTTTTTACCGCAACCGCAGTAATGGCAGACGCACGCGCCTGGCCCAACAACAAAGTTGTTTTTGCGTTTTTATTTACAAATATAACTTCTATTCCGCATTCGTTTGGTTGAAATTTTTCAATCAATTCAGTTAAATTATTAAATATGAAAGCCAACCTTTCAGGGAAAGGAATTTTTGTCGGTGGCAATATAACACCACTTGCAACATAGGTACGATTTGACCCTGCAACATCTATGATTGCCCAACCAGTGTGTAAAAGTCCTGGGTCTATACCCAAAATGCGTTTCATATTATTTCCTGATTGTTATTTTTTCCACCCTGTTTGAACCGTAATAATTATTTATCGAATTTGTAATATCATTTACCTTATACGATAATTCCAGCGCAAATGCAGGTGATACCGGACGCAACACAATATTAAATTTTTTATTCCGTGTTGTTTTTATTGCAACAACATTTGATATATTTGCAATTTCGTTTCCAACAATATTGCACCAATTTTCACTTAAATCTGCACCATTTACATTATATCCCAATGCCGACATCAAAGAACCAAAAGATGCCGCCAATGTTTGTGGTCGCGTATTACGTTTCTCAATTTTTTGTTGTTTATCTTGGTTTGACATAAGTATACTCTTTAGGCATCAAAACGAACATTTTACCTGTGGCGTGTTGACCGTGTGCTAATTCAAAGGCTTCGTCCCCAACACCAAAGAATATATCAGCACGAACCCAACCTTTGATTGCACCACCTGTATCTTGTGCAATCATCAAACGATTAAATGCACGACCATCAGATAAAGATGTATTTATATATACAGGCAATCCCAATGTATAGATAGAATCATCAACTGCAATACTTCTGATTTTTGATATTTTCACACCCATTTTTCCAATAACATCAAAACTGTCTGCAACGCGATAATAAACATAACGTGGGTTATTATCAACCAATTCTTGTGCCAATGCACGGTGTTCCTTTAAATATGCACGAACCGCCTTCATTGTGTATCCACCTTCTGGACGGATACCGCGTTTTTTCAATTGGGCACCGATTCCATTAAATGGCAAATCATTGGTAGATGCAACATTTACCTTTACTTTACTGCCATCTTCCAAAATCAAAGTCGCAGAACCCATATCTTGTAAATCAATTGGGTCTATCCAATAAATCACACGACCAACACGATTTCTAACCAAATCTTTACTATCTACACCCTTATATTTACGACCATCTGTTGGTGTATCCATAATTGGCACACTGCATTTTGCGGTTTGTGTCCGACATGCATGAACAACCGGTGAATAATATCCTGTGAATTTACCACTTTTGTCTGAACCGCTTTCGCCATGAACCTGGTATGGTTGGAAATGAGATTCAAACCACGCACGAACTGTTTTTACATCTGCAGACGCACTTGGCATCATATTACATTTTTCACGTAATAATTCTGGGTCTGGGATAACAGAACCATGATATTGAATTTTCGCCTTGCATGTATTACGGAACGCTTGCAATGCATATCTGACATCATCATCACGCCAACCTGGTAATGCAGAATAAGAAACAGCAACCATATTAGATGGAATTTTAGAATTATTTCCAACATGTGTTGGTGTTGATAAATCACACCCCGCAATTAAAGAACCCATACCTATAACAAACGCCAATTGTGTTATTTTATTAAATACAGACATTTTAATTATCCCCCCACTTGTAAAAATCATTTCTTAGTGTTATATTATCATAAAACCGAGGATAAAAAAAGGAGCAATCGTATGCCAAAGTTTAATATTATATCTCAATTTATGAAAGATATCTCTTTTGAAAGCCCAAATGTGCCAGAATTATTCTTTAAACAAGACAATGGCCAGGCTAAAATTGAAATCAACATTGATATCAATATCAAGGGTGCAGACAACAATTTATACATGGTAGATTTGATTACCAAGGTTCATTCTAAATTAGAAGCAGACAGCAAAACTATCTTTTTAATTGAATCAACATACACCGGAATGGTTCAATACGAAGAAAAAGACGAAGATGCTAAAAAGAAAACTCTGTTGATAGATGTTCCAACATTGTTGTTCCCAACCGTTCGTTCTTTGGTAACAAGATTGACATCTGAATCTGGTTTTCCAACATTTGTAATGCAACCTGTTGATTTTGCGGCTTTGTATGAACAAAGACAAAATGCAATGAAACAAAACGCAGAAACAAAACCTGCAAACGAATAAAAAATAAAAAAACAAAAAAACACCGGCAAATGCCGGTGTTTTTTATTATTATTTCTGACAATTATGCAGCGGCTGTAAACACCTTTTGCACGTCATCATTTGCGTCCAAAGCATCAACCAATCTTTCGATTTTTGCGTATGCTTCGTCATCTAAATCAACAGGCATATTTGGAACCCATGTGATTTCTGCATTTTCAGGTTCGCCTAATTTATCAGCCAATGCCTTTTGAATATTCATGAAATTATCAGGTTTTGTTGTGATAATGAAACCTTCTTCACTGGATTCAAGGTTGTCTGCATCAACTTCCATAACCAATTCCATCATTTCATCTTCACTTTTACCGATAGAGGCAGGATACATAATTTGACCAACATGTGAAAACATGAATACTACGGAACCTTCTTCACCCATGTTACCGCCATTCTTGGCAAAAATATTACGGATTTCTGGAACGGTTCTGCGTGGATTATCTGTCAATGCTTCTACAATAACAGGAACGGCATTTGGGCCATAACCTTCGTATCTTACGGCTACGAAATTATCTGTATTTGCACCAGACGCCTTTTCAATAGCGCGTTTAATATTATCATTAGGCATAGACGCTTTACGTGCCTGTAAAATTGCCAAACGCAATCTTGGGTTGTTATCAGGATTTTTATCACCCAATTTTGCAGCCATTGTGATTTCACGTGCCAATTTTGTAAACAAACCGCTACGTGCTGCATCAACTAATCCTTTCTTGTGTTGGATGTTGTGCCATTTACTGTGTCCAGACATATTTGACCTTTTGATTTAATTAGATTAAAATTACAAAAAAAGGATAACAAATGATTGGAAAATTGCAAGGTATAATTGACTATATTGGCGATGGATTCGTTATTTTGATGGTAAATGGGGTCGGATACAAGGTTTATAGTCCTGAAATTTTATCATTAAAAAGCAATGTTTCATTATGGATTGAAACAATTGTCCGCGAAGATTCTATCCGTTTATTTGGGTTTTCAACCCTTGCTGGCCAGGGTCTTTTTAACCAATTGACCAGTGTTTCTGGTGTTGGACCAAAGGTTGCATTGGCAATAATGTCTACAATTAAAACGGATACTCTGATGTCCGCCATCGCAACTGGTGATGCAAAAACAATTGCAACAACCCCGGGCGTTGGCAAGAAAGTAGCCGAAAAAATCATTGTTGAATTGAAAAACAAAATGGGTGGTGGCACATTTGATTTTTCTGTTGCCGACAATGGTGTATTGCCTGATTTGTTATCTGCACTTGAATCATTGGGTTATCGCCGTATGGATATTATAGAAATGGCACAACATTTGGTTTCACAAAATCCAGATATGGATGTTGCTAAATTGGTTCCAATGGCATTAAAAGAAATAAGTGGTAATAAATAAAATGAATAATGAAACTATATTTGCACTGTCCAGTGCGCACGGAAAATCTGGTGTGGCGGTTATTCGTATCAGTGGTAATGAATTGACCGAATTATTTCATAAAATTATAAATAAAACCGAACACACACCACGACACGCATATTACACAAATTTCCAAGATGATAATGGTGATTTAATTGACCAATGTATTGCTATATTTTTTAATGCACCCTATTCTTTCACCGGCGAAGATGTTATTGAAATTTATTCACACGGTTCCCCTGCGGTAATAAATAAAATATTTGATTATCTGCGCCAACACGGTTGCAGAATTGCAAATCGTGGTGAATTTTCCAAACGCGCATTTTATAACAACAAAATGGATTTAACAGATGTCGATGGTTTGATTGCATTGCTTGATGCACAAACAGACAAACAAAGACAATCTGCGTTAAAATCTTTAACCGGTCAAGATTCTAAAATCTATAATGAATATCGTAATCAAATGATTGAAATATCTGCTTATTCTGCGGCTATACTTGATTATGACGAAGATGATTTACCAAAAAATATAACTGATAAAATATTAAACAAAACAAAAGATTTATTATCAGAATTGCAATCAACAATATCTTCTTGGCATGGAAGTCGCGCCCTACGCAATGGTTTCAATATTGTTTTGGTTGGCGAAACAAATGTTGGTAAATCTTCTATATTTAATAAACTTGTTGGATATAATCGTGCAATTGTTTCTGATATTGCCGGCACAACAAGAGATGTCGTTTCAACACAAATAGATATAGATGGTTATTTGGTGAATATATCTGATACAGCGGGCATTCGTGAAACAAATGATGAAATAGAAAAAATTGGTATTGAACGCACCCAGGCAGAAACACAAAACGCCGATTTAATAATTCATGTCTATAATGAAATACCAGACACAATAAACAAAAACGAAATCACAGTTATAAATAAATCTGATTTATTGAAAGATAAAAACAACCCCGATGTTATTTACACATCTGCCAAGACAGGTGATGGTTTTGATGAATTGTTGAAAATAATTAAAACAAAAATGTTTGATTTAATGTCTGGAACCGAATCTCATGTTGCGTTAAACGAAAGAACATACGAATATTTATCCGTTGCAATAGACGAATTAAATAACGCAATAAATTTATATGACGGCAATTATGATATTTTCGCAGAACATGTCAGACGCGGTGCAGACGCAATTGGAAAAATATTGGGTGTAATCACAACCGAAGAAATTGCAGACGCAACATTTTCACAACTTTGTTTAGGTAAATAAAAAACTAAAAAAACACCGGCATTTGCCGGTGTTTTTTTATTCGTGTCTGTCTGGATATTTTCCATCTATCAGATTTTTACGAACAAGATGGTGTTTAACCTTTTGCGTACTTGTCATTGGCAAATCTTCTGTTGTCATCGCAAAATGGGTTACCCATTTATAAGAAGCAACTTGTTTATTCTTTTCTGCAATTTCTTTTGCCAATTTTTCCATTGTCATACCTGGTTCAACTTGGAATACGCCGTATGAAACTGTTTTATCACCAACCTTGTGTTCAAAAACAGCAACATTTTTTACGCCTTCTATTTCTATGAACAGACCTTCCAATTCATCAGGATAAACATTTTTACCACTGTCCAAAACAATTACTTGTTTTTTACGACCTGCAAAATGTAATTCACCGTTTTTATCCATATACATCATATCACCAGTATTAAACCAACCATCTTGGTCAAATACTGTTGAATTGACTTCTGGATTATTCAGATAACCACCAAAAACCTGATGTCCGCGTAACCATAATACACCAACGCCATTTTCATCTTTGTCACGAATTTCACATTCGTTATTAGATGTTGGCGCACCAACTGAATAAGCCAATCTTTTGTTTGTTGGTTTGGAAATACAGATTGGTCCAACGGTTTCTGTTAAACCATAACCCTGAATAAATGCGAGGCCCAAAGATTCATAAAATTTTTCAACCTCTGGCTTTGTAGCCGCACCACCCGCAATCAACAATTTTACACGACCACCAAATATATCCAATACAGGTTCTTGAACCTTTCTTACAAAGAAATCAAGTCCCATATCTTTCAATGTTTTTTGGTTATTCAAAATAAACGAAGCAACACGCCATTTCTTTTGTGCCTTCATTCCGTCAATAATTTTATTGCGGAACAATTCCCACAAACGTGGAACAGCAGGTATAACATGTGGTCTAAATTTCTTGAAATCGTCCAAAATGTATTTTGGATTGATTGTTGGTTGTAATACAAGTGACGCACCATAATGAACGGTTGCCAACACACCAATTGCAAAACCAAAGATGTGATACAGTGGCAAAAATCCATACATAACATCACCAGAATGGAAATATTCAGACATATCTTCCAATGAATTTGCACATTCTGTCAAATTAAAGTGAGTCAAAGGAACAACCTTTGGTGTGCCGGTTGACCCAGATGTAAATGACATTGTTGCAATATCTGTTGATTCAGATGGATATGGTCTTAAATCATAATCTATACCACCATCTTTTGTTGTGATATCAAAGAATTTGAATTTGTCTGTTTTATAAAAGAAAGATTGTTCTGCACAGACAAATTTGCATCCTGCGATTTCACACATTTTATCATATTCAATTGGTGTTAAATTTGTATCTAACATCAATGCAGTTGCACCTAAATACCAGATAGCAAACAAGGTCAATGGGAATTGTGGTAAATTATGAGATAACACACCAACAACATCACCATGTTTAACACCCGCATCACGCAGAGTTGCTGCACGCGCACGAACCTGTTCTATGAATTGAGAATAAGTTACATTTTCACGAACCAGAAACAAATTCTCGGGCCATTGATTCACTGCATTTTCTAATTTTTGATACATATTCATTTTTACTATTCCTTTTTTTATTCGTGTCTTTCAGTGTATCTGCCATCCATTAAATATTGGCGAACGACATGATGTTTTATTTTTTGTGTACTTGTCAATGGCAAATCTTCTGTTGTCATTGCAAAATGTGTCACCCATTTATAAGGTGCAACCTGTTTATTCTTTTCTGCAATTTCTTTTGCCAATTTTTCCATTGTCATGCCGTCTTCTACACTGAATACGCCATACGAAACTGTCTTGTCATTGATTTCATATTCAAACACAGCGACATTTTTTACCCCGTCTATTTCCAGGAACAATGCCTCTAATTCATCAGGATAAACATTTTTACCACTGTCCAAAACAATTACTTGTTTTTTACGACCGGCAAAATGCAATTCGCCGTTTTTATCCATAGAAACCAAATCACCAGTACAGAAGAAACCATCTTTATCAAAAGATTCTTTGTTTGCTTCTTCATTGTTCATATAGCCACCAAAAATTTGTTTTCCGCGAACCCATAACATACCGATACCGTCGCTATCTTTGTGACGGATATCAATTTCAACATCACCCATTGGTGCGCCAAATGCATATGGAACACGGTTTTTAATAGGTTTAGAACAACAAATTGGTCCAACTGTTTCGGTCATACCATAACCCTGGGCAAATGCGAGTCCAAGTTGTGTATAGAATTTTTCAACTTCTGGTTTTGTAGCCGCACCACCTGCAACCAAGAATCTTGCATTTTTACCAAAGATTCCACGAACCATACCCAAAACTTTATCAACGGTTTTACCCATACCAATCATACGCAACCATTTTTGGTTATTCATAATGAATGATACCAATCCCCATTTCTTTTTGGCTTTGATTCCATCAATAATCTTTTTACGGAAAATTTCCCATACCTTTGGCACAGCCGGTATAACATGTGGGTTATATTGTGCAAAATCAGACAATATAGCATTTGGATTTATTGTTGATTGCAATAATATTCCCATTCCAAAATGAAGTGGTGCCAAGAAACCAACTGCGAACCCAAACACATGATATAATGGCAAGAACGCATACATCACTTCATCATGACGCAACCATTGTCCCAAATATTCCAAATTTTCAGAACAACGAATCAAATTCGCATGTGTCAAAGGCACAATCTTTGGGATTCCAGTTGAACCAGATGTGAAAGATAATGTTGCAATATCATCATCTTTTAATGGATAAGGTTCCAGATTTTCATCTGTTTTTTCGTCTTTTGTTGTGATATCAAAAAATTTGAAACCTTTTGCATCATAAAAGAATGATTTTTCAGCACATACAACTTTACAACCTGCGCGTTCTGTCATATTGTTATATTCATCTGCTGTTAAATTTGTATCTAACAACAAAGCACGTGCACCCAAATACCAAATTGCAAATAATGTTGATACAAATTCAGGTATATTGTGCGACAACAAACCAACTGTATCCCCTGGTTTTACACCAAATTCATGCAAACTTGTTGCACGCGCTTTAATGTATTTTGGCAATTCTTCAAAAGTGATATTTTCACGAACCAAAAATACAGTTTTTGGACTTTTTTGGATAATCTGTTCCAATAATTTATACATATTCATTATAACATCTCCCGCAGTTTACTTGTGTTTTCAGGATATTTACCATCTATTAAATTTTGACGAACAACATGATGCTTGATTTTCTGTGTACTTGTCATAGGTAAATCTTCCGTTGTCATTGCAAAATGGGTTACCCATTTATAAGGTGCCAATTTACGATTAGCCAGCGCAACTTGTGCTGCAAGTTTAATAAAACTCATACCCTTTTCTACCTGGAACACACCATAAGATACAGTTTTATTAGCAACCTTGTGTTCAAAAACAGCGACATTTTTCACACCGTCTATTTCCATAAACAACGCTTCTAATTCATCAGGATAAACATTTTTACCACTGTCCAAAACAATTACTTGTTTTTTACGACCAGCAAAATGGTATTGTTTATTTTTATCCAAATACACCAAATCACCAGTGTTAAACCAACCATCTTTATCAAAAGATTCTGAATTGGCGTTTTTGTTGTTCAAATAACCATTAAATACATTTGGTCCACGAACCCACAATGTTCCAATTCCCTTTTCATTGGCGTCACGAATTGTGCATTCAGAACAACCAATTGGAACACCAAACGCAAATGGAACACGATGTTTCGTAGGACGCGAACAACAGAACGGTCCAACCGTTTCTGTCATACCATATCCCTGAACAAATGCGATACCAAGGGATTCGTAAAACTTTTCAACTTCTGGCTTTGTGGCCGCACCACCTGCAATCATCAAACTTACACGACCACCAAACACATCACGCAAAGGTTTTTGTATCTTTTCTACAAGTTTTTTAAGACCGATTGCGCGCAAGAATTTTTGATGATTTAACACGAAAGATGCAATCCACCAAACATGTTTTGCCTTGGCCTGTTCAATGATTTTGTTACGGAAAACTTCCCATAATCTTGGAACAGCAGGAATACAATGTGGTTTATAAACCTTGAAATCTTCCATGATGGCTTTTGGATTTATACTTGGTTGTAATAAAATTCCCATCTGGAAATACATAGGTGCCAAAATACCACCTGCAAAACCAAATATATGATACAATGGCAAGAAACCATACATGATTTCATTTTTATGCAACCATTTACCCATATCGGCATAGCAATCAGAAGATGTTTTCAGATTCCCATGTGTCAAAGGCACAACCTTTGGATTACCGGTCGAACCAGATGTAAATGACATTGTTGCAATATCATTTTCAGTCAATTTAGCCGGTTTTAATTTTGCATCTGCCTTGCCATCTTCTGTTGTAATATCAAAGAACTTAAATCCTTTGGCTTTATAAAAGAAAGATTTTTCAGCACACACAAATTTACATTTAACCGTTTTAGTCATATTGTCATATTCGAACGGTGTTAAATTTGTATCCAGTAATAATACAGTTGCACCCAAATACCAAATCGCAAAAAGAGTCAGCGGAAATTCTGGAATATTATGCGACAACAAACCAACAACATCACCAGCCTTAACCCCCGCATCACGCAATGTTGTTGCACGCGCATGAACCATTTTCAAAAAGTTTTTAAATGTGACTTTTTCGCGTACCAAATACAAAGCATCTGGCGATTCTTTCGCCACCTGCTCTAAAAGATGATACATATTCATAATAAAAATCCTTGTTGTTTTTATATTGGACAAGGTATATTATAGTATTACAAAAAAAAGATTGCAATTATGAAAATATTGACACTGAATATAAATTCTATACGCGCCCATATTGAAAGTTTCATGGAAATTTTGAGAAATGGGGAATATGACACCATCTTGGTTCAAGAATTAAAGGTTGAAAATGCCAATTTCCCTTATAATTTATTGGACGAATATGGATATAATATCAAGGTTTTTGGTCAAAAATCTTGGAACGGGGTTGCTGTATTTTCTAAATATTCTATTGAAGATGTCACAATGGGTATGCCGGGATATGCAGATATAAATTCAAGATTTCTTGAATGTGTGATTGACGGTCGTGTTCGCGTTATAAATGTATATATGCCAAATGGTGATAATATTGAATCCCCAAAATTCCAATATAAACTTGAATGGATGAACGCATTTACAAAATACATATCTAATTTTATTGACAGCGAAGAACCTGTCATAATCGGTGGTGATTATAATGTTGCAATCACAGATGGCGATATATGGAATCCAAAAAATTACATTGGTTCTTCTATCTCTGCACAAGAGGCACGTGATATCATGCAACAATGGTTGGACATGGGTTGGATAGACGCATGGCGTAAATTACACCCAACCGAAACAGATTACACATGGTATGGATATCGTGGTCGTGATACCGTTGGTAACAAACAAGGATTGCGATTAGACTATTTCTTGTGCAATAAAACAGCAGAAAAAATTATTAAAAATTGTGAAATAGATATTGAACCACGTATGGCTGATAAACCAACCGACCATTGTGGTTTAATGATTACATTACAAGACTAGTCTTCACGACGGGCAAAATCATCACAATCGGTGTAATAACTATTTTGATTATCTTTCTCAACATATTCGTATTCAACACCGGCTTTGGCATATTTTGCAAATAATTCTTTGATTCTATTTACAGAACCTTTGATTATATTTTCTGCTTCTTCACCTGAGAAAGAAACAATACGTCTGCTATTTTTCTTTAATTGTAAAAATTGTAAAACAGGTATCTTTGTTGTATCAGATTCAACACCGTCAAAACCATTATTTTGTAAAATATATCCTTCTAATGGAATCTGAGGTTTATCCCCACTTTCCAAATCTTTATCTTCTGGGATTGCACCTGTTTTTATATCCATAACACCTTCTGGCCAAACGATATCCGCTTTTGCTCTAATAGTTCTTTTACCACCGTCAAATTCCAACTCTACGTGCCCTTCCCTTTCGGTTTCGGCTTTCATAATATTACCTTTGTCACCTTCTGCTAAGCCCGAAACATATTTGGCAATTTCTTCAAATCTTTCATGCCAGAATTTGAATAATACAGGATATTCTTTTGCGATATCTTGTGCCTGTTCATCCATCAAAGCAACCAATTCTTCCTGGGTCTTTTTACCCAAATGGTTTTCAATTACTTCATGAACAATAATTCCAAAATTTCTTTGGTCTGGGATTGTCCAATAATCATCTTTTGGTTTCAATTTCAAAATATGTTTCACATAGAAATTATACGGATTATTCAGCAATGTTTCTAATTCTGTTACAAAAACATCACTGGTATCAATATCTTTTGGAATTGCAGAATCTTTAATTGGGTTATCTGCAACAACATCACGGTTATTTACCAAATCTAATAATTTATCGTCTGATTCAATATCATCCGCATAAACACGAACACGTGAAATAAATCTGGATTCAATATTTACACGACCACCAGATTGCTTTGTTCTTAACCAATAAACCCTTGGCGCACAAGACAAAGTTATAAAATCAAGTGCCATTAAAGAAACTTTTTTATTTGGTGATGGCATTCCAATTTTTTCCGCCACAGATTTTGACAGCCAAAAACTTTGATATCCCAATGCAGGAAACATATCTTCATTAAGACCTGTCAAAATAACAACATCTGCGGTTTGCATACGCGCTTCTATTGTTCCCAACACAGATATTCTGCAATTTTTCGGACAAGGATATCTGACAGAAACACCTTTTATAGCATCTTCCATGAATGCACGTATATCATACACATTTAAATAAATTCCAACATCTGCTAATTCCACACAGAAATTTTTCAGAACATCAGACATATTTTTAATGCTTTGCCATATTGGAAAATCATCTTTATTTTCATAAGATATTCTTGGTCTGATTTCATATTTTGTATAACCTTTATCAAAATAGTTTTCCATGAAATCAACCAACATTTCATATAAATCAAATTGATATTCTTGGAATAATTTATCAAAAGAATTTTCTTTATCATCTATGAAATCGTCCATCAGATTTAACAATGCACGACCCAATTTTGTCATATTTCCAGGAACACCCGCAGAAAAATCTACTGCTATTTTATTTTCTTCATCTTGCTGGGCATTATAATTGTCTACTTCTGTTCTAATTCTTTGGTTTGCTACCTTGTCAGGTGTTACGATTAAAACAGTTTTGTTTTCATCTTGCTTTATCGTATCTATTGCCAATTGCAAAGCCAATGCAGATTCTTGATTTTCACGATTGCATTCAACATACGTAAAATTATCAGGTTTATTTTGCGTTTGTTCACACGTGTTTCCAAATGCTTCGTTATAAAAATCTATGTATTTGTTTGGTTCACCCAATGTTATAACATCACCAGGTTCCATATTTAATTTCTTCAAGAATTTATATTCAGCATAATACGGATTTGTTTCTAATTCTAAATCTGATTTTTTACCGTTTATTTTACCAGACAAAATAATTTCACCATTATCACAATGTGCAATATATTCCATCAAATCAGCAGTCACAGGAACAGATGCCGTTGAACCACAAACAATTACTTTTTCGTAATCTTTGATTTTATCTTTCCATAATAATATATTTTCATTTCTTAATTGTGTTTGTGTTTTTATCAGGTTTTGTTTTGTCATACCCTTTAACAATTCTGATTTTGTAGAATTGAAAACATCACCCCAATCTATATCAGAAACATCTTTGCCAACACTTTCTTCTATATAATCTTGAACACTGGTGTAATCTTTTACATTTTGTTTGGAAATACCGTCCAAAAATCCAGTCATAATTTTCAATAATTCGGCCTTGGCCTTTCTGGTGTTTTCTGTTACAGAATCTGAATCATCCATACTGAAAACTTCGTCCCAATTTATATCTTTGATATCAACACCTTCGTTTTCAAGATAATCTTGCATTGCAACAAAATCATGTGCCAACGGTAATGCCGCAGATATAGTTTTAATATAAGGAACCGTTGTCAAAATAGACGCTAATTTTATAACGCGTTCTTGATTTGATAAAACATCTATTTCTTCTTCGTTATCAACACCCGTTCCCAATGGCACCATATTTGGTAAAATAACCGCATGACCAATTTTTTTCACAATCAACATTTCAAAAGAACGAATTGCACGACGACTTGGCAAAAACAAAAGCAGTTTAGAAAAATCATCACTATATGATTTAATTCTGTCCCATAAAACATTTAATATTTCAGATGGATTATAAACATTGTAAATATTATTTAACACCGATTAAATCCTTTAGTTTTTCAAGTCCATATTTCTTTTCTGCGGATGTTTCAAGAATTTCTTCCATCATTGCAGAATGTTCTTCGTGTGATAATTTTGCCTGTTCTGATTCACGAATTTTTTTATCTTTCTTGGTATAAACGATTTGATAACAAATACCGTTGTTATCACAAAAATCCATTAAATCTAAATCAGAATCTTTTGCCCCAATTCGTGAATCTATCAAAATAAATAATCTGCGTAATTGTGAACGATTTATCAAATATTCTTCCAATCTGTTTAACCAGCGCATAGCATCTGCCTTAGACACCTTGGCATAACCATACCCCGGCAAATCAACAATCATTACCCTGTCGTCCAGATTAAACAAATTCAAACTCTGTGTTCGGCCCGGTGTGTTTGATGTGCGTGCAACCTTTTCCCCCAACACCGCGTTTATCAAAGATGATTTACCAACATTACTGCGTCCCACAAAAGCATATTCAACAAATTGTGTTTGCGGTAAAGATTTTACTGTTTCAAAAGAGCCGACAAATTTAATCATTATTTATTCACCAATTTTTTATACGCTTCTTTTTTTGATATCCCCGTCATTTGTGCCAATTGAGCCGCCGCAGATTTTGTGGAATTTGCAACGATATCATTTACAATTTCACTGATTTCTTCATCACTCATTTTTTTATCAGGCGCCGGCGCAACAACCAATACAATTTCACCACGTGGTGGTTCTATATTCATCAAATCAGACGGATAACCAATAATTGTTTCTTCGTGAATTTTTGTAATTTCACGAACAATTGCGATTTGACGTTCCGGCATAACATTTGCCAATGTTTTAATTGTATCCATAATACGGTTCGGACTTTCATAATAAATAATCGTGTGACGAATTTTATTATCTTCACGAACCTTTTTTTCATCAAAAAATCCACAGAACGTAAATCTGTCTGTTGGAAATCCTGACAATACCAGCGCAGATATCACAGCCGTTGGCCCTGGAACCATATATACCGGCACACCCGCCATGCGTGCCGCCCGAACCAAACGAAATCCAGGGTCGCTTATTGCAGGCATACCCGCATCAGAAACCGTCGCCAATGAAATTCCAGATTGCACTTTTTCAATCAAAGAATCTATGACATCTCTTTCATTATGTTCATGACACGAGACAACTTTGGTCTTGATATCAAAATGTTGCGCTAATTTAGAAAACACACGCGTATCTTCCGCAGCAATTAAATCAACATTTTGTAAAATCTCTATTGCACGCGGGGACATATCCGATAAATTTCCAATTGGTGTCCCAACAACATAAACCCCTGATTGCATTTTGTATCCTTTTATAGTAGAATATTACCATATAAAAAATAGGTTTTTCAATGTATATGAACAAATTTTTAGTTTTAATCGGTCTTTTTTCGCTTTTGGCGGGTTGCGGTGGAAACAAACAAGCATTATGGGGGCCATCTCTTGATGCAACAACCAACCCAACAGATGTCCAAGACGCTTATTTATATTCTACATCTCTGTATGGTTCTGATGACGGTGGAAAATCTGCAAATATCGCTGTTTTATTGCCTATGACAGGAAACACAAAAACCGCTGGGGAAAGCATAAAAACATCTATTGAAACGGCATTTTTAAGAAAACCTAAATCAAATGTAAAAATATCTTTCTATGATTTGTCTGGTAATTATTCAGAACGCACAGACATCATAAATCATGTTTTATCCACCAACCCAGACGCAATTATCGGTCCATTATTTGCAGAAGACGCCCGTTATATTCGCGACAGAAAAAAATCATCTCTGCCGGTTGTATCTTTTACATCTGATATAACTGCATTGGGTGATAATGTGGTCAGTGTGAATTTAATTCCAACCCAGAGCATTGAAACAATCGTTCGCCAAATAAAACAAGACGGTGCAATAAATGTTGTTGTTTTGGCGCCAAATGATAATTCTGGAAAAATGATGGCATCTGTCGCAGCGAAAGCAATCCCACTCTACGACATGTCATTAAATGGTCTGTTTTATTATGACACTGGAAAATCAGATTCTATCAAAGATGTCGCAATGCGTGCATCTATGTTCGGCACAAGAAACGCTGCAAACACACGCGCCCGCGAAATTTTGTCAGACATTTTAACCAAAGAAAGTTTGACCGCACAACAGAGAAATTCTTTAAACAAACAACTTGAAAAAATATCACGCACAGAAACAACTGGAAAATTACCGTATGATGCGATTTTATTCTTGGGCAATGGCGAAGATTCCAAAACATTGACATCTTTCTTGCGCTATTATGGTGTTGGTGCGCGTGATGTCGCGATGTATGGTACAACATTATGGCATGGTTCTAATATCGCCACAGATTTAACATTGGCGGGTGCAAAATATGCAACTTTACCTGAAATTTCTGATAATTTCGTCAGTTTATACAGCATGGTATCCGGGCAAAATCCAGATTATCTGGCCGCTTTCGGTTATGATGCGGCAAATTTAACATTGGGCATGTTATTCACCCCAAAAAGCCCAGACGCATATTTATATGACCCAAGTGGTTATGTCGGAACAACTGGTATATTCCGTATTCAACCAAATGGCGAAGACGAACGCGGTTTGCGTATAATGGAATTCAACGGCACTGAAACAGTTAATGAATTGAAATCGTCCCCAACCAATTTCATAACACCACTTTATAATGTAAATAATAAATATTTGCGTTCTGTTCCTGAAAAGGAATTAAATACACACGGTGTAAACCCGGGCGATTACATAACAATTCCAGAACACCTGCGTAAAAAGAGTGCATATAAAACAAAAACAATTGGTGCAAATTATGTCGCAGAAGAAACCGACATAGAATCAAAACCAATACAAATATTCGCAGAATCTGAAAAAGAAGTGATTTCTGACCCTGAATTTCAACCTGTCAAAATTGAATCCGTAGAAAGAAAAAATATAGATAGTGTTGAAATAGCAGAATAAATGCTTGCGTTTCTAAAAAAATCAGTTATAATCTGATGGCTTGAAATTTAGTTGCGAGCATAGTTCAAAGGCTAGAATGCAAGCCTTCCAAGCTTGAAATGAGGGTTCGATTCCCTCTGCTCGCACCAGAGATTGGGCGTGCGCCGGAGTTGGAGAGCCGGGGCAGACTGTAAATCTGTTGTCTTACGACTGAGGTGGTTCGAATCCACCCACTCCCACCAAAAAATATAACGGCCATACAACGAAGTTGTTTGGTTCGACAACAAGCAGATTTCGGAAGCGCAGCACACCGAAATCGTTGCGGTTGCCACGCAGGGCTTTGCCCGAGTGAATCACCCACGCAACTGGTCGGTTTTTGTTTTTGTATAGTGGGAGTGGGTGGATGCACCAGAATATCAACGGCACAACAAGTGCCGTTAGAAAACGACAGTTTTAGTTGGCGACAGCCAACAAGATATGCATGGTGAATACGAGAATACACAATTAACAAATCTGTAAAAACGGATATGTTTGTTAGAGTTTTTACATTTAGATTTGTTTATTGTGTATCGAGGCGCGCTCACTCTATCGTGATAACGATATTGGTTTATGGTATTAGGCGATACAAACGCAGTTTGTTTTTAATACCCCTTTACCAATTCTGTTCCGTATTTGGCCAAGGTTGCTTTGGCTGCTCTGATTTGTTCGTTTATATTTACAATACGTGCAATTTCTTTATCTATCAATTTGTCTGCAATTTTATCGCATTCTGCATCAATTTGTTTACTGATTTCTGATTTCTTTTTTTCCATTTTAAGTGAAGATTTTTTTGTTTTCAGATTATAATCATATTTAACAAAATCACCGATATATATTTCGGGTCTTTGTTCATGACCTTCCCTGTTTCGTGTTGCAACACCAGGCATTTCCCATTTTGCTTTATTTTCGTAATTTGTATAAAAATATATCATTCGCAGTAAATTGAAAATGTCCTTGTTTTTAACTTCTGCTTCATTATTCACAGATTCTGAATTGCAATATATTCCAAACAATTTCTTTACAGATTCTTGTTTATCAGTTTTAATTTTATACCAATAAATTTCTTCGTGCCATGAATCATACCAATCACTGTAATGAACGATTTCATACACAGGTGTCACAAATTGAATCAGTTTTAATAAATCTTGTCTGACAATTTTTGCCAATTTTGTTTTATATAAAACCTTGAATTTCTTAGGGTCTTTGTAAAATAAATCTTTTGTTGGTTGTGGGAAATTGTCTATAAAATAAGTTTCTTGAATTGTTTGTGCGGTTGTTTTATCTGTCATAAAAAATCCTTTTACTGCGTCTTTATCTTATATTTATACACAATATAAAAACAATACAAATATGTGGGGAAAGCAACTTAAAACACCTTGCACATAAATAAATTTTTGATACAATGAAAGTGTGTTTTTAATAATTCCCGTTGCAAATTTATTTGATAAAAAAAGGATACCAACATGAACTATATCTTGGTTGCAGATAAACAAGAAGCAGACAATATAAAAATTCCAAAAGAATTAAAAGATTCAGTAAAAATTATTACTTTCGATGGTTGGGGCGATACCTCCGTAATAAAGAAACTATCAAAAATGATGTTGAATCACGAATTTAATAAAAACGATAAATTTTTCAATATCGGTTATGCCGGCTCTAATGAATTTCCAATTGGTACGGCCGTCGTTGTTGGCAGTGTGGCGAAAGAAATTCCTTCACATACGGTAAAAGAACCATCTGTTAAATTGGATAAAGAATCCAAAGTTAAATGTTATTCATCATTGAATTTCGTAGAAACCACAAAACACACCGGTGTATTTGATATGGAATTATATACACTCGCAACATTTTTCCCAAAAATTAAATCTATTAAAATCGTTTCAGATAATCTGAATTACCACGAATATAAACAGGTCGCAATTACAAAGGCCTGGCGCGACGCAAATAAAATATTATTTGAATGGATAAAAAAACATTGATTTTTTTTCATATAATAATAGAATCTAATTTGTATAAAATAGGTTTTGATGTTGAAAAAAATATTTATGTTTTTAATAACTGTTTTCACCATATCAGGTTGTTATACAAACAATTTTACTGAATACTACAATGAAATGATTGATGAAGACACAGAATTAGAAGAAAATCCTGATACATACATAAAAGTAATTGAAACCTCCAATACAAAAGCAAATGTTGAAAAATATATCAACCAAGGATACGTTGTAATTGGAGAATCTTCGTTCAGAAGTGAATGGGAACCTTTGTCAAACGTTATTGCAACAGCTCGCGAAAAAGGTGCTTCTATTGTTGTTGTTGGTACAGTTGCGACAGGCCATAATCAAAAAGAGCAACTTGTTCCAATCACTAGTATAAACACAGCATATCACAATGGGAACATATATTCTGGTTATGGGTATGCAAATTATTCTGGAACTTCTACATACACAACAACAAACTATACAACAAGACATTATTCTGTCACCGTGTTTTATCAAGAAGCCTACTTTTTAGCAAAGAAAAAAGAATCTAAAAAATGAGACCTATTAAGAAAATCTTCACCACTATTTGTGTTATTCTATGTATAAATTCTTGTGCATCGTTTGTTAACACCAACACTCCAACCGCATCTCAAGATTACGAATCTGTAAAGATAGAAAAAGAATCAAAAAAAGATATTACTTTTTCTGTTTCTATATACACACAAACAATGACAACAATAGAAATAGAACAAACATATGTAGCAAAACAAATAAAACAACGCCTAAAAGATACAAAATTATTTAATAAAATAACTTGGGTTTCAAAAGAAAACGCTAGTTCAAACCATTACCATTTTGATGTAAAAATTGTTTCTGCAAATGAATCAGATAGAACACTTATGATACTACTTTCAACAATTACATTTGCTTGTATTCCAACATGGATAACAACATATGTTGACACAAGCATGTTTGTAATAAAAAACAATACAGAAGTATATTCAGCAACAGCACCAGCAACTATAACTGATGTAGTTTGGCTACCATTTATTATTTTTAGTCCTGTTGCAAATCATACGACTGCAAAATCATCATTGTTTCAACAAGACATAGACTATTTTATAAATGAAATAATAACAAATAAATTATATTAAAAAAACACAATATATATTCAATATACACAACAAGGGAGTTATTTATGTTGAAACATTTATTATTGATTTCTTTATCTGTGTTGGTTGTCGCGTGCGATAATGTGAATGTTGAAAAATATTCTGAATCTATCCAAAAATGTTATAACGGTATTATTTATTCTGATGATAATTGTAATACCAGCAAAAGAAAAATTATCAAATATTGCCAATGCACTGATGCGATGGAATCTAAAATAAACGCCAAAGCAGAAGAATTAAACCAGGGTTTACGTGGTGCAAACGCATTTGCAAGCACAATGAATCGTGGTTGGGGAAATTTGTTTGCTGCGGGTGTAAGAAATTCTGCACAAAACCAACTGAATGAATACGCACAAAAACTTTATGATGATTGTGCAAAAAAGACCGGTTATATCCGCATAAAAAATTGCAAAAAGGCCGACAAATAGTTTTATAAAAAATACCGGCATTTGCCGGTATTTTTTTAACTTTTTTATTTAATTGGTGGAAAACAATTATCACCGCCATTTGGACAGCAAACCATCCAACCGCCACCGGCATCTGTATAAACTTCGCCAGCACAGCAACCGTTTGAATCTGGTTTTTGTCCATCTTCACATAATAATGGTTCTGTGAAAAATCTGGACCAATTTGATATTGTATAATTCACACCAAAACCAAACAGCGTCCCAAACAAAAACGCCAAAACAACCCAAACCCAAGTTTTAGATTTTTTTACCACGACATTTTGTTTTACAGATTTTTTCACAACTTTCTTTTTCATAATTATTTCCCCTATTCTTCTATAATTTTTTCAAGTTGAATTATAAAGTCTATTGCAGGGTTAGTCAATTTTTTTGCCTTTTCCAACATTTTTTCTGCTTCTGCCTGCATTTGTAAACGTTTATATGTTTCAACTATTTCGGTTGCTTCATATCTATTTTCAATATTGTCATCATTTAATGCGCGTGCAATATCTATTTCTTTTTTTGCCAAATCTTTATAAACATTTGTGTTTTTTGCACAACCGCGTTCTGACAAATTAGCATAAATTTTTGCACGTTCTATATGAATTTCTGAATTAAGGTCATTTTCTGCAAAATCTTCCAATCTTTGAATCAACAATTTTTCAACTGCTTCACAAGTAACACTTGGCAATTTTGCCGTTTTTTCTTCTTCTTCTTTTTGTTCTGGGACATCAAAATTTCTGTCGTTGCAATTTTCAGAAAAGATTTTATTTAATCTTTCTAATTCATCATATTTACCCCATGACAATGCTTTTGATATTTTACCAGATAATTCTATACATTGTTGTTCCGTCATTACTGATTTGTTTGTATGTATTACACCATTTGCGATATAACCCAACATTCCACCAACTAAAAATAAAGCACACAAACCAATTATGCCGTATATGTGATTTTGTTTGTTTTTCATTTTCCTCTCTCCTTTTTTTATTTATTTTATTTAACAATACCATCTTTGATGGTAATAATTCTATCTGCTTTTTTTGCTAAATTCATATCATGCGTCACGAACAGCAAAGACATTTTATTTTTACGAACGATATTCAATAACAAATCAAAAACATTGTTTGCGTTTTCTGGGTCCAAACTGCCCGTTGGTTCGTCCGCCAATAATATTTCAGGATTATTTGCCAATGCACGTGCCAGGGCCGTTCTCTGTTGTTCACCACCAGACATTTCAGATGGATAATGAGAAGCACGATGTGCAACATTTGCAGCACGCAATAATTTCATTGCACGCGCAGTTGCTGTTTCTTCATCAACACCATTTGCCATCATTGGTAAAACAACATTTTCAATTGCCGAAAAATCAGATAACAAATTATGTTTTTGATATACGAAACCAATTTTATTGCGACGCAACATTGTTCGTGTTTCTTCTGTGATTTTATCAGTTGGCATACCGTTTATTAAAATATCACCACTGGTTGGTTTATCCAATAATCCAATACATTGTAATAATGTAGATTTACCAGAACCACTCTGTCCAACAATCGCAACAATTTCACCACGATATAAATTGAAACCACCACCACGTAAAACCTTTAATGGTTGACCACCTTCTATGAAAGTTTTTTTGATATCACGCACAGACAGCACAACGTCTTTTCTTGATATTTTTGTTAAAGAATTCAATATACTTGCCATGTGTGTCACCTATTCGTTACGTAATGTTTCTACTGGGTCTGTGTTTGATGCCTTCCATGCAGGATACAATGTTGCCAAAAATGCCAAAGCAATCGCAATAACAGCAATACTGATAACTGATGATGGAACAATTTTTGATGGCAATTCAGACAAAGAATATAATTCTGCCGGGAACAAATCACGACCAGTTATAAATTGGAAAAACTTTCTGATTGGTTCAATATAGATTGCAAATATCACACCCAATATTGTTCCGAATACAGAACCAATTAAACCGATACTGGTGCCAGATAAAATAAATATTTTCATCATAGATTTTCTTGAAACACCAAATGTTCGCATAACTGCAATATCTTTGTTTTTATCTTTAACCAACATAACCAATGATGAAATTATGTTGAACGCTGCAACAATAACTATCAACAACAAGATTAAAAACATAACACTGGATTCAACCTGTAATGCACCAACAAAACCACGATTCAAATCACGCCAATCACGAACAACAAACCCATCTGGCAATAAAGTATCCAAAGCACTGACCACTTCGCCACTGCGTTCTGCATCTGTCAAAAACAAATCTATGTGTGTTACAGAATCTTGAATATTCAGATATTTTTGTGCAGATTCCAATGGCATAAATATATAACCAGAATCATATTCATACATTCCCATAAAGAAAGACGAAACAACTGGATAAGACATTATTCGTGGCATTGTTCCAAATGGTGTAGCAGTTCCGCCGTTTGCAGAAATCAAAGAAACTTTGTCCCCAGCGGTTACACGCAACGCGCGTGATAATGCAGAACCAATAACCAATTCATCTTCTTTGACTTTATCTAATGCCTTGCCATAAATACGTGTTCCTGTATTTGTTTTTGCAATCAAATCTGGCATACGAATACCACGAACCATAGCGCCCGAATTATTACCATTGCTGGACGCCATAATTTGTCCTTCTGCGATTGGAACAATAGAAGTTGTATATTTTGCAACAACTTTATTTTGACGCATTTTGTCTATCAAGAAATCATAATCAGAAATTGTTCCACCATTATGATAAACAACAACATGTCCGTTCATTCCAATAATTCTGGACAATAAAGTTTCATGAAAACCACCCATCACAGACATCACAACAATCAAAGTTGCAACACCCAACATAATACCAATCAAAGAAACCCAAGAAACCACAGAACCAAAACCACGTTTCTTGGCAAACATATATCTGAAAGCAACCTTTTTTTCTAAATCAGAAAACAACATATTTTATTCCTTTATTGGTTCAAGAAATCACGTAAATTATCACCAACCAATTGTTTAGAATCGGTTTTGTTCGCATCAACAATTGATATCAAACGCGGACTTACAAATACCACCAATTCAGCAAAAGGACTTATCAAAGTTTCAGGTGTTGTAACAAATGCATGGGTTGGAATACCAACGAATACATAGTTATCACCAACATTTGACATTATTTTGAAAGATGTCAATTCACCGTTGCTGGTACTCAATACAATTTTAGCATCTATCTTGTTATACCCACCATAATTACCGTATGTACCAGTTGCACCAACAATCAAATCTGTTTCAAGACGGTCTTCTTTGCCACATTGACCAATATCAAATCTTGATTGCCAACCGTTTGGCAGTGCAAAAGTTCCCTGGGATATCAAAACCATTTTCGCCTGTTGAGAAATAAACTGTTGTAATGTTTTTGTGTTTATTTCAGGACTTACCACCAACGCGCGTCCTACAACCCCCGGTATAGACATGTGAATATTTGTTTCACCGAATGCAGGCAACATATTCATCCAAACAATTGGATTATCTGTTTTTGGATAAACACGATATACATCCATATCCCATGCGATTACATATTTTTTAGCACTGACATCTGCGATAATTTTTGCAACTTCCCTTTGTGTTTGATAATTACCTTCAAATACAACTGTTTTATCTTGCCAATTCACCAACAGATTTAACACATCTGCACCACGCATAGCGTCTATTATAGCCATTATCATGGTTTCATCTTTTGGCATTTTTATCATAAATTTCCCATGACCAGTTATATGTAATTCACCAAACTCTTTATCATAAGAATAATATACACGACCCAATTTAGTAATTAAATCAACCGCGTCAGCCAATGAACCTGTTTTGATAGAACCAGTAATTTTTTCAAATGTTTTTTGGTCTTCCAACACAGAAACATCTGTATCTGCCAATAATTTTTCAAGAACATCTTTCACATACATTTTCTTGAAATCAAAATCAGAAACCTTTAAATCTGGTAATGGGTCACCATTATTTATACGAACAATTTCTATTTTTTCTTCTGGTAATACAGAAACAACACTTTGATTATCCCAATCTACATTACATCTTTTTGGTAAATCCAGTGCAAAATGTTGAGCAGTATCTGTGGTCAAAGCCGCCTTTTTCGGGAAAATAGGCACAGATTTTTCATTTATAACAGAATTTTGGACAACATTTACTGTATCAAATACAGGCATATTTTGTCGTTTATTTGCACACCCATAAACAAATACAGAACACAAACCAACGATAAAAAACATCATATTTTTTGCTTGTTTTTGTGCCATCTTCTTTCCTTTTTTATATTTCATATTTATATTTATACTAGATATTCATAATTTTTTCAAATTCTTCTAGCGTCATTTCATAGATAGGTTTTTGTGTTGGGGTAACCAAATGTTTGACAGATTCAAATCTTTTTTCAAACAAATCCATCGCATTTGTTATTTCAGGTGTCAATTGCGCCCCCGACTTTTTTAATCTGTTTCCATATTCTACGATATATTCCAGAACATCTGCCGCAAAGAAACGACCAACATAATTTTCCAGCGCAATTCCGCCTTTTTCAACACACACAGCCGATAAAACACGCGACATTTCGTTATAAAAATTAGCCAATTTTATATAAGTTTGTATTGATATTGCCATCTCTTTTTCCCCATTATGTTTTTTACATTATAAAAACTATTGCCACAAAAACGCAAATAAATTATAATAAGAAAGAAATGAGAATGAAATATTTATTTTTATTACTTGCTTTAACAGCATGTGCATCTGCAAATCGTGGTTCCATAGATGACGCCACAATATTGAATTGGGAAAATGACGCGGTCACAACCGAACAATTTGTTCGTGACCACAAATCATGTCTTGGAATAAAAACCAATAATTATGTTCCTCGTTCCAGAATTGCCAAACTGTTATCCCCAAATCAAAGTGCCCAGATGCCTGATTGGGACGGTTTATGGGTTACATTCCAATCTAATGAATACAAAGATGTTGGACAAAGGGCTTTGTTGTCCGTTCCACCTAATACCGCATCAAAAACAACGGGATATTACCGTAAATGTATGTTAAAACGCGGTTATCTGTTACGTGCAAAATAATTTTGTGTGTCCTGTTGGCTATTTACTAAAAAATATGATATAATTGTCGGTATGAAGAAAACTATATTCTTTTGGCTGTATTTTATAGTGTCAATCATTTTGGCGGTGTATTTTTCGACCAGAATTATAACCAGTCAAATGGGCCGTGGGCCGATATCACAGATAAAAAAAGTTTATATATTCAGTGACACAAAAGAAACCGATATGAAACCATTGGAAATGGCGGTTGGTATTCCACACGGAACAGATATTCGTTCAATAGACCTGAACCAGATAAACAACCGTATGTTAAAGGTTCCTGGGGTAAAAAATTCCGCAACCCGTCGTATGCCAAATGGGAATATCATAATACAAACAAAACAACATCATGCCGTTGCACTGTTTTTTGATGGACTTTATTATTATCCACTGTCCGAAGATAAAACAAAAATAGATACACCATCTGAAACAAGGGACGAAAATTCCATTGTATTTCGTGGAAATTTGGAAGAAATGCCAGATGATTTAACAGAAATTATTAAAACAGTTTCTGTGTTATCTGAACACATAGATTACATGGATTATATAGAAGCAAGACGTTGGAATTTACACACAAAAAATGGAATTACAATATATTTGCCTGAAAATAATCCTGCGACCGCAATAAACAAAATAAACATATTAAACCAAACACATAAATTATTGTCCCGTGAATTAGAAATCATAGATTTACGGAACGACGCAAGAATTTTGGTAAAAACAAGAAAATGAATTTTTCTAAATCATATATTTTATGTCTAGACATTGGTTCATACGGTGTATGTGGTTTGGTAACACGCGTTATAAACGGAAAAATGGAACAATCTTATGCCCATTTTGTAAAAAATCCTGATACTGTTTTTGCATTAAAAAGTGTTATTGACGAACTTGAACAGAAAATCGGTCAGCACCTGACCAGCGCATACATAACTGGAAATCTTGGTGAACTTGATTTTCAATTATCAACACAAATAAAACAATTTGGCACACCACACCAAATCACTGAATATGATTTAAAAAAACAAATCAACGGAATAAAAATCAAAGATGGTTTTTACAAAATGCATGTTATACCTGTTTCATATAAAACACCTACGAAACAGAATATAACAACAACCCCTGTATCACAAATTGACACAGAATTGCACAGTGTTTTCAGTGTGATTTCTTATCCAGAAGACAAAACATTAAAAATCAACGAAATTTTACGCAGTGCGCATATACAACCACTTGGATTTTTTGATCCATGTTTTTTACAAGGGCAACTTTATACGCCAAAAACAGGGACAACTTTATTTCTAGATTTGGGTGCAGAATTTACAACTGTATCATTTTGGTTTTCCAAGGGACCTTTGTTTATGAAAAAAATCCCATTTGGTCAAAATGATATAACAAAAGAATTGGCTGAAAAAATAAATATATCTGAAAAAGATGCAGACGATTTGAAAATATCAATATCAAATACAGTTCCAAATGAAAACGACAGATTTCATCCTGCGGCGGAAACTGGAAAATTTGCTTCTATTCAAAGGTCTGATATAAATGATGTTTTTCAACCAAAAATACTTGAATTGGTAAATTTGATAAAACAAGAATCTGCCAGATATTTGGATAAATATAAACCAAACAAAATTATACTCTCTGGCGGTGGTGCATCTATCCGTAATATAAATTCTTTCCTGGAAAAACATTTCGGTGTACCCGTTGAAAATCATGGTGAAATGGCGTCATTGAATGCATTGCTGACTTATATTTGGGACGCATATAAACCAGACCGTGAAAAATTCATAAAAAAACAAACTGCTTTCGATAACAGATTAAATAAATTCTTGAAATTATTTAAGAGAAAGAAAATAAAACCAAAACGCAGATTTGTTCCAATCATGCCAAGCACGCTGTGTTTTGATATGAACGATAATTCAACATATACAATGTTTGCGTCTGGTGGTATTTCCATGATTCATGTTGATATTATGGACGGTTTATATGTAGATAGAATGGCCGGTGGAATAGACGAACTTGAAAAAATCAGAATGAAAACAGGTATGCATTTACATACACATTTAATGGTACAAACACCTGCTATTATCGCGGCAGATGCAATAAACGCTGGTGCAGACACAATAATAATTCCTGCAGAAACACCTGGAACAGAAAACGCAATCAGAATTATCAAGAAATCTGGCAAACGTTGTGGAATCGCATTAAATCCAGACATTCCTGCGACATTTATAAAAGACATGTTGCCAATGGTTGATGAAGTTATGGTAATGGCTGTTAAACCGGGCGCTGCGGGTCAAAAATTTGATGACAGTGTTCTTGAAAAAATAAAATCACTTGATTACACCAGAAAAAAACATGGTCTAAAATATTTAATCAGTGTTGATGGTGGCATAAACCCAGAAACTGCAAAATTATGTTGGAATGCTGGCGCAAATTTATTGGTATCTGGTTCTTATCTTGAAAACGCACCAGATTTCAGATTGGCAATCATCAGTTTATTGAAGCACTAATTTACGACCGTCGCCATTTTGCATTATATTGATATGTATTGTGTTTGATGGCAATTTATCTTTTGCGATATCTGGCCATTCTATCAATGTAATATCATTATCTATCGCATATTGCAGACCGATTTCTTCCAATTCAGATTCGTCCCCTATTCTGTATAAATCAAAATGAGAAATCCCATCATAATTTTGGACCAATGTGAATGTAGGACTTGGCACAACTGTATCTTCACCACGCAGTGTTTTAATAATTGTTCGTGCAATCTCACTTTTTCCCATACCCAAATCACCATGCAACGCAACTGTTATTGGTGCATGCAAAGTTTTCGCAAATTCACGCGCCCATGCACGTGTTTCTTCAACATTGTTTAAAATAAAAGTTTTCTGTTCCATTTTTTATTCCAATAATAATAAATCGTCTTCTAATTTATGAATTGTGTCACGTGTTGCCGCTGCTTCTTCAAATTCAAGGTTTTCAGCATGCTTTAACATCTTTTTGGTCAATGCCTTGATTTCCTTACGCAGAGTTTCAGCATCCATAACACCATTTTCATTATACACAAATCTTTTTGCTTTGTCAGTTTTTCCTTGTTCAATTTTTACTTCATCAAAAACAGATTTTGCAATTGTCTTTGGTATAATACCGTGTTCTTCATTATATTTTTGTTGTTTTTCACGACGACGGGCGGTTTCATCAAGTGCCTCTTTCATAGAATCAGTTATTTTATCAGCATACAAAATAACACGACCATTTGCGTTTCTGGCAGCACGACCAATTGTCTGAATCAGAGAACGTGTTGAACGTAAAAAACCTTCTTTATCAGCGTCCATAATTGCAACCAATTCACATTCTGGGACATCCAAACCTTCCCTTAGCAAATTTATTCCAACCAAAACATCATATTTACCCAATCTTAAATCACGCAATAAATCTATTCTTTCCAATGTTTCTATATCACTGTGCAGATAACGTGCGCGAACACCATTTTCAACGAAATAGTCCGTCAATTGTTCAGCCATTTTCTTGGTCAAAGTTGTAACAATCACACGACCCTTTGTCTGTTTAACCTGGTCTAATAAATCATCAACCTGATTTTGTGTTGGACGAACATCACAAATTGGATCTAATAACCCGGTTGGACGAATAACCTGTTCAGACACAATTCCACCCGATTGTTCCAATTCCCATTGTGCAGGTGTTGCGGACACAAATATAGTTTGCGGACGCAGAGAATCCCATTCATCAAAAGTAAGCGGTCTGTTATCAACACATGATGGTAATCTGAATCCATATTGTGCCAATGTTTCTTTGCGCGCACGGTCACCACGCGACATAGCACCAATTTGTGGCACTGTAACATGGCTTTCGTCTATAAACAAAACCGCATCATCTGGTAAATATTCAAACAAAGTTGGTGGTGGTTGTCCCGGTAATCTGCCCGTCATATATCTTGAATAATTTTCTATTCCACGACAAGTTCCGGTTGATTCCATCATTTCAATATCAAAATTTACACGTTCGCGTAATCTTTGTTCTTCTATGTATTTCATATTGTCATGAAAATATTTCAACCGTTCATCTAAATCTATTTTAATCTGGTCTAATGCCTGTAATACAGATGGCATAGGTGTTGCATAGTGCGTATTTGGATAAATAGAAATTCTGTTTAATTTTTGTAATTTATTACCAGTCAAAACATCTATTTCCCAGATTTCATCAACTTCGTCCCCGAAAAATGATATTTTCCATGCTCTGTCCTGGGAATGAGATGGAAAAACATCCAATGTATCGCCACGAACACGGAATTCACCACGCGAAAATCCCATATCATTTCTTTTGTATTGAATATCCACCAAATAACGTGCGACATCTTTTTCAGATATTCTGTCCCCGGTATTCAAAACCAATTTCATTTGTGCATATTGTTCTGGGGAACCAATACCATAAATAGATGATACAGACGAAACAACAATAACATCTCTTTCTTCTAACATTGCCCTGGTCGCACTGTGGCGCATACGGTCTAATTGTTCGTTTATAGCCGCATCTTTATCTATGTAAGTATCCGTTGTTGGAACATAGGCTTCTGGTTGATAGTAATCATAGAAAGAAACAAAATATTCAACATGATTTCTTGGAAAGAAAGATTTCATTTCTGTATATAATTGTGCCGCCAAAATTTTATTTGGTGCCATAATTATTGTCGGACGTGATAATTCTTGGATAACATTAGCCATTGTAAATGTTTTTCCAGAACCCGTTACCCCTAATAAAACCTGAGATTTTTTACCTTCATTGACCCCAGCGACCAATTCCGCAATCGCAGTTGGTTGGTCTCCCATTGGGGCATAATCAGATTCTAACGAAAAAACACTTTCTTTTGTTTTCATAAATTTTTTTATTCACATACCATAATATAATTCATTATAATGAAAATACAAGGAAAGAGAATATGTCTATTAAAAATAATTTTGCTATTAAATTTATATTGGTTTTAACTGGTCTGGTTGCTTTGGGAATCATATCTTTGATTACGATTCCACCAATGATAAACCTGAATAATATGAAACCAAAAATAGAAACCGCTATATTTAACAAAACAGGTATAAAATCTGAAATTCATGGAAATGTAAATTTCAGTTTATTGGGACACGCGACAATTATTGCACATAATATATCTGTGCCAAATGGTGTTATTTCTGATATAGAATTCACAATTCCTGTTCGTGATATTTTCAATCTTGAAAATGCAAAAATAAACAACAATATAACAATAAACGGTGCGTCTTTTTCCATAGATAAACTTGTTCCATTTTATATAAACAGCACTGTGAATATAAATGATTCTAAAATCAAATTTCTGAACAAAGAATATAATATTATCAGTGCTAAATTATCAAAAGATAAAATGTCTGCGATTGTCCGCACAGACCAACATAAATATGACATAAAATCTGAAAAAAATAATTTTCATATCAAAAATAAAAATAACAACCTTGATTTATATGGTAAATTAAATCCAGACGGCAGTGCAACTGCAAAAATCAGTATAACTGCACAAAACATAAATAAATGGTTTGAATTTGATAAACCAAAAATTACTGGCAAATTCCCTATTACCGCTGATTTAACATGGAACGGTCATTATGGTGTTACATTTGATAATATATCTGCAAATGGTGTTTCGGGCAGTGCCACATTACAAGAAGACGGTTATAAAATTGTAAATCTGAAAACAAATCACGCAGATTATAATCTTGATTTTATTTTACAAGACACCGAAATTTTACAGGGCGGGCGTTTTGATTTAGATTTAACCGGAAAAATAAAATTTATGGACAAAACATTTAACCATTTATATGTGAATATTGTTGGACATAAAGACAAAATCCAAATAAACCAAATTATTGCAGACACATTAAAAATAACTGGTGGATACATAGATAAAAATGGCGCACATGATGTTAAAATATCTCTGCCTGAAAATGGCGTTGATACACAATGTGTTTTCAATGGAACCCCAGAAAAATGGTCATGTAAAAATTTTGTATATGGCAATCAATATGCCGGTGATGTAAGTGTTGATGACGACGAATTTATTATAAATATATCTTCATTGTATGATAATTACGATATAGATAAAATTATAAATTCTGCAAAAAGAATCGGCAACAAAGGAATCATAAAATTTACTTTTCCAGATTTAATTGGTTCTGTAAAAATAGATGATGATAAAACATATTTTACATACGATTTTGCCGCAAATAAAAATCTGGCATGGACAAATATAGATTTACCTTTTTTACCTGAATTTATGAAAACAGAAATTGGAAATCTGGTATGGGACAAAGATTCTATAACATTTGTTCCAAAATCCAGAACATGGTATTTCCAAATGAAAAAAGATTTATTCAAATTCAGTGGTGAAAATTTCAAGAAATTGTTTCCCGAACTAGATTTACGTTCAATAAAAGATTTATCCTATGTGGTTGCTGGAAATTACAAGAAAGGAAACATATCTAATTTAACATTGGATATCGCAGGACACACATTCAAAGGTTCTGCATCTGGTAAAAACATAACATTAAAAATAGATGTATTAAACATAGACGCATTCACAGATGAATATTTTATGAAAAATTACGAAGAATTATCTTTCTTTACCGTTGCGCCAATTACGATACCTTTTGATATAGATGTTGAATTGTCTTTATCTGCAAACAAATTGATTTATCAAAAACAAAAATTTGATAATTTTGTATATTCATTGAAACCAAAAACACAAACTTTTTCAATCAGCGATTCTGACCGTGGAAATTTATTAGCGATTATAAAAAAGAACAACATAAATTATGATATCAATGTTCAATTAAACAAATTTGTTATGAAAGAAGATTTATTAAAACAAGATATGCCATTAAATGTATCTGATTTTTCACTGACCGCAGAAATAAATCTGAAAACTTCTGGGAAAATAGCACATGATATTCACGATAATTTAAATGGCGATTTTGATTTAACATTTAACGGTGGATATTTACATGGCCTGGGGTTCAGCAAATTTTATGCTTCTGCACAAAATATAAAAATATCAAATGCTGAATTGGTTTTGGCCGATGCACTAGAAGGTGGCATAACACCAATCAAAACAATGCGTGTTATTGGAACATACGAAAAAGATAAAATAAAAACAACATCACCTATTGTTTTATCTATGAAACACATAGATGCAATTGGTGAAATGGAAATCGTAAATAATAAAATGTTGGTGAATTCTAGATTTGTTTTGCGTGGCACATCTGCGGAACCTGCACCGATAGAATTGATAATCTATCCAGACGGCA
This sequence comes from uncultured Pseudomonadota bacterium, assembly GCA_902795435.1. Taxonomy (GTDB): domain Bacteria; phylum Pseudomonadota; class Alphaproteobacteria; order Rs-D84; family Rs-D84; genus Enterousia. The sequence goes on from CADBLE010000004.1 coordinate 84,334, forward strand.
CACGCAAATATTCATTATATGAAATAATGTTGCATTTTGATCCTGAATACATGCGCAGTTTCACAAAATCTCACGATAAATTTTAATGATACACAAATAAAAAATAACCCCGAAAAATCGGGGTTATTTAATCTAAGATATTTTGGTTTATCCCTTTGTACGAATCTTGATATGAACATCACGTAATTGTTGTTCACTGACTTCGTTCGGGGAACCCATCAATAAATCTTGTCCGCGTTGGTTTGCAGGGAACGCAACTGTTTCACGCAAACTTTCACCCGTACCCAAGATTTCAGAAATCAAACGGTCAATACCAAATCCAAATCCACCGTGTGGTGGTGCGCCATATTTGAACGCTGTGTATAAAGCAGAAAAGTTTTTCTCAACTGCTTCGATTGGATATCCCGCAATATCAAAACATTTTTTCATGATTTCTGGGTTATAGTTACGCAACCCACCACTGCACATTTCAATACCGTTTATAACCATATCAAATTGTGCTGCCTTGATAGAAAATGGGTCTTTTGTTTCCAATTCTTCCAATGTGGCGATTGGGTAAGAGAACGGATTGTGTGTAAATTTAGGTGCACCACCACGATCTTCATCTGGTTCAAAGAATGGGAATTCATCAACCCAGCAAATTGCAAAATCACGTGGGTTTATCAAACCTAAATCAGCACCCAATTTATTACGTAATTTACCAGCTGCCTTTGACGCAGGTTCTTCGGCATCACACACAAAGAACAAAGAAGAATTATCGCCTGCAATTTCTTTCAATTTTGCAATACGGTCTGCATCTAATTTCTTTGCAACCGGACCCTTTGGTTCGTCTGCAAATACGATATAGGCCAAACCACCCAATCCTAATTCTTTGGTTGCATATTCGCCCAATTTATCAAACCAAGAACGTGGTTTATCTGCGGAATTTGGTGCAGGTATTGCACGAATCACAGAACCATTTTCAACAGCATTTGCGAAAATACCGAATTCAGAACCACGGAATATTTCGCTTACATCACTGATTAAAATTGGGTTTCTTAAATCAGGTTTATCGGAACCATATTTCAACATTGCATCATCAAATGAAATGTGTGGAATTTCAGGATACACATTTGCATCTGGTGCAAAAGTTTTAATCAATTCAGGAATAACTGTTTCACCGACCGCCCAAATTTCAGGCAAATCAACGAAAGACATTTCAACATCTAATTGATAGAATTCCAATAATCTGTCTGAACGTAAATCTTCATCACGAAAACATGGTGCAATTTGGAAATATCTGTCAAACCCAGATACTTGTAATAATTGCTTGAACATCTGAGGAGCCTGAGGCAACGCATAAAATTTACCATGATTCAAACGGCTTGGCACCAAGAAACAACGTGCACCTTCTGGACTGTCCGCGGTCAATAATGGTGTTTGGAATTCAGAGAAACCCAATTCCCACATTTTATCACGCATCCATTTAATCATTTTGTTGCGCATTAAAATATTGTGATGTAATTTTTCACGACGCAAATCAAGGAAGCGATATTTATAACGCAATTCTTCACCTGTATCTTCATCACCGAACACAGGGAAAGGCAAAACATCCGCACTGGTCAAAACTTCCCATTTTTCAGATTTAATTTCAATATGACCGGTTGGAATTTTATCATTTATTGCTTCTTTATCACGGGCAACAACCGTACCTGTGATTTTAATAACAGATTCAGGGTGAATTCTTTCAAGATTTTCATCACCACCGTCAAACACGCATTGTGTTATACCATAATTATCACGCAAATCCACGAACAACAAAGAACCATGGTCACGTTTACGATGAACCCACCCAGACAAAGTGACAACTTCACCGACATTTTTTTCGGTCAATTCACCACAGGTATGAGTCCTGTATTTAGATTTTAAAGACATCATTTTTTACACCTTATATTTTTGTTTCGGTGCCATAAAAATATTTCTGAGATACGGCACCAATTCAAATCTTAAATGTCAGGGGCGCTAAGATTTTTTCGCGCGGTGCCACCCTGCTTTTTTACTCGTTTGATTATATATCATATTCCACGGGCGTTAATCGTATCAACACATAATATACATCAATCAGTGGTAATTTTATACCCTAAAAAACCAATTTTCAACCAATTTTAGAAAATTTTATTTATATTCAGATTTCAATTTAGAAAACATAACAGAATCTTTATATTCATCATTTATAAAATGTTTTCCACGTAAAACACCTTCCTGAAAAAACCATATATGCTGTGCAATACCCAAAGATTTTTTATTTTCAGAATAAAATTATGAAAAGAAAAAATAAGTTGAAAAAAACATTGGTTTATTGTACTTTGTTTAGCATGATTTATAGGCCTATATTACATAACCATTAAAATAATAAATACGGGCGGTAACAGGACAATTTGTAAAAAATGGTTTAAGTATGGATAAACATATATCTTTTACAACAAAAAACAAAATTAAAGTCTGCTTTTTTGTCTCTGGTTTTACCGTAGGCGGAGTTGAGACCATCTTTATCAACACCATGGAAGAATTATTGAAAAATCCAAATTTGGATATTTCAGTTGTAACACACATGAAACTGCGTGAAGCATTGTATGCCGATTGGTTAAAATCACATCCAGAGATACCTGTGTATACCTATTTCCCACTTGGAAATTGGTTTCAAGATTTAGAACCAAAGTGTCGTGGCCTAATGAAACTGATTCGCAAAATAACATTCAGTTTGTATAAAAGATATCGTCGTTTTATATGGCGTAATAAGTTTAAAAAAATGGATGTTTTTATAGATTATAAAAACTTTGAGTTCTTTAGAGAATTGAGTTATATAAAGAAACCAAAAATTGCATGGGCGCATAGTGCGTTATGTTATTTTGAACGAGATAAAAACTTCCTAAAAAAAGCATCACAATACGATAAAATCGTGTGCCTTACAGACGACTTTAAGGAACGTTTTAAGAGCAAATATCCAGAATATGCAGATAAAATAGTTCGTATATATAATCCAATAAACGAAAAACATATTCAGCAATTATCAAACCAGGGAAAGTCGCCACGTGGTAAATATTTTTGCCATGTATCAAGACTTAGTAAAAGCAAAGATATAAAGACTCTGTTGGATGCATTTGACATATTTTATAAATCTCATAAAGATGTTAAGTTATATATTGTTGGGGATGGTCCTCTTGCAAACACTCATAAATCTTATGCAAGCACACTAAAATCAAGCAAAAATATTATCTTTACAGGAACGCAGTATAATCCTTATATATTTATGAAAGGTGCAATTGCTAATATATTGTCTACTGAATATGAGGGATTGCCAACTGTAGTTTTAGAATCAGTGGCACTGGGTGTCCCATGTATATCCGCAGATTGTGAAAGCGGACCACGAGAAATATTGTTAGATGGTAAGGGTGGTTTGTTATTTGAAATTGGTGATACAGATACCTTGGCAAAACACATGGAAACAGTTTATAAATTTCCAGCAAAAGCCAAAAGACTGTCAAATGTAGCACAGAAAAAATTGACTAGATTTAATCCGACAATAATATCTAAGCAAATCGTTGATTTAATAAAAGGTTTATAAAATGGTAAAATATGATTTGTTGAATTTTACTGTCCATGGTGATTACGAAGGATCACTTGTTGCATTGGAAAAAGGTGCAGATTTTCCATTTGATATTAAACGTGTTTATTACATTTGGAACACAGATAAAAATGCAGTTCGCGGAAAACACGCACACCGTAAATTAGAACAAGTTATTGTTTGTACATCTGGTTCATGCGATTTTATTTTAGATGATGGACACGAACGCACAACCGTTCATTTAGATAACCCTGCACAAGGTTTGCACATCAAATCAAATATATGGCGTGAATTTACAAATTTTTCACCAGATTGTGTCGTTATGGTGTTAGCCAGCGAACACTATGATGAATCAGATTATATTCGCGATTATGATACATTTCTAAAAGAGATTGCAAAATGATAAAGATAGAAAAATATTCAAAAGACAAACAAAAAATATGGGATGATTTTGTAAACACTTCCAAAACCCCTATGTTTATGTTCAACCGCAATTTTATGGAATATCATTCAGATAGATTTGTTGATAATTCTTTGATGTTTTACAATGACAAAAATGAATTGGTTGCTGTTTTGCCTGCATCAATTCATGGTCAACAAATTCGTTCGCATGGCGGATTGACATACGGTGGATTTTTTGTAAATGATATGATGAAACAACACACAATGAATGATTGCGTATCTTCGTTGGTTGAATATTTGGGTGCTAATAACATAAATCACTTTATTTATAAATCTGTGCCAACTATTTATAACACTTTGCCAGCCGAAGAATACATGTGGCCATTATGGCAGGCCGGATTTAAATTGGAACGCACAGATGTTTCTTCGGTTATAGATTTACAAAATCAGTTGAAAATGCCAAAGGGACGCAAAGCACAAATATCACGTGCCAAACGCGAAGGTGTTGAAATCGTTGAATCATCTGATTTTAATACATTTATTGATTTGGAAAATTCTGTTTTGTCCGCACGACATGGGGTACGTGCGGTGCATACCGGTGCAGAATTAAAATTATTAAAATCAAGATTTCCAGAAAATATCAAATTATTTGTCGCAAAATATAACAATCAAATGATTGCTGGGACTTTATTATTCATTTATCCAAATGTTGTTCACACACAATATATGGCTGCAAATGAAGTTGCACGCGAAATTGGTGGACTTGATTTATTGATAAAAACATTGATAGATAAATACACAGAATCAAAAAAATGGTTTGATTTTGGTATTTCAACCGAACAGGGTGGCGAAGTGTTTAACGATGGCCTTTGTGCGCAAAAAGAAGGTTTTGGTGCACGCACAATCGCCTATAATTTTTATGAATGGAAATGTGGCAAAGGGAGATAATAAAATGATAGATAAAATCGCTATTGAACATTTAAACAAAATTAGTAAAGAGAAACTTCTGAGAAAAAACGGTTTGATTTGTTATACTTATAATGATGCTATAACAGATACGGAATATTATAACCCACAATGTATGAATATAGGTGATTATATTCAATCGTTGGCCGCAAAACAATTTTTTCATTCTATCGATGAGTTTATAGATAGAGACCAGCTTGGAGAATATAATGGCGAAAAAATAAATATGATATTAAATGCTTGGTATTTTATTTGGAAGAAAAATAAAGTTTTTTCTAAAAAAATTAGACCTTTATTAGTGGCTGTTCATATAAATAATCCCGAAGGCGTAACGGAAGAAACAATAAAATATTTTAAAGAAAATGAACCTGTTGGATGTCGAGATTATCAAACAAGAGACTTTTTGTTGAAACACGGAGTTCAGGCCTATTTTTCGGGCTGTTTAACATTAACTCTTGGTGAAACATATAAAGTTTCTGAAAATAAAAGAAATGATACCATTTATTTCGTAGATTATAAAATGGGAGATAAAAAAAATAAATTAATAGATGATAAGCTCAAGCAAATTATAAAAAAACATCCAAGAGGTAATATCCGTTATAAGACACACTTGTATCCATTAGATAAAGATTGTTTAGGGGCTTTATATGAAGCTGAGTGTTTAATCAAAGATTATGCCACAGCAAAATTAGTTATAACACAAAACATACATTGTGCGTTGCCTTGTTTGTCTTTGGGAACCCCGGTGATACTTGTAATACCAGAATTTGATACAAAAAGGTTTTTAGGTATATACAATATGTTTAATTATGTTGGTTTTAATGATCAAAATGAATTCTTATGCAATATAAACACAGATGATAATGGAAATATTGTAAATACAGACGAATATAAAAAATACGCTAATTTTTTAAAAGACATATGTATGAAGTTTATGCATATAGATAAAATACCAGGAATACATTGTAAAAAAGTATTTTTTAAATATCATCAACTTGATACAAGAGAATATAAAATAAAACAATCGTTAAAGATTTTCAAAAGAATAAGAAACGGTAATAAACGAACAATTGTTTTATTTGGATTTATAAAAATTCACTATACTAAAAAAGGGCATAAACATGGATTATAAATTAACAATTATTATGTCTAATTATAATCAGGCAAACCTTATTGGTGGTGCGATAGATTCTGTGTTGATGCAAAAAACCAATTTCCCATTTCAATTGATTATCACAGATGATAATTCTACGAAAGACGATAGTGTAAAGATATTAAAACAATACGAAAAGAAATATCCTGATATAATCAAAGTGTTATATAACAAGGAAAATGGACGCTATCTTAAAAATGTATTACGTGCCAAGGCAATTACTAAAACACCTTATTTTACTTTACTGGACGCAGACGATTATTGGACTGATGAAAATTATTTACAAAATGCGGTTGATTATTTAGATGCAAACCCAGACAAAGTGATATATGCACGTAATGTTGAATGTTTAGATGAATCTGGCAAAAAATGGTTGTTTATTCCAGAAAATACACCAGATGGTGATTTTACAATAGATGACTATTTGAATAACCACATTGTAATTCCACAAACAACAGGTGGCGTATTCAGAAATGTTATTTTTGCACATGGTATCCCAAAGATTATGAGTGATGCCATTGGAACCGTTCACGAACGTTCATTTGAAGGCGATTTTGACCGGTTTGTAATGCACCTTAAATATGGTGGTGCACATTTTGAAAATAAAGTATCTGGGGTTTATCGTGTTTTATCAAGTGGCATTTGGTCGCGTATGAACACATTTGAAAGACATGTAATCCAGGCACAAACATTGATTGATTACAATGAATACTTTGAACATAAATATAATGATTTTTTTATAAAGTCTGCGTGGGGTGCATTAAATGTTGCGATGGATTTTATTAAACAACCACAACCAAATGCTACTTTTTCGGTTGAGTCGCAAAATGCGTTTTTTAGTGCTTTGACAGAATGTATGAAAAACACTGATTTATTGGTACAAAAGCCACAAAAATTAAAAGACAAAATTCGATTGAAAATTTATACAAAATTACAAAAAAAATTGACTAGCAAAGGATTGATATAAAATGAAACATCCAAAATTTTCTATAATTTGTCCGGCTTTTAATCATGAAAAATATGTTGCTTGGTTTATAGACAGCGTATTGGCACAAACTGTTTCCGATTGGGAATTGGTTATTGTTGATGATTGTTCGTCTGATAATACGGCAAAAATTATAAAATCTTATGCTGATAAACGTATCAAATTTATTCAACATAAAATCAATGGTGGAATAAATGCCGCAATAAATACTGGGGTTGAAAATGCATCTGGGGATATATGGGTTATGGTCGCATCTGATGATGTTATGTATCCAAACGCATTGGAAAAGATTGGCGATGCCTTTGATAGTAATCCAAACACAGTTGCGGTTTATTGCAATCTGGATGTGATAGACGAAAACAATAATCCACGAACAGATGTTGTTATGCCAGAATTAAAAAATCGTTCGCGTGCTTCCTTTTTGCATGATGCTTTTATGTATGGAAATATCCTTTATGGACCGGGAATGTCAATGCGCGCAAAGGTTGCAAAAAATATGTTCCCTGCCACACCTGCAAATTGCATATACCAAGATTACATTCAAAATATTCAATTGTTGATAATGGGTGATGTTTTTGTATTGCCAGAAAAAGTTATAAAATATCGTGTTACGCACGATCAAAAAAATATAAGTGCCGCTGGATTTTCCACACAAATGCGTTGTATTTTGGAAACAGACAGTTTGATGGACACTTTTTTTGATATCAAAGATGTTGACTTATTAAAAGATATGTTTGAAAAAGAAATTAAAGAAACAGGTATAACCATTAAAAAATCTGGCGATATAAAATATTTTCTGGGGCGTATGGCAATGTTGTCACACAATGATGCACGCAAAACCTGGGGTTTTCATCAGATAATGGAATCTTACAATGTGGATAGAACAAGACTTTTCAAAGAGTATGATTTTCAATTTCGTGATTTGGTCGCTTTGGTAAAATTATTTCAGCCATCTGAATATGCACGAAAATACAAGAAATATAAAAATCTTTTCAATTTAATGCTTGTTGTATCTGTAATGTTATTATTAACCAGTATAATTGGAGTAATATTATGATTAAATTTTTAGATCTTGAAAAAATAAATAACCGTTTTCGTGGTGAAATGGATGCCAGAATCAAAGATGTATTAGATTCTGGTTGGTATTTGTCTGGTAAATGGAATGATGAATTTGCAAAACATTTTGCAGAATTTTGTGGGACAAAACATGCCGTTGGTGTGGCAAACGGTTTGGATGCAATAAACCTTATTATTCGTGGTTATGGTTTTGGTATTGGCGATGAAATAATTGTGCCGGCTAATACTTATATTGCGACAATATTGGCAATTTCTGAAAACGGTTGCACACCAGTCTTGGTTGAACCAGATATAAACACATACAATATTGACCCAGAAAAAATTGAAGAAAAAATCACATCACGAACAAAAGCAATAATAGTTGTTCATCTTTATGGTCAGGCTGTCCAGATGGCAAAAATATGGGAATTGGCAAAGAAATACAACCTGAAAGTCATTGAAGATGCAGCCCAGGCGCATGGTGCAATGTATAATGGAAAACGTGTTGGTAACCTGGGTGATGCGGCAGCGTTCAGTTTTTATCCTGGCAAAAACCTTGGGGCACTTGGTGATGCAGGTGGTGTTACAACAAATGATACTGAATTGTTTGAAAAAGTTCATGCCATTGCTAACTATGGTTCCGACTATAAATATCATCATATTTATAAAGGGGTTAATTCACGCCTTGATGAAATTCAGGCGGCATTATTGGATGTTAAATTACCTTATCTTGATACCGATAATACACGTCGTCGTGAAATAGCAAAATATTATCGTGAAAACATCACGAATCCTAAAATCATATTACCAAAAACATACGACGAAAATGCACATGTTTGGCACGTGTTTGCTGTCAGATGTGAGAATCGTGATGAATTATGCAAATATTTAAATGATAATGGTGTACAAACAAATATTCACTATCCAACCCCACCACACAAACAGGGTGCATACAACGAATGGAATAACCAATCTTTTCCAATTACAGAAGAAATTCATCACACAATAATGTCTTTGCCAATGTCACCAGTGATGACAGATGATGAAGTAAAACAAATTGTTGATTTGGTAAATAAATTTTAAAAAAAGGTGGTTTTATACCACCTTTTTTTTATGCACAAAGTCCGCTTACCTGCCAACGCGCTCGTAATGATACCTCTTGTCCTGAACCATATCTACTACTTAGCATAAATCCTGTTGTTGTTTTGCTGTTTCTCTTTGTAAAAACCCAACCCCATGCGTTGATAGAATCTGTTGGTTCGTTCATAGCAATTATGTGATAATTTGTATCTGCCATTGTTATAGGCAATGTTATTATATTACTGTCTGATGAATTTGTAGAAACCAATCCACCCATTTCAACCCAACCAGATTTGTATTTACGATACCATGTGTAATTGTTTTCCGCCGTTGGAAATTGTGATTCAACAACATAATCTGCATTGGTTAAATCTGGGATTTCGCTTTGTTTAGCCAACACAGTTCCACCGACTGTTTCACCATCATGGACACGCAGTGTTTTATTTGTTATATCCATGGTCACTTCACCGATTGCACCAGTAAAATTATCATTTTCAGATGCGGTTCCGCGTCTGATTTGTATTTGTCTTGACATAATTAAACTCCATTTTTTATAAAAAAAGGCCGGTATCTACCGGCAAATTGAAAATAAAAAACGACAAATAATATCGTCGTTCTATATGGTACATTATATCACAAAACAGCAAAAAAATCAATAGATTGCTTTTAGGTTGATTTTTTATCGCACACGGGTATAATAAAAGCCGTTGCCCTAATAGTCTAGTGGTAAAACACGTCCTTGGTAAGGACGAGTCGCAAGTCCGATTCTTGCTTAGGGCACCAGATAAGAATTCCCCACAATCTTTTTGATAATCCTTGAAAATCTGCAGAAACAACATAGTGTTTATATTGTTTTAAATCTTTCTGCCCCTTTCCTGTTCTGTTTTTATGCGTTCCAATATTGCTTTATATTTTTCACGACCATTTACCAATGCCATCTCAAATTCGTGTCCCAATTCGCTATCAGAACCCGCAACCAATTGTTTTACAGTTGGAATTGTTCCATTATCTAACGAATTTCTGATTCCATTTATAATGGCATTTTTTTCCATTTTAACCATTATTTTGCCTTCGTCCGACATACCAATTTCACCACTGGTTCCAATATAAGACATGTGTTCTTCCAGATTTCTGTTTTGACCAATTTCTGGGATAATAAAAACATTTCCCAATTTATCTGGGAACCATGCAACACCTTCTTTGAATAACGGACGCCCCAACAATTCAAACAAATTATAATATTTACTGTTAAAATCCATTGCGGAACAAAAACTGATAAATGTAGATTTTGATACACCCAATGGACAATATGGCGCAAACCCAACACAGTATAATTGTTTTTGGATATCTTTCATTTCTTGTTTCGTATATCCCAATATTGCCATTTTTTCCTGCATCATTTCTTCCAATTTCAAGAATGTATATCCGCCATGACAATGTGCAAAAATATTCAGATTTCTGATATATCTTTTTGCCAATTCAACATCTATTTTTTTGCCGTCTTGGGATATACGTGGCAAAATTGCTATATCAAATAATTTTTTGATATACCTTGGGTTTGTTTGTTCGGGTGAATCATTATCAAATTTTTTCCTAAGGATATATCTTTCCACCCTGAGTGAAACCAACGCATGTAATCTGCGACGACCTTTTTCAAAAGCCATTCTCATACGGGCATGACCATCATTAAATGAATATTTTACATCTTCTGGCTCACCAAAATCATATACAACACTGTAAATTCCTATATTGTCTTGTAATCCATTTGTATCCAACAGATATTCAATACTTTTCATATATCCACTTGCTTTTTTAGGGTCATCAGCACCATTTCCGCCCAACACCAAAACACTTACTTCGTCTATTGGAATTTGTTCTACACTCTGGTATCCATATTCGTTTTCTAAACTCTTTTCTACCCTTTTTGCAATTTCAACATTACTGCGTAAATCTTCTACATCATTAAAAACACGTGCAATAACTTTTTTCTGGTGCGGATTTATTATGTCTGTTCTGGTTTTTATCTGTTTCAATATTTTTGCACTGCGTTTTTTGTATTCTGGAAAATTATATAATCTGACTGTCAAATTTATTATATTATCTGCCACTTCTGTATCCAATGATGCCGATAACAAAGCAACATTTATCATTTCAAACAGATTATCTATGACAGAATTATCTATATTCAAAACAAAATTATTTTCATTGTGAAATTTTAACAATTTAGAAATTCGTATAATACTGGAACCAGTATTCAGATAATCAAAAATTTGACTTAAATATAATTTCTTTTTAATTCCACCAACACTCTGTGCAATTAAATACAAAAAAGATAAATTTTTTTCAGAATATTTTTTGTTTAATTCTTCATATATTTTGTTAAACACATAATCAGATATTTCTGGATATTTTCCAACAGCCAACAATAACGTTTTGTTATTTATAACAACTTCATAATTATTCAACATAAATTTGAAAGATTCTATTGCTTCGTCTTTCGGCAATTTTTCAAGAATTTTGATGTATAATTTCGTCACATCTGGCAAAACATCATTATTACAATAATTTACAAACGCCAATCTGTGTAATTCTTTGTAAAAATTATCCAAAACATCTGAAATATCAGATTCATCAACAGAATCTGACATTTTTATTATCAAATCATTAAAATATAAATAATTATCTAAATCTTTGCTCATAAGATTATTATATCATTTTTTACAATGTTTATAAAACATTATCTGCCATGAAACATATTAGATATAAAATCTTTGACCAACACAATCGGGTGTTTCATTTTCAACCATTTTGGTTTATCCAATAATCTGAATTTTTCACCGTCCCATTGTAATATCATATAATCTGCATTTGGCATACCACCGTTCGCATAGTTTGTATATCTTGTTAAAATTGCCCTGATTACACCACCATGTGTCGCAATACCGATATTTTCAGAATCTGTATTTTTCACAATGTAATCAAGTGCCTCGCTTACACGATTTATACATGAATTGAAACTTTCACCATTTTCAGGAACATAATCATTGTCTATCAACAACAAACGCGGAATTGAAACCGTATCTGTTGTTAAATCTATCGGGGTATATTTTGGTGCCTTGATTACATTTAAAATTTTACCCTTAAACACACCAAGGTCCCATTCATGTAATCTGTTATCAACAATAACAGGTGTATTATTTGGTTTTGCAACAATCTTTGCAGTTTCAATCGCACGTCCCAATTTAGATGTATAAATACACCCCAGATTTACATTTGCTAATTTTTTAGCTAATTCTTCTGCCTGATGAATACCATTTTGATTTAATGGAATATCTAAAACACTTTGCATACGGCGGGCAATATTATAATCTGTTTCACCATGTCTGAATATATAAAGGTTCTTTATCATCAAAAAGTCCTTTTCTTTTTATTATATCATGAAAATATCGGTGTCAATAATATAATTATTGTCTTAGATAAAATAAGTGCTATATTGTAAATCAAAAATCGGGGGTAAATATGGCTGTAATTATGGACGGTATTGCATTAAGAAATCGTATCTTAAACGAATTGAAAATTCGTGTTGATAAAATATCACAAAAACCAAAATTAGTTGCTGTCTTGGTCGGCAACGATCCCGCCAGTCAAATTTATGTCCGAAACAAAGAAAAATTTGCTGAAATTGCTGGTATTGAAACAGATGTTATTCGTATGCCAGAAACATCATCAACAAATGATGTAATTTCAATAATTGAAAAATTAAATGATGATAAATCTGTAAATGCAATATTGGTTCAATTACCATTACCAAAACACATAGATACAAAAACAGTATTGAATACTGTTTCTGAAACAAAAGATGTTGATGGTTTTACCGATACCAATATTTGCAAAATGTTTGGCAGTGGCAATAATTATATAATTCCATGTACACCACGCGGAATATTAGAAATATTAGACGAATACAAAATAGATGTTGCTGGTAAAAACGCGGTTATAATCGGTCGTTCTGATATTGTTGGAAAACCAACCGCAATGATGTTATTACAACGAAATGCAACCGTAACAATTTGCCACAGCAAAACACAAAATTTATCTGAATATACACGCAATGCAGATATTATTGTCGCTGCAACTGGCAAAATAAAAATCACAGGCGATATAATAAAACCAGGTTGCGTATTACTGGATGTCGGTATGCAACGTGATGAAAACGGAAAATTACATGGCGATTGCGATTTTGAATCATGTGAAAAAATAGCGGGCTATATAACACCAACCCCGGGTGGCATCGGCCCAATGACAATCGCAGGTCTGATGGAAAATGTTATTGATATAACCGAAAAAAATATGTAAAAACACTGGTATTTTCCTCATCTTTCGCGACTAGCGGCGAAGGGATTGTTTCGCTTACGCTTCACTCCATTGCAAAATTTACCTTATGGCAAACCGGCGTTATTCCGCCTTTTTGCCGCGGATCGGACCCCTGTGTCGGTGTCCAAATCCCAGATATCAAAATAAAAAACGACCACAAGGGTCGTTTGTTATTTTGGTAGCGGCGAAGGGATTGTATATTCCCACTCATTTTATTCGTGGGTCCCTTTCCAAATCGCAACGTTTCGAACTGCGTTTCACTTGTTCTCAACTGCTATTTTGTCGGACCTAGGGTCCTCATCTTTCGCGACTATACCAAAATTAAAACCGGGATAAACCCGGTTTGAATTTTGGTAGCGGCGAAGGGATTCGGACCCCTGACCAAAGGATTATGATTCCTCTGCTCTACCACTGAGCTACGCCGCCAGGCTCTACCACTGAGCTACGCCGCCAGTACGCAACATTATAACAAACTTTTTTCACTTTGCAACTAGGAATTCATGTCATTTGTATTATATGTGCAATTTAGAATAAAATTTGGTTATGAAAAAATCTGTATTTTTACTATTTTTGTTCACAAATACCACAATGGCTAACACCTGTCTTTTGCCTGAAAAAGACCCGTTTATGGGCGATTTTACTAATCAAATTGGATTCGGCATAGGCCAGGGATTTGACACCGGTATCTTATTACCACCACCGGTTCGGCCGGTTCCGTTTTATATCATGACTTTACAATATTCACAACCAACAAAATTTTTCAGAATACCCGCCCGCCGTTCATTAAACATTTCCCAAACAATCGGTTTCAATGAAAAATTCGGTTGGAATTGGCAAGATTATTCTATACCCATTGCCTATGTCAGCGAAGATATAGCCATGTTCAGATATGATAAAATTTATATGGGCATGGGTGCGGGTGTTGGTCTGCAAGCGAAAGAAAACAAGCGTCTTGGTTCTAAACTGTTATTTCAATTCAAGATAAGTTTTGGATATAATTTCAACAAAAGATGGGCAACAGAAATCTTTATTCAACATTTTTCCAATGCGAATACAGCCGAAGAAAACCATTCATACGCATTTTACGGAATTGGTTTAACACATAATTTTTAACAACTACCAATCTATTGGTGTTTCACCATGTGCAATTAAATATTCATTTGTTTTCGAGAAATGATGATTACCGAAAAAACCACGATATGCAGACAATGGCGATGGGTGTGCAGATTTCAGAATTAAATTTTGTTGTGCATTTACAACATCTGCTTTCTTTTGTGCAAATGAACCCCATAATAAATAAACAACATTTTTTCTGTTTTCAGATACCGCGCGTATAACCGCATCTGTAAAAGTTTCCCAACCCTTGCCTGAATGCGACGCCGCTTGATGCGCACGAACCGTAAGTGTTGAATTTAACAATAACACACCCTGGCGCGCCCAATATGATAAATCACCATTTGTTTTTGATTTATGCCCAATATCAGATTCTATTTCTTTGTAAATATTTACCAAAGACGGCGGTAAATCTATACCGTTTTCAACTGAAAAACAAAGACCATGCGCCTGACCCGGTTCATGATATGGATCTTGGCCGATAATGACAACTTTTACATCAGACAACGGACACAAATTAAACGCATTAAAAATATTTTGAGGTTTTGGATAAATAGTTTTCCCAGATTTATATTCATCACGAACAAAATCAGTCAGTTTTTGGAAATATTCTTTTTCAAATTCACCCGATAAAACATCTTTCCAAGATTGTTCAATTTTAACATCCATTTATAAAACCTCTATTAAATGATTTTGTAATGCTTTCCATAAAACAACATCTATGTAACCAATTGGTAAATTTGTTTGTTCATGTAAATGTTCAAACATATCATCACAGCATTTTTTTATATCTATATCTAATTTACCATTATCTATTCTTTCAGCAAGCACATTATTTCCGCCGTATACAACCCCAAGGCGTTGAATCCAAATATCATATTTCACAACATTTTCACCCAAATTTCGTGCCAAATGATTTGCAGTTATTTTTCCAATATGTGGTAAATGTTGCAGGTAATTTAATTTTTCGTCCAATGTGGAACATTTGTAAAAACCATCACAAAAATCTTGTCTGTTATTCCAAATTTTATAAATAGCGTTTATTTTATTTTTGTTGTTAAACACATTTAATAAATCTTCAACAGATGGATAAGAGGGCAACATATCCATAATTATTTTATGAATTCTTTTTGCTGTTTTTTGTGAAAAACCACCCGCCAATATAACATACGAAACCGTGCTGGCAAATTCGGTTGGATTTAATTTTTTCGGGTTTGATAAATTTTCTTTTATTTCATCAAAAGATTTATCATCACTATCCAAACCCATTTCGCGCAGTTTAGATTCAATTTCTAAAAACCAATCTTTTGAGAAAATTTCATGCATTTGTTTTTCCAAATTTTGTAATTGCGGTATACAACACAGAATTATCAGATGATTTGTCAGATTCAATTATTTTTTGTTTGATTTTTTCTTTGGCGTCATTCAATGCCTGGACAGATTTCAATATTTCGTCAGGGGTTTTTGCCAGACGATTTTTTTCAACATTTTGTTTTTTTAAATCGTCTGCCATTTTTACCCCCCTTGTTTTATCTACACATCAAGATTTGCATTTAACGCATTTTCAACAATGAAATCTCGTCTTGGTTCTACGACATCACCCATCAACATAGAAATAACTTCGTCTGCCTGAGACGCATCTGTAATTTTAACCTGGAACAAAGAACGATGATTTGGGTCCATTGTTGTTTCCCACAATTGTTCAGCGTTCATTTCACCAAGACCTTTATAACGTTGAATCTTTAATCCGTTCTTTGCATATTCAAATGCAGTATTTAACAATGCAAAAGCACCCCAAATCTTTTGAGATTTAGATTTCACACGCAATACTGTTGGTTTAGAGAATGTTTCAATCAATTCTTCACGACCCGCCATTCTCTGCCATGAACGAATTTCAGGTGAATTTATTTTTTCGCGTGGCAAAACATGTGTTTCTGTTACGGAACGCAATGTTCTGGTGATTTTGATACCTTCACTATCACTTGAAATTTTCCAACCACGTTCAAATTCCAATTCTTCGTTATCAAGCATATTTTCAGCCGCAGCAAAATTTTCTGCACTTTCGTTTTCGAATACTTTGTTCAATGCTAATGCTTCTATGAAACGCAATGGAACGATATGATTCAATGCTTGTAAATTATTTTTCATATCATCAACCAATTCCAATAAACGTTTGAAATCAGCACCCGCCAATTGTTGACCGTCCTGGGTTTCTATCATACCGTCTGTTGCCAATTGGTCTAATAAATAATCGTCCATTTCACGTTCGTTTTGGATATAGATTTGTTGTTTACCACGTGTTACACCGTATAGTGGTGGTTTTGCAACATAGATATAACCACGTTCGATTGCTTCTGGCATGTGACGATAGAAGAAAGTCATCAACAAAGTTTGAATATGTTGTCCGTCCACATCCGCATCGGTCATGATAATAACTTTGTGATATCTGAATTTTTCAATATCAAAATCATCTTTACCAATACCGGCACCCAATGTTGTAATCAGCGCACCAATTGTATCGGAACCCAACATTTTATCGAAACGAACACGTTCAACATTCAAAATTTTTCCACGCAATGGCAATATAGCCTGGGTCTTTCTGTCACGGCCCTGTTTTGCAGTACCACCAGCAGAATCCCCTTCCACAATGAACAATTCACATTTTGCAGGATCACGTTCGGAACAATTTGCTAATTTACCAGGCAAACTGCCTAATTCAGGACCCGCTTTCTTGCGTGATAATTCGCGTGCCTTTCTGGCGGCTTCACGTGCAGTTGCGGCTTCGATAATTTTATCAATAATCATTTTTGCGATTACTGGGTTTTCTTCCAAATATTCATACAACAAATCGCAAACTGTATTTTCTACCAATGGTCTTACTTCACTTGAAACCAATTTGTCTTTTGTCTGGGAACCGAATTTAGGATCTGGGATTTTAACACTTACGATACTGGTTAAACCTTCTCTGAAATCTTCACCAGATAAATTGATATCTTTTTTCAGATTTTGTTCAGAAATATATTTATTCAATGCACGTGTTAAACCCGCACGGAACCCGGCCAAATGGGTACCACCGTCCCTATTTGGAATATTATTTGTAAAACACAATGATGTTTCTGTATAAGCAGTTGTCCATTGTAAAACAATTTCAATATAAGAATCATCAATTGTTTTAATCATTTGAATTGGTTCTGCATTTAATAATTCTTTTGATTTATCAAGATATGTTGCAAAACCCTTTAACCCATCGGCAGAATGAAATTCACGAACAACCTTTTCAGAACCACGCAAATCTTCCAAAATAATACGAACATTTGCATTCAAGAAAGATTGTTCACGCAACCAAACTTCCAATGTATCAAAATCAAAAACAGTACCTGTAAATGTTTCAGGTGATGGCAAGAAAGTAACTTCTGTTCCATGTTCATGTGTTGTTTCGTTTTTGGTAATTGTTAAATCCATTGTTGGAACACCGTCTGCGAATGTCATGCGGGCTTCTTTGTCGCCACGCCATACGCGTACTTCTAACCAAGTGGACAAAGCATTAACCACAGAAACACCCACACCGTGCAAACCACCAGAAACCTTGTAAGCACCGTTTCCTTCGTTATCAAATTTACCACCGGCATGCAATTCGCACATAATCAATTCCAGCGCACTGCGACCCGTTTCATGATTGATATCAAATGGCATACCACGACCATTATCACGAATAGTTGTAGAACCGTCTGCATTCAAAGAAACATACACAGTATCTGCATAACCCGCCATCGCTTCATCGATAGAGTTATTAACAACTTCATAAATCATATGGTGCAAACCGTCCCCACCTTCCCCGACGTCACCGATATACATACCAGGTCTTTTTTTAACCGCTTCCAGACCCTTTAATACTTTAATTGAATCACCAGTATATTCATTATTTACAGCCATTTAAAATTCCTTTCTTTTTGCTATGTAAAACATAGCAATTTATGATATAATTATCAAGTGAAAAGGTATAAAAAAGCACTATTTTTAACCAAAAGGTTTAATCTATGAAATTCAAGTTACTTTACTATGGCGACATTTTAACAAACCCGAAAAAACGCGCCCAACATATCGCGGATATTCGTATGCAATTTCACCCTCAATTAAAGAAATTGCTAAATTTCCAACCATGGAACAATTTGTCTAAATTTATGATGCCAGACGCCATAAAAAGCCCGATTATAACCCGTCATATCGGCGGCATAGATTTCAATCCAATCATTACATCAAATCTGAAAATGATTGCAGAATTAGACATATTGTTGATGCACCCTGAAATTGTCGGTGTTCCACGTTCAGACATAGATAACCGCGTTAAAACAATATTGGACGGCCTGCGTTGCCCACAAAACGAACACGAAATCGGTCAAAATACACCACATGATGTTGGACCAATCTATACTCTGTTAGACGACGACCATTTGGTTACAAAATTGACCGTCAACACCAGCCACCTATTATCAACAGATATGTTCCCAGAAAACGCAAAAACGTCCCCAGATTCAGTTTTCATGCTGATAGACGTGAATGTAAGGGTTACAGAAGGAACACTTGAAAACCTGCCATTTATGGCTTAAATAAAAGCAAATAAAAAACACCCACGTTTGTGGGTGTTTTTCTTCAGGAAAAAGAAAGAGAACCATGAATTCCCTTTCATTGACATACCAAAACGATATGCCAATTGGTTTTTGCCGATTATGGCAAATTGGTTTGTTCCGGTGCACTGAAACGCCAACCACGGAATGTTTGACCTTTCTTGGTTGCCGCTTTGACTGGCGTACGTACATCTTCGCCATACGTTGCGGTACCCGCATTGTTTGCGGATATATCCGCCGCACTTGCATCAGACCAATTAATGTTAATAACATTTGCCTCACACATGGCTGGACCCGATTCAATAGCCCCGAACATCGCAGCACGGAACGCGAGGTTGGTCGAACCCGTGTACTGCACGTTGCTCGCACAGTAGCTAGCGCAGCTGCCACTGCAATTCCACGCGTCGTGGAAGTCGGTGTAGAACACCCAAGGGGAGAGCACCGCTTGCATGTTGCCACTTCCATCTTTATATCCGGTTACATTACAATAACAATATTGTGCCCCCGTTTGACCCGTTTCATCCGTTAAATTTGATGTTATTGTTGGGTTTGTCCATGTATAACTATTATTATCACCTGCCTGTGTAGAACAACGACCCTGACCAACCAACACACCCTTTGACGAACCATAATCAACCGCCCATGTGTTATTATCGCTTATGCCATAATATGATTGTCCATTTGATGCGCTTTCAATGAATAAACCACTGTTATTTACAAATGCACTGTTTTCACCCCTACCGGTACCAATTGTAGATGTTAAATTCAATCCCTGTTTCAAATGCCAACCGTTCACGCATGCCGTTGGTTCACATGTATCGGTACCGGCACCGTAATAATCATTACCAGATACCGCCGTTGCGTGCGCGATATTTGTGAATGATGTTCCCATATTATTTATATCACATGCACGATAACATTGTGTATCTGATGATGCACCGTCTGCGGAATTTGCATAGCCCGTTGGACATGTTTGTATACCCTGTGGCGTGGTTTGATTATATTGGACATTACCACTGATTCCCGGGCAAAACGAGCCCGCCGGACATGTTATTACGGTTTCAGAATCTGCAGGCAAATATTGTCCCGCGTTTACGATATAATCTATGATATCGTATTCCGCGACCGCGTTTACGGTGCCTTCGTATACACTATCCATATTGTCTGCAGTTGCCGCATTGGTATATGTATAATCTTCCTGCATATAACCGTCATTTGGGAATGAGTCGGTATGACTTGGTTCTGCAATTGCCGGTGCAACAAAGCCCATTGCAAGCGCGCTGGTTAAAAAGATTTTTTGTGACATGGTTACTCCCTTCTTTTCTTTTTTTTAACAAGAAAACCACCATAAACATTTGGTGGTTGGAGGTTAGTAACAATTAAAACAGAAATTGTGCCGTTTATTTATGTATATCACGACCCTCCAACCATAATTGAAGTTGGAGGCATTTTTCGTCTGCTTTACGACGCTGTTTTAACCGGGTTACTACACCCCACCGATAAAAATTCTTATCGACATTTTTATCATAGCAATTTTAGAAAAATTTTTACAAGTAAATTTTATTTACATCAAAACGGCGGTGATTTGTTCCTGCATTTGGAAAGTACCCAGAACTATCCACCCAATGATAATAGACACCAATATAATACCAATACTATTCAGAACACTGGATATAGATTCCATACGGCGAACTGATTCTTCCATATAATCTTTCGCGATATCGTCCAGATTTTGTGCAAAATCGTTCATATCTGAATAAATCATTAAATCGCCAACGATTTCACTGTTTGGAAAATCTTTGCCCGTCAATGCCAGCGCAGAACCCAAATTTTCACCGTTTGCAATATGATGCAGGGTTTCTTCTAATATATTTGATAAATATCTGTTTGATGAATCCATCAACAAACGCAACGCATCTGGTACCGATACCCCCGCAGACACCATTGCCGCCAATGACATCAGCCAACCAACAGATGTTTGTAATTTATAAATATTCCATGGTGGTAATTTATCAAATAAAGTTCTGAGCCGTCCCGTCCATATTGGCAAAGATAACCATACAACAGATATCAAACCGACCAAGCCCGCTGCGAATACATACCAATATTTATTTGCGAAATCTGATACCCATATCAGGGACGCCGCCGTGCCACGCCATATAATATCACTGCCCGCGGCCTGGGCCAATGGTGGAACCAAATATATTCCAACCATAATAATTATACCTATTGTCAATAAAAACAAAAATAACGGATATGCCAACGCAGACCACATTGCGCGTTTAATACGCCTTATTCCGCCGACAACACGCGATACATTTTCAAGTGAAACCAATAAACTGGACACATTACCAGACATCAACAGCAATGTTTCTTCGGTTGGAACCCAACCACGTGTGGCCTCACTGAAAGTCATACCTTTTTCCAGGTTTTGTTGAATTTCACGCATTGCGATTGCAAATGGTTCATCTGGTTTTCGGCCGTCAAATGATTCTATCATTTCAATACGGTGCAACGCGTCCATCAATGTAAAATTATTACGCAACAGAGATGCGATTTTTCTTGAAATCGCCATACGTTTATCAGTATTTGTTCTAAAAACCAGTTTTGCATACAGCAAATCTAATTTAGTCATCTTTTAATACACCCATGGTCTGTCTAATAAACCAACCCTGTCTTCCAATTCATCAACACCGATAATACCACGCAACATCAATTCAGTTGCAGATTCTTTCAATGTTCGGCCATTCATTTTTTCAAGCCAATATTTAACCGCACTTTCTGTTTCCCCCGCCAGCGCAAGTGATAAAAATTCACTGTTTGTGATAATGATTTCACCCGCCTTGACACGACCGATTGTTCCGGTGCCATTACAATATTCACAACCAACCCCACGAACATAGGTTTGTGCCAAACCTAAATCACCCAATGTTTCGCGAACACGGTTATATGACGGATGATTTCTTTTATCTAATAATCTTTCACGACAATGCGGGCATAATTTCTTGAACAAACGCATAGAAACCAAACCGCGCATCATTGTTTCATCTTTCAATTTGAATGCTTCAACCCCCATATCCAACAAACGGGTCAATGCACCCATCGCAGAATTAGCATGCAAAGTTGTCCAAACATTATGACCAGACAACGCGCCCTTGACCGTCAATTGTGCCGCAGATAAAGTTCTGATTTCACCGACCATCAATGTATCAGGGTCGCTTCGCAAAGCAGCGGCCAGGGCTTCTGTAAATTTTTCTTCACGTTGTTCTTCGTTTGCAGTATTTACAACCGGCATTTGATGTGCGCCGAAAATCTTTTGTTCTGCAGGATCTTCCACAGTAATAAGATTTATTTCATATCTTTTTTCTTTCAACATCAACGCCATATTGCGAACCAATGTCGTAGATTTACCAGATGATGTAGGCCCCGCAACAACAACCAATCCCGTTGGTGCAGAACGTAATCTCATCAATAATTTTTGTTCGTATTCGTTAAATTCTTGTTCTGTTTTTATACCTTCACTTGGGTTATCATACAGCAGACGCATAACCACATATTGTGAACCAAACGCAATTGGATTAAATTGCATACGAATACCCAATACACCATTTGGCAAATATAAATCTTTTGTTCCACGTAATGGTGTGCGACCATCTTTCTGGGCGGTTTGATATTCATTTTGTGCATAACTTGAATTAGAAATATCAGCCGACGCAAATGCCGCACGAACGAAAGATTCACCCCATTGTGAATTATATTCCAGAACCGGTTGCATACTGCCGTCTATACGAAAATAAATTGTTGTTTGGTCTGCAACTTCTATGTGAATATCAGAAACCTTTTGTGATGCAGCACGTGCGATAATATCAACAAAATCTTTCTGCATCTGGTTATCATAATCCGGTCGCGCATGTATTCCACCAACCCTTTCATCATTGTATTTGTAAATATTTGATATCAACCCTAAATCAGAATAAAAAGGTTGCTTCATCAATCTGTTTTTTTGACGCAATAAATCTATAAACGCAATAACACGACCATCATATCTGTGTGTTCTGGAAATAATAATTTCGCCACTTGAAAAATAAGCAATCAAACTCTGTGTGTCTTTCGGCAAAGCCAATTCACCCGCAGAAGATGTCAATAATCTGTTTTTATTAGAAAACAAATAATCTATGATATCTTTACCATTTGCATTTTCAAGACCCGTCGGAATTGACGGTTTTGATGAAACATCATTAAAAACTTTATCGTCTTTTTTTGGCATATTATTTTCCAATGTTTATATTTTCTTCTTCACCATCTTTTTCAAACACAATTCCGTCATTCAAAGAAATACTTTTTACAACATAGCCATCAATTTGTTTACCAACACTGACGCGTTTATTTTGACCACTTGAAATTTCTTCAATTGTTGCCTGTAATTGGTTACCAACACCAATAACATTTACCAATTTATAGTTCTTTGATAAACCACCTTCTGCAACTTTCTTTTGTTGTTTTTCTTGGACAACAACTTCTTCTTCATCTGGTTGTTCCAATTGGCGTTTTAATTTTTCTGTTTGTGCTTCTAATTGTGCCTTGGTTGCTTCTAATTCTTGCTGCTGTTGTTCTGCACGACCAGACAAAGTATCCAATTCCATTTGAATTTTCAATTTTTCAGCATTTAATCTTTCCAATTCTAAATCAAGTTGCGCCCTTTCTTTTTCAAGTTGCATAACAACCTTTTCTTGTTCTAATGCTGTTATTCTTTCAAACAAAGAACCACTGACTTCGTAATTATTTAATGCATCGGCAGACATTTGGTCGGCTGTTTCTTCTGTAACAACAACTTCTTCTTCAATAAAATCTTCTGAAAAAGATGGGACAGAAAAACCGAATATAACCAAAATAGATAATAATATTTTCTTCATCTTATTTTTCCTTTTTTTATTTTGTATAAACAATTACTTCGTAATTCCATGTTCTTGTGTTTGCGTTCCAATTTACAGATGTCATATAAACACCACCAAATTCATTAAACACATTCATAAATTCAGATGGTATCATTTTTGATGATGCAGAAACTTCTATTACATTTATTTTTTCTGTTTCTTCGCCATTTGATATCGTGTCTGAAACACCGTTTATGTGTAATTTAGTGTTTATCTTTTGGAAATTAGTTGTAATATCACGCATGGCTGTAACCTGGTCGCGTTCGTCCAAAGAAGAAATTGTTTTTATTTCAGGTAACATAACACGAACCAACACTTCATTTTCAGATAATTGTTGAACAACTGCACCAGGAAACAATTCAGAACCAATTTCATAAAAACCATTTAATGTCCCAAAATCGCGTTTGAATGTAGCGGTTACATATTTTTCATCACATTTTGTATATGTTTGGTTCCACCCAGATATTGGTTGCATAACAAAAGCAATCGCTTTATAACACAAATTTGCGCGTTCCATAACATCTGGCAAATGTTCGTATGGACGATTTAATGGTTCAATTTCTTTTTTAACAATATTGAATTGTTTGTCCAATTCTTTATTTTTCAATTCAATTTGACGTTTATATTCAGCCGCCAATTCAGGGTCTATATTTGCATGTTTGCGTGGCATAATACTTTTACCCATTGGTGAATACAAAACAGATGCAACCGCCGCTACAAAAAGAACAATAAAGAATATAGACGGTAACAAAGATTTTACAATACTGATATTACGTAATCTGGCAATATTGTTGTTTTGGATAATATCTGGTAAAAATTTTTCCTGGGAACGTGGCATTCCCCAAGATGCTGGTGCAAACAAAGCACCCCAATCAGGAATGTTTGATAATTCAGTATAAATTTCACGTGCGCTTTTTTCAGATTCTATCAAAATATCACGAATAATAATTCCATTACGCACCGCAACCAGATAAAAACCATTATCAGTTTGGAAAACACCCAAAAACGAAATCAAATCTGCAAAATTATCAACAATTTCCGCAGCCGCACTTGGCATAGAAAAATATGCACCATTTTTGCCATTGGTTAAACCAACCATAGATTTATATTCTGTAAACAGCGTATATTTTGTATTTTTAGCCAGTTGTCTTGCATAATTAAATGCAGTATTACCAACACTGACAGGTTGCCAAAACAGGCCTGTCGCATATTTTTTATGATGAACAGTTATGGTTTGTTTAATCATTCTCTCTTCTGTGTTGATATTATAACACAAAAGATAAAATAAAATAAAGGTAAAATTGTATTAAAAAAGTCGTATTTCTACGACTTTTATTTATTTTTTACATTTATAAACTTTTGCTTTGACCTTAAACGTGTTTTTCGGTCCAAATATAGCACCTTCGTTTTCCAGTGTTTCTTCGCCTGTGATATAGTAAGTATCCCCCAGACCGTCTTGTTCAATTATTCTTTTTTCAAGAAATTCATACGCATCTTTTACATTGTAAGAAGTCATTGTTGTATCAACATTATACAAATATTCACAATTTTTTGGTTCACTGGTCAATCTGACAATACCATTATTTTGTTCAGGTACCGTTGTTGCACACGCGCCCAAAATTAAAGACAGTAATACTAATTTTTTCATTTTTTCCTCCCTTTTTCTTTCAATTTAGATTCTAAAACTACACATGAAGCACCCAGCCCCAAAAACATTATTTCAATTAAAAACACATAAAAAGTTCCTAACAAATTATTTTCTACAAAATAATCTGTTATTTCAAAAGCAACAACCAATAAAAAATACCAACCAAACCAGATTAAATTTTTTTGCCATCTTTTCATTTTTTAACCTTTATATGATTTCATAATTATCTGGGTCGCTGAATAATTTACGCAAAACCAAATTATTCAACGCATGCGAACCCTTGACTGATTCAAGATTTGCATAAATAAAACCACCACTTGTGAACATATCACCAACAGCGTCTATGATTTTATGACGAACAAATTCGTTTTTATAATACAGTTTATTTAATGTTCCGTCACCCGCATCATTCAATGCAATCACATTATGTTCATTTGCACCACGACCCATACCATGTGCCTTTAACCATTCCCATTCGCTGTATTTACCGAAAGTTCTTGATTTAGCAATATCTTTGATAAATTTATATTTTGTTTTTTTAGTTCCGTCCAAAAAACAAGAATAAGATTGTGTTCCTATGATTTTATCTTTATAAACCAATGTTGCGTCTATGTTTAAACCCTTGCTGTTTGGAGACAATTTAACAAAACCGTTGCCTTTTCTCCAAATCGTGTGGTTAAAGATAATTGTTTTCAATTTCTTGAAACCATGCATTTGTTTTACCAATTCATTTCTTTTTGCGACAATTGTCTTTTTAACAATAATTTTTTTCATCTTGGTTTTTGTGCCAACATATTTTTCCAGCATTTTGATAAATTCAGAAGCACTTCCGTCCAAGATTGGTGTTTCTTGACCGTCTATTTCAATAATCGCGCTGTCTATACCCAATAAAAACAAGGCAGCCATTAAATGTTCAATTGTTTGTACATGCGCACCATTTGTTTTACCAATTGTGGTATTACGCATCAAAGTTTCCCCAACATTATCAAAACTCGCAGGAATCAATTCAGAATTTGGTATATCAATTCTGTGAAAGAAAATACCATATTTTTTAGATGGTTTAACAACCATATTCACAACATTTCCAGAATGAATACCGACCCCAGAAATTTTAACTTTTTTTGTTAGAGATGTCATTTACCTTTCCTTTTAACCAATCATAAAAACCGTTTTCAATTTCAGTATTTAACGCAGAAAATCTTATTTGTTTTTTTGCCCAATTTGGTAATCTGACCCAATCTTTTTCAGTAGTCAATAATTTGGCACCTTTTTCTTCTGCCATATTTATTAAATCTTTGATATCGTTATCATTATATTGATAATGGTCTGGGAAAGATTTTGTTTCTATCAAATTAGCATTTATATTATTAAAGAATTTTTCAGGATACCCAATACCCGCAAACGCAATAACAGGTGTTTTTTCATCATATGGATATATTTCTTTGTTTTTCGCATAAAAGATAGGAATATTTGTTGGTAAATTGAAATTTTTAGCAACATTTTTCTTTCTGATTACGATAATCGCATCTGCCCTGTGAATCGCAGAAATTGGTTCGCGCAATGGACCCGCAGGCAATAAAAATCCATTTCCAAAACCAATACTTTCATCAAACACCAATATTGAAATATCTTTTTTAATAGATGAATTTTGGAAACCGTCGTCCATAATAATTGGTGTTTTTTCAGATTGTTTATTTAGCAAAATTAAATTGCTTTTTCTGTTTCCAACATGAACCAAAATTCCGTCATTTGATAACATTTTTGCTTCATCACCAATATTACCAGTTTGTGCAGATTTTTTATAACCACGCATAACAACCGGTGAATCAAAATATTTAGCAACCTGTCTTACAATTGGGGTTTTTCCAACACCTCCAGACAAAATATTTCCAAAACAAATAATCGGACGATTTGATACATATTCTCTTTTTTCACGCATAAAAAATACAAATCTGGACGCCATAAAATAAAACCCAGAAAATGGATATAAAATATACGAAATCAAATTTTTTCTTAAAAACCAATTTGGTGTTTTCATAACTAATCTTTTTTTAATCAAAATCTTTTGGTGTTAAATCTTGTTCAACCTTGAAATCTGTGAATTTTTTATCCAGATTATAGGCCTGTTTAACCATTATATCTTCTAAATTTTTTCTTATTTTTTCGAAATCTTCAATAGGTGTTTTTTTATCTATAAAGATAGGTTTTCCAACCTCGCCTACTATTTTAGAAAAAGGATGTGTCAATAAATATCTGTCCCAACGATTCAAGAACCACGGACGTGAACACGAATAACAAACCGGTATAATTGGCGCACCCGTCATTTTTGCAAAATATAATGCCCCGTCATGAAAACGCATAGATGGTCCATTTGGTCCATCTGGGGACAGAGCCAAACAGAAATTACCATTGCGTAAAACATTGACACCTTTCTTTAATACCGACACCCCACCATGAGATGACGACCCATAAATAGTGCGTAAACCAAACAATTTTTCCATTTTTGCAATTGCACGACCATCTTTCCTGCTGTCTGCGATAGCATAACCACGAACACGATTCAATGCAATAACCGGTGATAACATCATTGTTCGCCCGTGCCAAAATACGAAAATAGCCGGTTTTCTGGCATATTTTTTAAGGACATTTAATCCCTTGATATTTTTTTCAGATGTAAAATAAACGAACCAAATCAGCACATAATATATCAGTGCCAAAAACCATTGGATAACACCCCAACCATATAAAATGCGAAAAAATCTTCTGATTTGTTTTCTAAGATATTTTCCCAAGATAATCACCTTATACCTTGATTCTAGCAACAAAAAATATACAATGCAAGCAACCAATAAATTCACAAAAAATAAGATAAAATGCTTTTTTTATTTGACAGCAAGAATTAAATAGATATAATAGGTTCTGCTTATCGCGGGATAGAGCAGCCCGGTAGCTCGTCAGGCTCATAACCTGAAGGTCGGTGGTTCAAATCCATCTCCCGCAACCAGTTAAATAAAAAAACACACCTAAAATGGTGTGTTTTTTTGTTTAATTTTTTGTAGTCAGTGGTTTGATACCATGTAACGCAGTTGTTTGGTTCAAAATTTGTATATGAGAACGAACGATAGCGAAGTTCGAATAACTACAAATTTGCGCACAGGCATAATGTGCCGAGCGACCACAAGTAGATTTGATAAGTGAAACGTAATCAAATCGTTACGGTTACCGCGCAGGCATAATGTGCCGAGCGAATTCCATCTCCCTACCCCAAAACCCGTTTTTATAAACAAAAAACACCGGCGGTTGCCGGTATTTTTTACTTTTTTTATATTTTTACACTTTTAACAAATTTCTGCGTCGGCAAAGGCGAATTGTGTCAAAGAATTTTCTTTTGCCTGGATACAGATATATTGCATTTCTGTTGTGCCTGTATTTTCCATTGCGCGTTTTGCACCAGTTGCGACACGAACGGCTGTTCCTGGTTTTATATCAAAAATTTCATCATCAACCATAAATTTTCCATTACCAGACAAGAAAATATAGATTTCTTCGTTTTGTTTATGAATATGATTAAATGGTGATTTTGCACCCGCTGGCATAACACTGACAGAAATTTCAG
Organism: uncultured Pseudomonadota bacterium; assembly: GCA_902795435.1. GTDB lineage: Bacteria > Pseudomonadota > Alphaproteobacteria > Rs-D84 > Rs-D84 > Enterousia. The sequence continues at coordinate 113,890 of CADBLE010000004.1, forward strand.
CAGATGTTAAATTCAATGTGTCGTGCAAGAAAGCCTTGCCATATTCTGTTTTTGCGACATCTGCCATTGTGCCAAAATTAGTTATAGAATATTTTGCCATATTTTTACTCCTTTGTTTTTTATAGTTTATGATTATTATTTTGATTCTGCAACCGCTATTTTTTCACGCAATTCAGATTCATCTGCCTTCTCTTTTTATATAAATCAAAGAATCACATTTTCCGACACATTTTGCATAACTGGCCATTGGCAGTGTTTCTTCCAATTTATAACCATTGCGTTTTGCAAGATTTTCAGAATGAATATTTCCGTTATCTATATCCAATTTTATTTTCTTGAAACCAAATTTAAATAATTCTTTTTCTAAACCAGATAATGCTTCACTCATATAACCATTACCATTGACCGATTGTATTAACCAATACCCAATTTCACAGCTATTATCTTTTACATCAAAGAAACGAATTCGTCCTATTAAATTATCATTATGATAAATACCAAATAAAACACCTTCATTTTTAGATATTTGTTCATATCTGTGTTTCAATTTTTCAAGGACTTCTGCCACAGTATGTAATTTACCAAAATGTCCCTGCCAGTTTTCCAGATAATCACGATTTTTTTCAATTATATCTAATCCGATTTCGGCATTTTCCATTGTTGGTAAAATAACCCGTAAAACCAATCTTGGTGTTTTTATAATTTGTGGAAATTCTGTTAAATTTTTCATCTGTTTTCCTTTACTGTATTCACCCAAACACGATGTTCTGAAAATCCGTCAAGATGACTGTCTGATAATTGTTCACCACCATAAATATTTTTAGCCTTGTTTATAACTGCGAAAGAAGCATCATTTTCGGTATTACATGTAATTAAACACCGTTTCAGTCCGCGTTTTGATGCTTCTGCTAATACCAATTCAAGTCCCTTGAACGCATAACCATGTCCACGTTTTGATGGACGAATTATATAACCAATATGCCCACCCCATTTCATAAGTGTTTCATTTAAATCATGACGCAAAGTGAAAGAACCGATATATTCGTCATTATCCAATAACCAATATTTTGTATTACTTATCCAACCGTCTGGTAAATCTAAACCAATATCATTTTTGCGTGCTTTTTCAAGCCATTCGTCAAATTTACCATCATCAACAGTTTTTAATAATTGACGTATACTGTCCAAACCGAATTTAGCAGTATCTGTTCTATATTCATTTATTGCAGATAAAAATATATCCGCATATTCGGGTGATACCTTGACTAATTTCAACATTTTTTATTATCTTTTTTATTTGAATATTTTATCATAAAATAGAATTATTTACAAAAATTTAGATTTATAAAAAACACTTTCTTAAACTTTCACCAGTGTCGTTTTGGTCAATGCGTTTATTACGGATTTCTTCTTCTGCTTTCAGGTGTTGTTTCAATAAAATTATATCAGGATGCGATTGTAATTCTTCATTTAATTTATCAACCGCGGAATCTATTTCTTTTTGTTCCCTGACAAATATTGGTGTGATAGAAATTGCCGCAGATTTCAGCGATTTTTCCAATAATTCTTGGTTATCATCTATGACTGATAAATATGCACGAATATGTTCGTCTTCGTGTGATAAAACCGCATTATAAGAACAACTGTTTTTTTTATGTGATAAATCAATTTGCACCAAAAAATCAGAATATCCAATTGTTGCATCAACGCGTTTTAATGCGACACAAAAACCGTCTTCTATTGATGTTATATCGGTTGTTAATTCATAATTATCAACCATAGTTGCAATAACATCACCATGTAAAACATCCATTTTTTGTAATGGTTGAACAACCTGTTTTGACCAAGTTGGTGTTTTTATATTTATATCTGGATTTAATTTATAACTAAGGCAATCATCAGCCAAAACCAAATTTGGTAACAAACAAAATACAAAAAGCAGAATTTTTTTCAACATATATTACATTGTTTGTTTTTTCAGATATTCTTCAACAAAATTATTTCCATAATTTCTGTATAATTCTTCGGCTAATAATACAGAAGAACGACCCGATTCAAACAAACGCAACATATTACCCAATCCGCCTAATTCAGTATTCAAAATTACAGATTCACCATTTACAGGACGCGATAATAATACCGCACGTTTCAGATTTGGATATGCTTTGCCCTGGATAAATGCCATTTCAAGTGGATTCAGATTCCATTTTTCATAATCGCTTAAATCAGCCGCAGGATTACGGAAGAATAATACTGTTTGTGCCTGGCCACGGACAACATCACCAATTCCAAGTTTATCCAAAACATTTGCACGTTGGAAAGAAACCATGTATGCCTGGCGATTTTTACGACCTTCTTGTAAACCGGCTATGAAATTATCACGGAACATTTTGTTTTCAAGCATAGGTGCAGTTTCGTCAATCATAATCAAAGATGGATTTCCACCAGATACAGTTGTGTTATTTATTCTGTGCAAGATATAAGATATAACTGCAGGTGCTAAAATTTCATCTTGCAAAATATCTGTAAAATCAAATGTTGTTAAACGCGCGTTCAAATCAAGTGTATCTTCTGTTTCATTGAAAATATCACCATATTGTAATGGGTCTATCCATTTTTTCAATTCGCCACGCATTGTTCCTTCACTTGAAAAACAACTTTCATACAGATTTTTCAATAATCTGTCTTCGTCTTTCAAATAATCAAAATTCACAGATACAGCACGTGCAATTTCATCACTTGATAAAACATCACTTTGACCCGTAATCATTGCAAACCAACGTCTTAAAAATGCACGATTTGCCGCCGTATCAGGCATTTTTAACGGATTTAAGTGTGTTAAAAATACATCTTGTTTTGCGTCTTTTTCTTTACCGTTCATGGTTATATATTTACCATCAACAGCCAGAGTAAATATTTCAGCACCCTTGTTTCTATCAAAGAAGAACGCTTTTAACTTTTGATGTCTCAGAGATTGTGCAATAAGGAACGAGAACAAAGTTGTTTTACCACCACCGGTTGGACCAATCGTCAATGTATGGCCCACCGCAGCCGGTTTATCAGAAACATGAAATTGAAATTGATATGGTGTTCCCTGGGCAGTTGGGAATATAACCAATGGACCATTTCCCCAATCGCTGTTTTCAACACCGCGTGGCATAGAAGACAAAGGTATACTGACCGCGGCGGTTTTTGATAACATACTGAAACTGCGTGGAAAAATATTAAATCCAGGAATCAAAGAAAAGAATGATGCCTTGGCTGCAAAATTTTCAACCACAGGTGCGACACCAAAAGACGCAGATATTTTCTTTAATTCAGAAACATTTTTTTCAAGTTCGTCTTTATTATAACCAAATAATATAAACAATGGATAATAATCAACCAATGTTTGTGCACCAGTTATATTTTCATCCATAGATGATTGTGCCTGTTCAATTTGTTCTATTGTTGAATCTTCTGTTTCATCTGTAATTGTTGATTTATGCTGATTTAACAGAGTTTCTATATCACTGGATTTCAAAATATGAAATGCATTCATACAAATCATTTCACATTGTATCGTTGATACACTGTTGAAAAATTCTTCGTCCATAAAATCAGGTGCAGATTTAAACGAAACCAAAGACGCATAATATGTTTTATCGCCACTTGAATATTCAATAATTCCATTTTTATTAAAAGATACATTATCAACCGCGACTTCATCAGAAATATTATTATCGCATTTTTTTATAATTGGTTTTGTAACCGGTGATAATATACGACCAAATAAAGTCGCCATGTTATTAAAACTGTCATGTTTTAATAATACAGGTTTATACACAGATAACATAGATTCTATGTAATTAGAATAATGTAATATTTTATCATAATTATTTGCGCCACTTACAGATATCACAACATAATAACTGTTATTAAATATCTGTAATCCCTGGTTATTCCATTTATCATAAATTTTTTGCAGTGTTTTTTGATGAAATTCATAATTTGTTTTTTCGTCTACTTTATCACGAATAGTATAAAAACGAATATGAACAGATGGATCTTGGATTTGATTAAATAATTGTGCACGCAAATCCAGTAATTTTCCACGATTATCTTCGTCCATATTACTTGTTTGAACACCGTTTATTTTATAAGCACGCGCCAAAGAACCATCTGTCAAAGATATAATATCATCTTTATAAACACCCTTGAACGGTAAATAATCGGAATATTTCGCATAACCGAATTCAGGTAATATTTTTTTTGTTATTGCCGGTATATAAGCTAACAAAATAATAAAAACTAATAAAATTGACATAGCAATAATAACCAATGTCAATGCCATTGAATTAGAATTTCCTGCAAAATAATTAAATAAATATTCCATTTTATACTACCAATTTTCCCGGTATTCTGCTTTTAAGAATTCTGAAACTTGAAAATATTATTTGCGCTATTTGTGGTTCTTTTTTTGAATAAAACGCCAAAATACTGTGTGATAAAAATAATAAACCAATAAAAACCAGTGGTGTTATCATTGGTATATCCTGGGTTGTTATCAAAAAAACAATCATTACAGCAACAAATAATAAAAACCAAAACAAGAAATTCAGCATAGCAAGATTATAAGCCACATAAAATATGCGTGGTGGATTTGCCAAAGCCTTTAAAACACGTTGTTTCAAAATTCCCTCTCCAGTTTTATGTTGTAATTATAACAATTTCAACTTTTTTCAACAAGTATAAAAGTAAAAATCTATGATTTTGTTAAAAATATTAAAATTTCGATTATTTTCAACATGTTGATATTTTTGTTTTTTTTAACTCAAATTTTATAAAAACAGCAGAAAACTTGGATTTTTTTGTTGAAAAACTGTTTATAAAAAGTTGAAAAAAGTTTTTAATAAAATAAACACCCCCAACAAAAACAACAATAATTTATAATAATTATTTGATTTTTTAGAAATCTGGTTTATAATTGCCCAGTAAAAAGGATTAAACATGAAATTTTTAAGTTCACTTAAAGCTTGGAAAAAACGTGGAAATGTTAAACAAATCCGTCGTGGTAAACAAGTTATCTTGATTGACCCTTCTAATCCTAAATTAAAGGCAAAACAGGGATTCAAGAAAAAATAATATAATCCAATTGGATATGTTTTTTATACCCGTTTTATTACGGGTATTTTTTTATAATGAAAGAAACGCTTCGGCCAAGATATCTTTAACTTCTTTTTCACCCAGACCAGCAGATTTAAGATAATTTATCTGGAAATTATTTGGTTTGTACAAAGAAGCACTGTGTGATGCACCAAGTGGTATAGATTTGATATTTTGAACAGGTTTCAATTTTATTTTTGCACTTTCATCCGCCATCACAGAAAAAGAAACATCACTTTCACAACCAGGCATATTTTTTTCTATGATTGCATAACCATTTAATTCAGTTTCTGAATTTTTATATGCCAGAACATGATTTTTTATAAAAATACCGGTATTTGAAGCTAAATGTTCACCATACGCGTTTATTTTTAATAAATTATGATTTTCTGCGACAATTTTTCCGTTAAAAATACTGTTTTGGCCGGTATTTTTAACATAAACAGTCAAATTTGCAGATTTTTCATTTTTTATTCTGGCAGTCATAAAAACATTACAATTACCGGCATTTATGTTTATTTTTAATTCATTTTCATTTTCAATATTTCCAATATAGATAATATGAATTGGTAAATCTGATTTTTCATTTATATCTATAATATTCAATCCTGGAAAATATACTGCAGATTTATAATCTGATAAATCTTCGCAAAATAAACCATCACGGAAAACCAAAGTTTCCGCTGGAAATGTTTTTATATTGAATTCTTGCCAAAGGTATGACATATTTATAACCGAATTATTATATAGCAATATAATATAAAAAATATAAACAAAATACAACTTTAATTGGTGAAAAGATATGGGATTTAATTGTGGTATTGTTGGATTACCAAATGTTGGAAAATCTACATTATTTAATGCTTTGACTCAAAGTGCGGCTGCGGACGCTCAAAATTATCCGTTTTGTACAATAGAACCAAATACAGGTCGTGTTGTCGTTCCAGATGCAACATTACATAATCTGGCTAAAGTGGCTGGGGCGGAACGCATAATACCAACACAACTTGAAATTGTTGATATTGCTGGTCTGGTCAAAGGTGCGTCCAGTGGTGAAGGACTTGGAAACAAGTTTTTATCAAATATTCTTGAAACAGATGCAATTATTCATGTGGTCAGATGTTTTGAAAATGATGATATTGTTCATGTAAATGGAAAAATAGACCCCTTATCAGATATTGAAACAATTGAAACTGAATTGATGTTAGCGGATATTGAAAGTCTGGATAATCAAATCAAAAAACTTGAAAAGAAAGTTCATGGTCTTGATAAAAACGCCGCAAAATTATTAGAAGACGCAAAAAGTATAAAATCAAATCTTGAAAAATCTATTCCTGCAAGATTACAAGATGTAGATGCAACACCATTTAATTTATTGACTAAAAAGCCGGTAATTTATGTATGTAATGTTGAAGAATCTGCCGCAAGCAAGGGAAATAAATTTTCAGATATGGTTGTTGAAAAATATTCTTCTGTTTCACCTGTGTTGATTATTTCATCAAAAATAGAAATGGAAATTGCACAAATTGTTGATGTAGATGAAAGAAAAATGTTTCTTGATGAACTTGGTTTATCTCAATCTGGTTTGGAACAGGTTATTCACACCGGTTATGATACATTGGGTTTACAAACATTTTATACCGTTGGTCCAAAAGAAGCGCACGCATGGACAATAACCAAGGGTATGACCGCACCTCAGGCGGCTGGTAAAATTCACAGTGATTTTGAACGCGGATTTATTCGCGCTGAAATTATATCACCGGCTGATTATATTCAATATGGTGGCGAAGTTGCAGTGAAAGAAGCCGGTAAAATGAGATTAGTTGGTAAAGAATATATTATGCAAGAAGGCGATATATGTCATTTCTTGTTTAATGTATAAAAAATAAATAAAATACCGGTAAATACCGGTATTTTTAATTTTTTAATAAAACAAAATAAAATCCCGGCTTTTTTGATAAAAATGTTAAAAAACACCGGGAATTTTTTTATTCGTTAAACAATTTTAATTTGTTTGTTACTTCTTGAATTTTATCATTTAACAATTTCAATTTGTTTTTATTTTCTTCTGAATCATTTTTTATATTTGATAAAAATTCTTTTCTTTCGTTATTTAATCTGTCTAATAATTTTTTTAACTGTAATTTTTTAATGTAATCTTCTGCATCTTTTAAAGATAAATCTGTTTTTTCAGATTCTTCATCAAAAGATATATTTAATGAAGATAAAAATTCTACATATTTTTCAGATAATTCAGGATATGTTTGAACAATAGATTTTAATATATTGGTTGATCTATCAACAATATTTGGCATTTCTATATTTATAATATTTGTTTTACGTGACCATTTATGCCATTCATTGAATTTTCTTTTATTATATTCTTGTTCTATTTCATTTTGGAAAATTTTATCTTTGATTTTAGAAATACAATCTTTCAAGAATTTTTCTGCCTGGGTTCTGCCACTTGGGGTTTGTGTTAAATAATTTTTATTTACACTTTGCCACAAGAAATCTATCAAAGGCATTGCATCATCTATAATTTTTTGCATTGCAGATGTACCCTGTTTTTTCAAGATTTCATCTGGGTCTTTACCACCAGAAACAAACGCAAATTTTACATCAGAATTATCACGCAAAAATGGTAAAACCAGCAGACACGCCCGCATAGCGGCCTTTTGTCCGGCGGTGTCACCATCAAAACAAAATGTTATATTTCTGTTTGATTTACATAAAATTGCAATATGATCTTCAGTCAAAGCGGTCCCCAATGGTGCGACAGTTTCTGGAAAACCATGAACCTGCATTTGAATTGCGTCTATTTGACCTTCTACAATAATACTTCTGTTTTGACGATGAATAAAATCACGCGCAAAATTAAAACCGAATATGGTTTGTCTTTTATGAAATAATTCTGTATCGGATGTGTTTATATATTTTGGTTCACTGCCATCTAAAGAACGTCCTGAAAAAGCAACAATTTGACCATGTGCATTAAATATAGGAAACATCAATTTATGACGAAAGAAATCGTATGGACCATAATCACCAATTCTTACCAATCCAGTTGATACCAATTTTTCAGTTTTTATACCAGAAAATTTAGATGAAATAATATTATTTTTAGGTGCGTAACCCAATCTATATTTTTTTATCATTTCATCACTGAATCCGCGATTTTTAATATATTCCAATGCTTCACGACCAGATTCAGAATATAATAAATTTTGATAAATTTGAGCCGCCTGTTCAGTGATATCTATGTATGTTTTTTCTTTTTCAATTTGTTGCTGAGATTTTTGTTTTATTTCTGGTAATTTTAATCCCGCCATTTCTGCCAATTCAGTAATTGCGGTCTTGAAATCTACATTTTCAGATTTCATTGTAAAAGAAATAATATCACCATGTTCACCACAACCAAAACAATGATAAAAACCTTTTTCTTCACTGACAGAAAAAGAAGGTGTTTTTTCATTATGAAATGGACAACAACCCCAATAATTTTGTCCTTTCTTGGTTAAAGGAACACGACGAGAAATCACATCAACCAAAGATAATCTTTGTCTTAATTCATCTGTAAAAGAATTATCATATTTAGCCAATTATTTAGCCTTTTTTACAAATTTAGATGTATTTGGTTTTTTATTGTTTATTAAATTTATTGCTTCTTCTAGTGTTGGTTGTTCTTTCACAGAAACATTTACACGATTAGATGATAAATATGGACCATATCTGCCATCTGGATAATAATAAATTGGTTTATCTGTATCTGGATTTTTACCCAAAATAACAGGTTCTATTTTTTTATTTTTTTGTTCCAGTAATTCTTTCGCAATTTCAAGTGTTATTGTTTCCGCAGTATAATTTTTAGCAGGAACATTTTTTGCACCATCTGTAATATAAGGACCATATTTACCAATACGGAAAATTATATTATCACCCAAATCTTTTTCAGAATTATTTGTATCTTTTTCAGGTATATTTTCAGGTATATCATTTGATAATTTTAATGTGTAATCACATGTTGGATAATTTACACAACCAACAAATGCACCGTATTTAGATAACTTTAATCCTAATTTTCCACCACATTTTGGACATACATCTGAACCATCTTTGAATAAATGTTCATGCATAAATTCATTTATAGAATCTATGATATCAGATGTTTTTATTTCTTTTGCAGAATTTATCATTTTGTTTGTAGGTGTCCAAAATGATTGCAATGATGATAATTTATCTTTTGTTCCGTTTGAAACATCATCGAGCGTATCTTCTGTTTTAGCAGTAAAATTCACATCAACCAATTCACTGAAATATTTTGCAAGATATGATACCAAAACCCAACCAGAAATTGTTGGATGAAAACGGTGCTGTTTATCTTGTTCAACATATTTTCTATCAACGATTGTTGACATAATTGTTGCGTATGTTGATGGACGACCAATACCTAATTCTTCCAATTTTTTAACAAGAGACGCTTCTGTAAATCTGGCAGGTGGTTGTGTGAAATGTTGTTCAGATTCAAGTGATTTAATTTCAATTTCATCATTTATATTTAATGATGGTAATTTTACTTCATCACTTTCTTTTTCATCATCACTGTCTTCTATATAAACTTTCATAAAACCATCAAAAGTGCGTGTTGTTCCAACACAATGGAATACTGCATTATTTACATCTATATCAACAGATACAGAATCAAATTCAGCATTACACATTTGACATGCAACAGTTCTTTTCCAAATCAAATTATACAATTTCAATTCATCACCAGATAAATTTACATTTTGATTCAAGAAATGTGTTGGACGAATTGCTTCGTGTGCTTCCTGTGCATTTTTAGATTTTGTGATATAAATATTTGGTGTTTTTGGCAGGAATTTTTCACCATATTCTTTGTTGATATATTCACGAATTTCAGCAACCGCTTCGTTTGATAAATTTGTCGCATCAGTTCTCATATAAGTAATAAAACCATGTTCATATAATTTTTGAGCGGTAGCCATTGTTCGTTTAGATGAAAAATATAATTTTCTGGCTGCTTCCTGTTGCAGTGTAGATGTTGTAAATGGTGCCGCCGCATGACGTTGTACTTTCTTTTTTTCAATATTAGAAACAATGCCATTTGTTGGTGTGTTGATAGAATTTACAATTTCATCAACCATAGTTTTGTTTGCTATGGTCATTTTTTCTATCTTTTTACCGTTGTATTTTACAAGTGATGCCTTGAAATTAGTTTTGTCTTTGCCACAATTTGCATTTACAGACCAATATTCAACAGGCTTGAAAACTTCTATTTCTTTTTCGCGGTCAACAACCAATTTAACAGCCACAGATTGAACACGACCTGCAGATTTACCAAGATTTCTGCGCCATAATAATGGTGAAATTCCAAAACCAATTAAATAATCAAGTATTCTGCGAACAAGATATGCATCAACCAAATTATTATCTATTTCACGTGGATGTTTTAATGCTTCTATAATTGCATTTTTTGTAATTTCATGAAACGCAACACGATATACAGGTTTTCCGTCTAACACTTTGCGTGATGTTAAAATATCATTTATATGCCATGCGATAGCTTCCCCTTCGCGGTCCGGGTCGGATGCAAGATATATTGCGTCTGCTTTCTTTAATTCGTCTGTGATAAGTTTTAATTGTTTTTCTTTTCCGTCCATAATTTTCCATTTTGGTGCAAAATCATGTTCTATATCAACAGAACCAGATTCAGGAACCAAATCACGAACATGTCCGATAGATGCAACAACACGCCATGTATTACCAAGGTATTTTTCTATTGTTTTTGCTTTTGACGGAGATTCAACGATAAGTAAATTCATTTCTAAAACCCTCTAGACGATAATTGTTGGTCTTTGTGGATATGCGCATTTTGACATAAACCAAAGCCAAAAAGCAATGAAATCAAACTGCTGCCTCCAAAAGACATCAATGGTAAAGGAACACCAACAGTTGGCATCAGTCCCAACACCATTGAGATATTTATAAAATAATAAACAAAAAAGTTCAACATAAAACCAAAACAAACCAATTGACCAAATCTGTTTCTGCATGTTTTTGATGCCCAAAACAGCATAATTACAATAAATGTATATATAGATAATAATAAAAACGCACCCATAAACCCAAATTCTTCGCCCATCATTGTGAAAATAAAGTCAGTTTGTTTTTCAGGTAAAAATGATTGTTGGGATTGTGTCCCAGACATATAACCTTTGCCAATGATACCACCACTGCCGAATGCTATTTTTGCCTGGTTTATTTGATAACCTGCACCACGTGGGTCGCTGTCTGGATTTAGAAATGTTATGACTCTGTCGCGTTGATAATCATGTAATGCACCATACCAAACCGCAGGTGATATAATCAGACCTAATATAAATGCAATTAAAAACCATTTTTTATTTGCACCAACGATATAAAACATACCTAATGTTATCAAACCAACAGATATCCCAGTCCCAAGGTCAGGTTGCAAAAATATAAATATAAACGGAATCACAAACAATAAAATTGGAACAATGTAATTTTTGAATTGGGATAATTCAACACTGTTTTGCCATGCAAAATATCGTGCCAATGCCAATACCAACGCTATTTTTATAAATTCAGATGGTTGGATATTTATGAATCCTAAATTCAGCCACCTTTGTGCGCCCATACCAACATCACCAACAAAAGTTACAAGAATAATTAAAATCAACGCGATTGCATAAATGAAATAAGCAGATTTAATCCATGTTTTTATATTAGAAAATGCCACAATAAAAAATATAACCAAACCAAAAATCATTTTCATAATTTGTGACATTGCGTATGGAAACCATGAACCGCCACCCGCACTGAATAAAACAATTATTGAAAATATTAAAACAACACACATAGGTATAAACAAAGACCATGAAAAACGTGAAAGTTTTTCACCAAATGTCATCATATTCGCATTAGATACACGTGTTGTTGCCATTTTATTTCAATAATTCCTTCATCATGTTTGCCGCTGCATGTGCCGCTGGGGACGAACCGCCTGCATGTTCCATTATGACACATACTGCATATTTTGGATTATCAGTTGGTGCATAACCAACAAATAAACCATGATTTCTTAAATTCCATTTTAATTGTTCTGTGGTTAAAACACCGGTCTTGCGTTCTTGTTTAGAAATATTACGAACCTGGGATGTTCCGGTTTTACCACCCATCTTTTTACCATTTACATTTATTGCAGAACCAGATGCAGTTCCGCCCTTTTGTGTAACTTGTTCCAGACCAGTTAAAACATGTCTGATGTTTTTAGTTTGTAGACCAAGATTTCTGAAATTCTGTTTTTTATTTGTGTAAATCAAATGTGGTTTTATTTCTTTATTAGATGCAACGCGTCCCATCATAACCGCCAATTGCAGACAATTTGTCAGAATAAATCCCTGGCCAATACCGGAAATAATTGTATCACCATGAACCCATGATGCACCAACATTTCTTTCTTTCCATTTTCTGTCTGGAATAATACCAACCATTTCATGTGCCAAGACATCTTCCATATATTTTTGATTTAACCCCAGTTTTAATGCCATAGATTTAATAGCGTCTATCCCGATACGCAAAGCCAACTGATAAAAATATATGTCACATGAATGTTTTAATGCACCATATAAATCTACATAACCATGACCATGTTTTTCCCAACAATGATATTTATGGTCCCCATATTCCCAATATCCCGGACAAAATACTTTTTCTTTTGGTGTTATTGCGCCACTTTCCAATGCGGCCAACGCAACAACAATTTTGAATGTTGAACCCGGTGGATATAAACCTTCTATTGTTTTATTCATAAATGGTTTTGCAACGTCAGTCAACAGAGATGAAATATATTCTTCTGCGTCATCTGTCTTGAAATTATTTGGATCAAAACTTGGTGTAGATGCCATTGCCAAAATTGCACCGTTTTCTAAATCCAATGCGACACCACACCCCGCACGATTCATAGACAAAGAATCATATAAAACCTTTTGTACATTTTCACGAATAGTTGTTTTTATATTTTTACCAATAATTGGTGATATAAATTGAGATTTGTCTTCGCCAGTTATTCTGCCCACAGCGTTTGTAACCATAACTGTTTGTCCCGGGGTTCCCGCCATATCATCATTATATCTTTTTTCAAGACCCGTAATACCAGTTGTAAAAAATGGATTATTTGGAACACTTTTCTTTGGTGCGCCAACATAACCAAATATTTGCGCACCCGCAGGCCCCAGTTCATAAGAACGCGAAAATCCATTGTTTATATGAATACCAGGTATGTTTTTTGCCGCCAAATTTGCAAGGGTTTCCCAATTAGAATTTTCGCTGATAAGGACGGGTTGAAACGCCTGTTGTTTTTTTATAGTTTTCCAAATTCTATCAACGGCCTTTTTACGCAGTTTTAATTCATTTGTTATAAATTGAACCAAACTTGTTATATCATCTGTTTCTTCTGGTATAATATATATTCTGTAAATTGGAATATCTTGGGTAATAATAGAACCAGATTCAGATAATATATTTCCTCTTTTTGGCATAGTTATTTGGACACGGAAAGAATTATTTTCACTTTTGCGATTATATTCATGATAGTTAAAAATCTGCATCTGTAACATACGCAAAACCAACAAAGAAGTAAGAACCGCCCCGCCCGTTAAAAACAAGGCACTGCGTCTGTCAAATGTTCTTGCTACTTCTGTGTCTATCATTTATTTACCCATTTATCTAATGCAGTTATTGGTGTGTATAATACCCAAAACCAAATTGCCAACCATATATTATGTATTAAATTTAACCATGTAAAATTTGATACAGTCAAACCAAAAATTCCAAGACATATAAACACCATAAATACATTTATAGCATTATTGTCAGTGCGTGTTAAATCTATGAATTTTTGGAAACCGTTTATTGCATAAAACAAACAAAACATAAAAGACCACAATAATGTTATATCACATCTGTAATCTATCAAGAAACAAAATAAAAAAGCATATAAACTGAAACCATTTGTTGGTTTTACAAAAGAATAATAAAATATTGGAATTAAAGCCAACATACCCGCTGGGTTCCAAAAAGATACTGATAAATACCATAAAAACAAGGTAATCAAAAACGGAAAAGAATTTCTTAAAAATGTTTTCATTTCATATATCATTTATAAGAACCCTGATTTGTGTATTTTAATACCATAACCCTTGATATTTTATTTGGTGTCAATATATCAACAATTCCATTATCCGATGTTGTTCCAATATATATCCCAGATGGTAAAATACCACTGATATTACTGCTGATTACTTTCAACCCTTTTTGAGATTCAAATTTAGTATCATTGAAAAATCCAATGAAAGATTTGTTTTTGCCGTTTCCTTTTAAGAATCCAGAAATATCTGTTCCTGCAATTCGTACCGCCAGATTTGTATCAGAATCACTTAAAGAACGAACACGACAAAATTCAGAACCACAATCCATAATTGTGCCAACCAATCTGTTTTCAAATGAAACAACAACCATACCTTTTTCCAGACCGTTTTTACGACCTTTATCTATCAAAAATGTAGAATGATAAAACGCAGAATCTTCAAATTGAATATTCGCAACCACCGCATCAAATGGGGAATTTCTTTTAATGTTTAATTCGTGTTCTAATTTTTTGTTTTCTGCAATTGCAATATCACATTCGTTTTTTGATGCCTTGATTTGTGCCAGTTCTAATCTCAATTTTTCATTTTCAGAACGCAAATTTGCAGTTTCACGAACCCAATCAGCACTGTGTCCAATAGCACGAATTGGCCATGTAATTACCGCCCCAACCGCATTTGCAACCGGTAAAACAATGTGTGCCATACCATTCATGATGGCATAATCTGGCTTTGCAACCATAATATATATTATAAAGATAGGTAAAGCGGCCGTTGCAATGGCGGATTTTATGATTTTTGATATTTTATAAGATAATTTGTCTTTGGTCATGAAAATTACTTTAATCAGAAAAAAGCGAAGATTCAATAAAAACTTGATTTTTCTTTTTTATCTGTCAAAATAGATTCAACCGAAATGGCAAGGCATTGCCACGAGGGTACAAAAAAAAGGATAAAAAATGCCAAAAATGAAAACAAAATCTTATTTAAAGAAACGTGCATCCATGACTGCAACTGGAAAAATCCGTGTTGCAAGAAATGCTCACCATAAATGTCTGTTGCACAAATCCAAACGCGCTAATAACGCTGGATCTAAACCACAGTACTTAAACGATAACATGATGGGTCAGGCTAAAATCTTGGCTCCATACGGTTTGAAATAATAGGGGGCAATCATGGCAAGAGTAAAACGCGGAACTACCGTTAAACAAAAACATAAGAAAATACTTGACCGTGCCAAGGGTTATTTGGCCCGTCATCATTCAACTTATCGTGCTGCACGTGAAAAAACTGAAAAAGCAGGACAATATGCATATCGTGACCGTCGTCAAAAGAAACGTGATTTTCGTTCTTTGTGGATTGTTCGTATCAATGCCGCTGTTCGTGCTAACGGTTTGACTTACAGCCAATTTATGAATGGTTTGAAGAAAGCAGGTATATCATTGGACCGCAAAGTTTTGGCCCAAATGGCATACGATGCTGATAAAAACTTCGACACATTGGTTGAAACAGCTAAACGATTTATTGCTGAATCTGCAAAATAATGCTATACGGCAATGATTTGTTTTGTCATAATAAGGCCGTAGCAATACGGTCTTATTTATTTAAGCGGGGAAATTATGAAAGATAAAATTAAAAATACATCATCACTTGAAGAATTACAGGAATTGTATACTGCAACTTTCGGTAAAAACGGAACTATGACGGCTAAATTGAAAAATATGGCCAATTTATCCAATGAAGAAAGGGCTGTTGTAAATACTGAAAATGCAGAATTACGTCAATTATTCAAGGATAAACAAACTGAATTGGAAAATGCGGCATTAAACGCTAAATTAGCGACCGAATTTGTTGATGTCAGTTTAGATTGTGAACCTGAAAATCGTGGAACAATTCATCCTTTGACCCAGAGTTTCAAGGAAGTAGTCAGTATTTTTGAATCTTTGGGTTATACATTTATGGACGGTCCAGAAATTGAAGATGATTGGCATAATTTTACCGCATTAAATACACCTGATTATCACCCTGCCCGTGATATGCAGGATACATTCTTTTTGGAAAATGGTAATGTAATGCGCACACAAACCAGTGCTGTTCAAATTCGAGCAATGGAAAAAATTGGTGCACCAATTAAAATGTTTACGGTTGGTCAATGTTACCGCAAAGAATTAGACGCAACACATTCTGCTATGTTTGGTCAAATAGAAGGTTTATGTGTTGATAAAGTAGAAAAGAAAATAAATCTGTCTGATATGTTGGCAACCATGCGAACATTTGCATCAAAGTTTTTTGAGAAAGACAATGTAGAATTGCGTATACGCCCTTCTTATTTCCCATTTACAGAACCATCTATTGAAATAGATATGAAATTCGGGGATAAATGGATGGAATTGTTGTGTGGCGGTATGGTTCATCCAAATGTATTGAAAAATTGCAACATAGACCCAAATGAATATCAGGGTTTTGCATTTGGTTTTGGTTGGGCTAGACTTGCGATGGTTAAATATGGTTTGGACGATATCCGTGCATTTACTGATGGCGATATTCGTTGGTTGAAAAACAGTGGGTTTTAATAAAAAGGTGTAAAAAATGAAATGGTCTTATGAATGGTTAAAACAATATCTTGATACAGATTTAACACCTGAACAGATTGCTGATAAATTGACTGCTATTGGGTTAGAGGTAGAAGATTTATGTGTGCCTGTATTACCAATTGCGGCAAAAATTGTTGAATGTGTTCCACATGAAAATTCTGACCATCTGCATGTGTTAAAGGTTGATGATGGAACCGGTAAATTACGTCAGGTTGTATGTGGTGCACCAAATGCACGCGTGGGTTTGGTTTCTGCGCTGGCATGTCCTGGTTGCAAGATTGGGGACATTGTAATTCAATCTGGTAAATTACGTGGCGTTATGTCAGACGGTATGATGTGTTCTGGCAAAGAATTAGGAATCAATGATGACCACAGCGGTATTATTGAATTAGATGAAACAAAGGAAGTTATTGGTCAACCAATATCTGCGCTGGCGGGAACGGGTTCTGCGGTGCTGGAAACATCTATTACACCAAATCGTCCTGATTATTTATCTGTGCGTGGTATTGCATTGGATTTAAGTGCGGCAGATGCGGGTAAATATATTGAAAATAAAATTGATTTAATTAAACCTGTTTCTGGGACAAGAAAAGTTCATTTATTGGCAGGGGACGCATGTAAAACATACCGTTTTTGTGAAATACATGGATTGAAAATGGCACAATCAAATCAAACAATCCAGAATCGTTTGCACAGTGCTGGTATAAATCCAAAAAATGCTGCGATAGATGCAACAAATTATATTTGCTATGATTTGGCACAACCTATGCACTGTTTTGATGCAGATGAAATTGTTGGTGATATAACTGTTCGTATGGCAAAACCACAAGAAAAATTCACAGACCTGTTTGGAAACGAACATGAATTATGTGAAAAAGATTTAGTTATTACTGATGATGCGGGTATTTTGGCTTTGGCTGGCGTTGTTGGTGGTATGCGTGCATCAACCACAAACGAAACAAAAAATATAATTTTGGAATCTGCTTATTTTGATCCAGTATTCGTTCGTAAAACAGCAAAAAGATATGGTGTATCAACCGATTCTTCATATCGTTATGAACGCGGTATAGACCCAGATGGCACATTAAAGGCATTGTCTTTTGCATCTGAAATCATCATGAAAGAATGTGGTGGTGAAATTGTGGGTGTTGGTGTTGCGGGTCGTGAAAATTATGTTCCAGAACCTGTGATTTATAACCCTGATTTGTTTGAACAAAAAACAGGTATTGAATTAGATTCTGAAACACAAAAGAAGATTTTAGAAAAATTACATTTCAATATCGAACAATCGGGCAAAAATTGGATTATTACCCCAACATCTCAAAGGGTTGATATTGTTATTCCAGAAAATATAGTTTCTGAATTGGTTCGTATTTATGGTTATGACAAAGTTGGTCTGGATTTAATCAAAGATACATCTGTAAATGTTAAACATAATGATGCGAATATATCTTTGAAACAAAAATTGGCAAATCGTGGTTTGAATGAATCTATAACTTTCGGTTTTGGTAATTCCAAAATTGAAAAATTATTATCAGATAAACCAATTATAAAAATTGCTAATCCAATTTTGGTTGATATGGATACTGCCCGTAATAATTTGTTGGAAAATTTATTGGTCGCGGTTGCTAATAATGAAAAACGCGGTTTTGCTGATTTGAATATGTTTGAATTGGGAACTGTATTTTATGGTGATAAACCTGGTGAACAACATACATCTATTTGTATTGTTCGTGTTGGTGAAACATCACCTAAACATTGGCAAAAACGTAATCGCAACATAGATGTATTTGATGTGAAGGCAGATTTGATATCTCTGCTGGGGTCTCAAAAATACACAATTGAATCTGATAATGCACCACTTTGGGCACATCCGTATGTTTATGGAAAAATTGTCCAGGGTAAAAAGATTCTTGGTGAATTTGGACAATTACATCCGTCCATCGCAAAACAATTACATATTAAAAACAAAGTATTTGTTGCAATGGTAGAAGATATAAACAATTTGCCACAAAACCCAAAAACAAAAAAGACACCTATCACAGAATTTATGCCAATTACACGTGATTTCGCATTTGTAGTTGATAGTAAATTCGCGGCTGAAAAAATTGTGAATACGGCATTATCTGCGGATTCCAGAATTTCAAATGCTGTGATATTTGATTCTTTTGATATGGGTGACGGACAAAAATCTGTCGCGTTTACAATAACAATATATCCTGAAAACAATATGGACGAATCAGAATTGTCCAAGATTCAGGAAACTGTTATTAAAAACATAGAATCAAAATGTGGCGCAAAATTGCGTGCATAAAATAAAAAAATGACTGATAAAAAAGACCCAAATTTTTGGGTCTTTTTTTATTCTTCTTCTGTGTTTGTTTCTTCAACAATTTCAGGATTATTCTTTTTTTCTTCCAGATAATGTTCCAACCAATGATTATCTGTTTTTAATTGGCGGACATCACTGTTAGATAACAATTCTTTCTGTAATGGAATTGTTGTTTTAATTCCATTTATAACAAATTCGTCCAATGCGCGTTCTGCACGCATAATACATGCAGGTCTTGATTGTGCATGAACAATCAATTTAGCAATCATAGAATCGTATGTTGGTGGAATTGTATAACCGCTATAAACAGCACTATCCACACGAACACCCAAACCACCAGATGGTGCGTATAATTCTATTTTACCAGGATTTGGAATAAATGTTTCTGGGTCTTCGGCATTTATACGAAATTCAATTGCATGTCCATGTGCAACCAAACTTGATTGTGTATAACCTAATTTTTCCCCAGCGGCAATTCTGATTTGTTCACGAACCAAATCTATACCATAAACCATTTCAGTCACAGGGTGTTCAACCTGTAATCTGGTATTCATTTCAAGGAAATAGAATTTACCGTCTTCAAACATAAATTCAAATGTACCAGCATTTGCATATTTCATTTTTTTAGCAGCGGTTTTGCAGATTTCAATCATATCATCACGCTGTTTTTGTGTTAAAATAGCAGCTGGACATTCTTCCATAACTTTTTGATTTTTTCTCTGTAATGAACAATCACGTTCGCCAAATATAACAACATTTCCGTGATTATCACCCAAAACCTGAAATTCAATATGACGTGGGTGTAATAATAATTTTTCCATATACAGTGTATCATCACCGAATGCAGATTTAGATTCAGCCTTTACAATGGGGAAAAATTCACGCAATTCATTTACATTGTGAATTGCGCGCATACCACGACCACCGCCACCCGCAGCGGCCTTTATCATAACTGGATAACCGATTTTGTCAGCCCAAACAATCGCTTCTTCTATGTCGCGAATTGCACCTTCACTACCTGGAACAACAGGTAAACCACATTTAATAGCGGTTTGTTTTGCATTTACCTTGTCCCCCATTTTGCGAATCATTTCCGCACTTGGGCCAATCCAGATAAGATGATGTTGTTCAACCTTTTCTACGAAATCAGCGCGTTCTGATAAAAATCCATATCCCGGGTGAATTGCGTCTGCATTTGTCAAAAGTGCAGCAGTTAAAATTGCAGATTCATTAAGGTATGATTCACTGCTCTGTGCAGGGCCAATACATACAGATTCGTCTGCCAATTTTACATGCATAGCGTCCCTGTCCGCAGTTGAATAAACCGCAACAGTTCTGATACCCATATCACGACAGGCACGAATAATACGTAATGCGATTTCACCACGATTTGCGATTAAAACTTTTTTTATTTGAGGCATATTTTCAACCTATTCTATAACGATAATAGGTGTATCAAATTCAACTGCATTTCCATCTGCAACCAATATTTCTTTGACCACACCGTCTATATCAGATTTAATCGGATTAAATGTTTTCATTGCTTCTACCAATGCAACGGTATCACCAGATTTAACAGTGTCCCCAACCTTTACAAAAGGTGCAGCCCCTGGTTCAGGTGATAAATAAGCAACGCCAACCATAGGTGATTTTAACACATGGCCATTGTGTTTTGTTTCATCAGATTCAGATTTTGGTGCGGCTACAATTCCCATTGGCGCAGCCACAGTTTGTTGTTTTGATAAATGTATGTGTTTGCGATACAAACCCAAAAACAGTTGTCTTTCCAAATCAAGTTCGGTAATGCCCATTTCATCCATCAGTTTGGACATGTTTTCAACTGTTGCTCTAAAAGATGTCATAATTATAAATCCTTTTTATTACGTATAATATATAGATTTTACCACACAGAATTTTTATGTCAAGGCACAGGGTCGTATCCATACCCCCCACCCGGTCTGCATTTTGATATACGTTTTATACCCAATAAAACACCATGAAAAAAACCATATTTTTCAATTGCAATTCGTGTGTATTCACTGCATGTTGGAACGAATCTACACGCACATTTTCCGCCGATTACAGGCGATATACATGTTTGATACAAACGAATGAATTTACAACCAAATATGGTTAAAAATTTAGATGTTTTTTTCGGCATAATTTTGTGATATTTTCGTCAATGCACGCTTTATGTATTCACGTCCATTTTCACGATTTGTATTTAATATTTCAGCACCTGCAATAAAAACATAATCAAATTGTGGTAACATTAAATCTTCGTTATAGAAAATCCAATCACGCAAAAGACGTTTAACACGATTTCTTTGGACCGCAAATCTGAACAATCTTTTAGATGCGATTATTCCGTATCTGGCATCATCTTTGATTTTTGCGTTTTTAATACGAACAGAAATCACATTATCAAATGTGATATTTGGTCCGTCTTTCGGTGTTAAAAAATCCGCATGTTTGCGTATGGTTTTTCTTTTCATAGTTCTAATAATACCAGAATATAAGGAAAAGCAAATAAAAAAGCAAAATTTTATACAATGGCTTGATTTTTTTGCCACCTGTTTTATAATGCGAAAAACAGAGTAAGGAACGAAAAATGTATAATTGGTTATTAAAGTTTTTTTCCGCAGATATGGCTATTGATTTAGGAACTGCAAACACCCTGATTTATGTCAAGGGTCGTGGTATTGTTTTGAATGAACCATCTGTGGTTGCGGTTGCTGAAAACAGATTGTTGGGCCGTAAAGAAATTTTGGCTGTCGGTGCAGAAGCAAAACAAATGTTTGGCAGAACACCTGGTTCAATTACCGCTGTGCGTCCATTAAGGGACGGTGTTATTGCGGACTTTGAAGTCGCAGAAGAAATGATTAAATATTTTATAAGAAAGGTTCATCAAAGAAACCTGTTGACTGCGCCACTTATAATTATTTGCGTTCCATCTTGTGCAACACCTGTGGAAAGACGTGCTATCCAAGAAGCGGCGGACGCTGCGGGTGCAAGACGTGTTTATATTGTTGAAGAATCTACCGCTGCGGCTATCGGTGCGGGTTTGCCAGTTGATAAACCATTGGGTTCTATGGTTTTAGATATTGGTGGTGGTACAACAGAAGTTGCGGTTATGTCTTTGGGCGGAATCGTTTATTCAAATGCTGTCAGAACCGCTGGGGACCAAATGGACGAAGACATTATTGAATATGTCCGCAAAAACAAGAATTTATTGATTGGTGAAAATACAGCCGAAGAAATCAAAAAGAAAATTGGAACTGCGGTCCCACCAAAAGATAAAACAACAGAATTATCATTGAAAATCAAGGGACGTGATTTGATGTCTGGAACACCACGTGAAACAATTGTGACAGAATCTCAAATTGCATCTGCTTTGACACAAACAGTGCAAAAAATTGTGAATACTGTTCACCTTGCGCTTGAATCTACACCACCTGAATTGAGTGCGGATATCGCAGACCTTGGTATCGCTATGACTGGTGGCGGTTCATTGTTGCGTGGTCTGGATGCTGCAATTCGTGCTGCAACGGGATTACCTGCGTTCTTGGTTGATAATCCAATGGCTTGTGTTGCAGTGGGCAGTGGTAAAATGTTGTCTAATATTGATAAAAACAAACACATTTTACAAACTATGTATTAAAGAATTAAAATTTATAAAAATACCGGCAAATGCCGGTGTTTTTTTATATTCTTTTGTCGGTTGAATTACACCATTTTGCTACCGGGCAATTTTCACAATTTGGACGAATTGCCTTGCATGTATATCTGCCATGTAAAACCATAACATGATTTGTCATTGCATGGTATTTTTGTGGAATTATTTTTAATAATTTTTCTTCGACCCGTTCTGGTGTATTGTCTGATTCGTTTGTCCAACCAAAACGGTGTGATAAACGAAAAACATGTGTATCAACACCAATATTTGGCGCGTTCCATAAAACATTCATAACAACATTAGCGGTTTTTTGACCAATGCCAGCTAATTTCATCAATTCATTTCTGTTGTGATATTTTTCAGGAAATTTATAGTTTATATCATCACTGTTTTTATCTTTCAGTTGTTGTGATAATTTTATTATATTGTCCGCTTTGTTATTAAAGAAAGAAATAACACGAATATATTTTTTTAAGTTTTCCAAACCCAATTTCAACATTTTATCAGGCGTTGGTGCAATACGAAATAATTCAGGTGTTACTTCATTTACTTTTTTATCAGTTGCCTGGGCAGATAAAATAACCGCAACTGCGAAAGTAAATTCGTTTGTTGAATATAATTCAGACCGGATATTCATATTCAATGTGGGACACACATTTGTAAAATAAATATCCGGTGTAAGAGTTATTTTTTTATTACGCATTTGCTTTTTCAATTTTGATTGCAAAATTATAACCTTCTATTTCGGTTGTGAATTGGTCTGCATCACCAGTTTCCATTTCAACAATCAGAGCATCATGCATAATGCGTTTTTTATGAATTTCGATTGCGTTTGCTAATGCTGGTTCTGCGTTATATACCAATTTGATTCTGTCAGATACATCAAGATTTGATGCCTTTCTGGAATCTTGGATAAAACGAGATGCGTCATTTACCAAACCTTCTGCAATCAATTCGCTGTTTATTTCTGTGTTCAATACAACAACGGCGGTGTTATCTGGCAGAGCAGCCCCAGATATACCATCTTTCACAGTTAAACGATTTTCATATTCATCACTGTTTAATGTGTATTCACCAACAACCAATTTATCGCCATCAATTGTATAATCGCCACGTTTTACAGATGGAATAATATCTTTCAATGCACCACCCAAACGCGCACCAATTTTTGGTGTAATCAGATAAACAAATGAATCTGCAACGGTGTGAATATCATCTATGAATTTGACCTGTTTTACATTCAATTCATCTTTGATAATGTCGGCATAATCTGACATTTCTACACCGGCAATTGTTGCATCTTGCAAAGGCAAACGATTACGCAATTTATATTGTTCGCGCAATTGTTTTCCAGTTGATACAATCATTTGAACACGACGCATATCTGCCAATATTTTTATGTCTGTTTCAGATGCCTTTGGCCAATCTTGTAAATGAACAGATTCAAGACCAGTTAAATCCTTGAAAACATATTCGCTTATAAATGGTGCAAATGGTGCAAGCAATTTACAAAATGTTTTCAGAACATAATGTAATGTTTCAAATGCACTTTCGTCTTCGTCCCAGAATCTGTCGCGATTACGACGGATATACCAATTATTTAAAATATCTAAAAATCTTACGAATTCTTTGACTGCGATATCTGGTTTATATTCATTCAAAGAATTTGTAGTTGTTTTTATCAATTCGTTTAATTCAGCCAAAATATATTTATCCAACGCGGTTTCAGGTGTTGGTTCTTTTTCAACTGTGATATTTCCAGCATTTGCATATAAAGTGAAGAAGTGATATGCGTTCCAAAGAGGTGTTAAAACAGTTTTAATAGAATCATTAAATACATTACCTTCTTTATCTACACCGACACCTTCGGCCTTCATGAAATTGCTTCCTTGAATAAATAAACGGATTGCATCAGCACCATACTTTTCAATTTGTTCGCTTGGATCAACATAATTATGCAAAGATTTTGAAAACTTTCTTTTTTGTTCATCCAAAATCATACCATTCACAGACACTGTCTTAAATGCTGGTTTATCAAACAAAGAGACTGCCATCACCATAAGCAAATAAAACCAACCACGTGTTTGATCTTGACCTTCTATGATGTAATCGGCTGGGAAAGTTTGTTCAAACTTATCTTTGTTTTCAAATGGATAATGTAATTGTGCAAATGGCATAGAACCACTTTCAAACCAACAATCTAAAACATCACTTATTCTGTGCCAGCCGTCTTTGGTCAATGCATCCAAAGTTGGACGATGTAAATCTTTTACTTCTGTACCAAAAAATTCTTCCAATTCTTTGATAGAACCAAAAACCTTGTATTCACCGTCTTTTTCCCAAATTGGTAATGGAACGCCCCAGAATCTGTTTCTGGAAATACCCCATATACGAGCATTTTCAATCCATGACATAAAGCGATTTCCAGCAGATGTCCATGTTGTTTCTGTCTTGGTCAATTCAACCAATCTGTCGCGAATTTTTGGAACATCTACATACCATGCGTCTGTCGCACGATATATCAATTTTTCTTTGCTTCGTGGGCCAAATGGATATGAATGTTTATGTTGGTCTTTTTTAACCAATATTCCATTTTGTTTCAACCAATCCATGATTTTTGGATTTGCTTCAAAAATATTCATACCCGCCCAATCAGAAACGGTGTTATCAAAATTACCATAATCATCAACATTCAAAATCACAGGGAATTTTGGATCTAAATTTTTTGCTGCAAAATAATCGTCTTCACCAAATGCAGGCGCAATGTGAACAATACCTGTACCATCACCATCACTGACATAATCAGCAGGGATTATTTGATGTAATAATTCATCTGAATTTTCATAATAATTAAATATTGGTTTGTAATGCAGACCAACTAAATCTTTGCCGAGTACTGTTCCAAGATTTTCTGAATCTGCGAAAACTTTTTCATACGCTTTCAATCTGGATTCTGCCAAAACATATACATTGCCGTCCGCGTGACGCATGCGAACATATTTCATTTCTGGATTTACAGCCAATGCAGAATTCGCAGGTAATGTCCATGGTGTTGTTGTCCATGCGATTGCACGGTCGCCATTTTCCAATTGAAACCATACTGTTACAGTATCATCAACAATGTCTTGATATTCGCTTGACGCTTCGCTGTTTGATAAAACGGTTCCTAATTTCCAATCATAAGGATTTACTTTGAAATCTTTGTAAAGAAGCCCTTTGTCAAATAACTGCTTCAATGCCCAGATGACAGATTCCATATAGTTTTTATCCATGGTGCGATATCCAAAATTATCACCACCATCAACCCAACGACCTATGCGTTCAAAATAACGCAACCATTCATTCATATATGTCATAACATCATCACGACACATATCACAAAAGGCAGAGATACCATCTTCTTCTACGATTTTTTTAGCGGTGCGCCCTTGCTTTTTTTCAACACTGTTTTCAGCAGGCAAACCATGACAATCCCAACCGAGTTCGCGAACAACATGACGACCATTCATGGTATGAAACCTTGATACCATGTCTTTAATAGCACTTACCCCCAAATGTCCCCAATGTGGCAAACCATTAGCAAAAGGAGGGCCATCATAAAAATTGAAAGGTTCACCCTGCTTTGTCTTTTCCAAAGATTTATGGAAAGTATCATTTTCGCGCCAAAATGTCAGAACAGAATGTTCTATTTCTGGAAAATTCGCTTTTGTTTCTGTTTTAAGATATGTCATTTTTCTGCCTTTTTTATATTAAAAATGGGCGTCCACGCGCCCCAGCCACCGCCAAAGCGCAGTGTCGTCTATTTAATAATAATTATTGTGTTTTTTCTCATGCCTTTATTTATACAATGAATTTAGCGAAAAATCAAGTTTTGTGTGCAAATTTAACATGTCTAAAATAAAGATTGACAAAAAATATTATGGAACTAAAATTAGGGTGTGCATAAAAGGTAAGTTTTGAAAGAACAAGACATTTTTTTAGTAGAAAGCATAAAGAAAGTTATCGAAAATAACAATGTTTATGAAACCTCTGATGAAATAACCCAAATGTATCGTATCGGAAATAACACAGCAATGGTTGTTGTTACGCGCGATAAAATTGGACGTGTTTTATCTGTGTTTTGTAAATTAAACGACAAATACAAGACATTTTCTGCATCTGTGCCAGATGAAAAAGAACTTGCAATAGAATTGGCTCATGCATGCAGTGTAAAAAGCATCAAAATGAACCCAGGAAAAACATCAAATACGAGATAAATAACAAATGCGCCGAAAAATCGGCGCTTTTTTATAACCAAAAAAGGAATATAAAAATGGGATATAAAAATTTATCAACCGCAGAAATAAAATACATAATCAGAACTCTGTTTATGGCTGGTAATGTCCAGGCGTCTGTTTTTGATGCATCTGGTTTTATGCCGCGTGGTGTTGCAAGGGCGAAAAAATATACATTTTCATCAAAAGATTTCAGTATAAGTTATGTAAAATGGGTTGTTGATAATCCTGAAAATATAACTGATGTAAATGTCCGCGGGTTGAGCAGTGATGGAAAAATAGCCGGCAATGTCCAAATACATTTTCCAAAAAGACCGACATTATATCTGGTTGGCCAAGATGCCGAAGACATAGCAAATTTCTGTGAAAAATTTGCCCCGAATATATTTTCAATGTCATCGCTGTCCCACGATTATCAAAGATAAAAAATACCGGCATCCGTCTTCGCTTTGCTTCGTCGCGATGATTTCGCCGGTGTTTTTTAGTAGGGTAAAATTTTTATTGTGCCATGAAAATTTTGAATAGTGTTATAATCATTTATATAATATATGTTAATCCACTCAACAAATAATAAGAAAATTGCAAAAAGAATCACAATTATTAACAATGCAGAAATGTTAATCATTTTTTTAGGGTTTTTGTTAATAACATTAATTTGTTGTCCGTCTTCATTTATAACTAAACATGATATTCCGCTGGTAGTATATTTCAAAACAATTCTCTCTATATTTTTTATATTTGTTATATGAAATATATTATCTTCTACTTTAATATCGTATTCTAAATTTTTTTCAATTGGGAGAACAATTTCTTTTGTATCACCATTCATAAGATTTAAACTCACTTTATCACCAATAATAACAGGCATTGACAAAACTAGGCCAACAAAAGATTTTTTTCGTTCAATTATAATTTTTTTTATGTTCATTTTTTATCCTTTTATTTGTCAGTTTTTTTGTTCCAGTAATGTTTTGTGTATATAAATAAACTTGTATTTACGGAAATAACAGATGGAATTAAAACAAACATTCCAATTAACCACAGAACACAAGACAAACAAAAATATTCGCTTAAACCAACAAATGTAAAACCAACAATCATGATTATTATATTTTGATTGATTTTTTGGTTTATTTTAACATCAGGCATTTTTAACTCCTTTTCACACCAAAAAAAGACCGCCGGTAAAACGGGCGGTCAGGGAGTTGATAAATCAGTATGTTAATGATTCCATGGTTTTCAGGTTTCCCCTATTTTATAACCAACGGCTCCCCGACCATAAGTCAGGGATGATAACGGTGCAAGAAACACCGAAACATCAGTTTAACGATGCTTTCGCACCGAACATACTGGGTTTATCACAACCCGAACCGTTTTTACCGATTCAATTTAGACTTTATAATGAAAAACTAATGAAATCAAGAATTTATAAAAATAAGATGGTGCCGGTTATAGGACTTGAACCTACGACCCCCTCATTACGAATGAGATGCTCTACCAACTGAGCTAAACCGGCAGATAACGAAAATATTATCAAGCAAACATATTATCTGCAAGATTTTATTTATTACCACTGCGTAATTTACGCAACACGACCATTATTCCCGCAGGTGTCATTCCCGGTATTCTGGATAACGCAGCAATATTTTCAGGTCTTGTCTTTGTCATTTTTTCAACCAATTCATTGGTTAAACCAGACAAAGATTTATAATCAAAATCATGTGGAATTTTCAATTCGCTGTCTTTTTTATAATTTGCAATTTCGCGTTCATTTCTTGAAATATATCCCGCATAAAATTTATCATTTTCAATTGCTGTCTTTTCACGCAAAGATTTCAAATTTTCATGATATTCGTGTGTTACCAGACCTAAATTTTCCGCCATATCACCCAAGCGCAATACGGCATTATCACTGCGTAAATTTAATCTGTATTCTGCGCGTGATGTGAACATACGATATGGTTCATCAACACCCAATGTTGTGATGTCATCTATTAAAACACCAATCATAGAATTGGTTCTGTTTAATAATAATGGTTCCGTACCCAATGCGTATGCAGCGGCATTTGCACCCGCGACTAAACCCTGGGCGGCGGCTTCTTCATATCCAGATGTGCCGTTTATTTGACCCGCGAAAAACAGACCCGAAATATCTTTTGATTCCAATGTTGATTTTAACATTCTGGCATCTATGGCGTCATATTCAATTGCGTATCCGTATCGTGCAATACGTGCGTTTTCAAGGCCAGGTATTGTTCGTATCCATTTATCTTGGATATCACTGCCAAATGAAGTTGATATTCCATTTGGATAAATTAAATCACTGTTCCAGCCTTCTGGTTCCAAGAATACATGATGTGTTTTGTGTTCTGGGAAACGCATAACCTTGTCTTCGAGTGATGGGCAATATCGTGGGCCCAATCCACGAATGTCGCCATTATACATTGGTGCGTTTTTTATGTTTTCACGAATTATATCATGTGTTGTTTCGTTTGTGTGTGTGATAAAACATTTGTCATTATAGTTATTATTTTCATCACCCAAACCAAACCAATCATGTGGTAAATCGCCCGGTTGTTCTTCGCATACAGAAAAATCTATGGAATCACGATATATACGTGCCGGTGTTCCGGTTTTTAATCGCAATAAATCAAATCCTGCATTTTTCAATACAGATGAAATATGTGAATCATTTTCCTGGTATTCACCGTTGTCCATTAAACGACCAGAATTTATTTTTTCATTTCCGCGTGTAACCAAACCACCCAAGAAAGTACCAGTTGTCAAAACAATAGATTTTGCAGAATATTTTTTATTTACGATTTTATTTTCAATATCTAAATCAAGAACAGATTCAAAAACCACAGTCAGATTTTTTGTGTCTGCTAAAATTTTCATTACTGCATCATGATAAAAATTGCGGTCTATTTGTGCGCGCAGCGCCTGGGTTGCGGCACCATGTGATGCGTTTAATGTTCGCCAATGAATACCCGCACTGTCCGCACCACGTGGCATAACCCCACCGAAAGTTGCCATTTCAGCAACCATTTGTGATTTGCCCGGTCCACCAATTGACGGATTGCAAGACATTGCACCAATATCACTTTCACGCATGGTTAAAAGCAAAGTTTTAGCACCACGACGCGCAGACGCGGCTGCAGCCTCTGTTCCGGCGTGTCCCCCACCAATAACAATCACATCATAATTTTGCATTGTTTTAAAATCTTCCCATTCCGCCGTTGATATGAATTGTTTGACCGTTGATGTATGATGATTCATCACTGGCTAAAAATACACATGCGTTTGCAATGTCTTCTGGTTCACCAAAACGACCCGCAGGTATTTGTTCAAGATATTTAGCCTTTAATTCATCACTTAAAACATCTGTCATAGGTGTTTTTATAAATCCAGGTGCAATCGCATTTGCAGTGATTCCGCGTGATGCAACTTCGGCTGCGATAGATTTTGTCATTGCTATCATGCCACCTTTTGATGCGGCGTAATTTGCCTGACCCACGCCACCAACAACACCAACGATAGACGCCATATTTATAATGCGACCATGTCTTTGTTTCATCATAGGCATTATAACAGCACGACATAATTTAAATGTTGCACGCAGGTTTGTATTTATAACATCATCAAATTGTTCATCACTCATACGCATTAAAAGTGTATCTTTTGTGATACCAGCGTTGTTGATTAAAATATCAATGCGACCTGCTTTTTCAATTGTGTCATTGACTAATTTTTCAGCCGCACCATCAACAGATAAATCAGATTGAATTTTAATAAATGAATCATCAAAACTGGACAATTTATCAAGATTGCGTCCGGTGATTACAACCGTTGCACCTGCTTCTTTCATTTTATTAGCAATTGCACCACCAATACCGCCTGTGGCACCTGTGATTAAAACAACTTTGTCTTGTAAATTAAACATATTTATATCTCCAATTTATGTGTTGTTATTTTGTCTGTTGTGCGATTTACCATTCCAATCAATGCGTTTCCAGGACCAATTTCAGTTAAATCTGTTATTCCCATATCAACCATAGATAACACAGATTCACGCCAACGAACACCATGTGTTATTTGATAAATCAAAGCGTCCTTGATTTCATTTACATTTGTCATTGGTTGACATGTTTTATTAGAAATAATTGGCACAATTGGTTCTTTGATTTCAATGTTATCAAGTGCGGTTTTCATAATATCTGCAACCGGCATCATTAAACGGGAATGTGGTGGCACAGATAACGCCAATTTCATTGCACGACGCGCACCGTTTTCTTTGGCTATTTCCATTGCGCGTTCAATTGCATCATTATTTCCAGATATAACAATTTGACCCGGACAATTATCATTTGCAATATCACATATTTTTCCTGTGTCTTTTTCAGCTTGTTCGCAAACGGTCTTTAATGCGTCATATTCCAGACCCAAAATAACCGCCATTGCACCCTGACCCAATGGGACGGCATTTTGCATAGATTCACCACGCAGACGAACCAATTTTATTGCATCAACCAAAGATATTGCGCCCGCAATACACAATGCGGTATATTCACCCAATGAATGTCCCGCTACATAATCAGCCATTGGAATTTTTGCAGCGCGATACATTGCAACAGATGTTGCCAATATTGCAGGTTGAACATTTGCGGTCATTGTCAATGTTTCAATTGGACCGTTAAAAATAATATCTGACAATTTTTCGCCAAGTGCCGTATCCATTTCATCAAACACAGCGCGTGCATCAGCATTGTTTTCGTATAAATCTTTGCCCATACCAACGGCTTGTGCGCCTTGACCTGGGAAAACATAAATAGATGACATATTTGTCCTTTTGTTCTTATGCTGAAATTATAGAATATTAAAAGCAAAAATCAAATTTTATATTATTTGCGAATAGAAAATTCACAGCCACAATAATTTTGACGATAAAAATCAGATTCGTGATTTATTTGCTGTCTTAATTGTTCGTTCCATTTTATTGGTAAATATTTGATTTCACCGCATGATTCATTGGCGGAATTATCAACCTGAGATTGGTCTTTGTGTCGGGAAACACCAAATACAGATGCAATCGCATTATAGCCATTTTTTATTGCATATTCACGGGCATAGCAAAAACGATAGGCAAAACATTTACTGCAACGCGCACCGCGTTCTGGTTCGGTTTCAAGACCCTTTACATGATTTTTCCAATCATCATGGTTATAATCACCAACAATATATTTTACACCCAAAGATTCACAATATTTTATTTGTTCGGCAAGACGCTTTTGATATTCGGTTTCTGGGAAAATATTAGGGTTAAAAAACATAACGATAAAATCGTCTATGTTTTCAATTTCACCGTCTTTTAACTGTTTTATCGCACCGCAAGAACATGGCGCACAACAAGACATTAAAATCAGTTTAATTCCTGACATTTTCGTTTGGGTCCTTGATATATTTCATTCTTAAAAATTTCACAATTTCTTTGAATTGTGTAATATCTCTGCGTTTGCTGAATTTTTCATCTATATAAAATTCATCAGATGCAAAACTTGATACACGACCATAAATAAATTTAGAAAACAACTTTTCTACTTTTGGTGCGACTGTGCAAATTTCATTTTTATGTTTTGTGTGCAAGCAGCGATCATGATATCTGCATATATCACATGACATATAAAGGAAGCAATGTGTTGAATCACAATTCCACACATTTATTTTATGAATAGTAGGTTTTTCATCATTTAAGTGATAAGATTTATATTTTTGATTATCCATTAAATTCTGTCCCGAGTTTAGATTCTTCATTTATTTCATATAAACCAGAATCATCATCATTTACCTTTAATTCTGCACCACTGCAAAGCATACCGGCGCTTTCAACACCCGCAACATTACGTGGTTTAATAGGTTTTTTTGTTTGTGGAATAATTGCGCCAATTGGTGCAAATACAGCCAACATATTTTCATGAACATTTTTTGCCCCACAAACAACATTGAAATTATTTTCACCATCAGTTATTGTGACAATATGTAAATCTTCGCGTGATGGGTGATTTTCGATTTTAACCACTTTCACAACCGTTAAATGTGGTGTGTTATCTTTTTTTACACAGAATCTTTCGATTAAAGATTTAACAGTGTCATCATCAATTCTTTCAAATAAATTTTCAGGAATTGTGAATTCTGTGCCGTCTGAAATACGTTTTTCAAATTCAGATGGCCATGATAAATCGTGTTTGTCCGTAAATATATTTTGCATTTTTTCTGCGGTGTTTGGTATGAAAGGTGCAGACACGCGTGAATAAAAATCAATCAATTGGAAACAATTGTTTAATACATGTTCTGCTTCTTCTAAATTGCCGTCTTTGACCAAAGCCCAAGGTGCTTTTTCAGTCATATATTCATTACCAATAGACCACAATGAACGCAGTGCGAATATTGCATTTCTGAATTCGCATTTTTCAAGTGATGATGTTAAATCATTTAATTTTTCGTTTATCTGATTTACCAATTCGGCATCAATAGAACCAGATTTTGGAACGAAATTTCCGAAATTTTTTGCTGATAATTTGCAAACACGTGAAACGAAATTACCCAATATTCCATTTAAGTCTTTGTTTACAGTATCTACAAATCTATCTATTTTGAAATAATAATCATCTGTTTCAGGTGCAGAAGCCATCAAAGAATAACGCCAAGTATCACTTGGGGCGATATCTATTGCCTGGTCCAAGAAAATTCCGTTTCCTTCGGATTTAGAAAATTTTCCATCTTCGAAATTCAGGAAATTCATAGATTTCAACATATCAACTGTTTTCCAGTTATCATGCATTGCCAATTCTTGTTCTGGGAAAAATACAGAATGGAATTTAACATTATCTTTCGCCATGAATTGTGCATAGAAACAATCTGGATTTTTCCACCATGTTGCCCAATCTTTATTTGCGGCCTGGGATATAGAAACATAACCCCATGGTGCATCAAACCAAACATAGAAAACTTTGTTTTCATATCCCGGTTTATTTACAGATATTCCCCATGATAAATCGCGTGTAATAGATGTATCTATTAAACCTTCATTCGCCCAACCTTTTGCAATAGATGATGCGGTCTTTGACCATTTTGGTGCGTGTTCGTTTAACCAATCTTTCCATTCATCTTGCATTTTAGAAGCCAAGAAAAACAGATTTTTTGTTGGACGCATTTCAATATTTGTTGAACCTGAAATAGTAGAACGTGGGTTTATCAATTCAGTTGCTTCGTATGTAGAACTGCATTTATCACATTGGTCACCACGTGCCTTTTCATAACCACATACCGGACATGTTCCAACCAATTGTCTGTCTGCTAAAAACATATTATCATCAACAGAGAAAGGTTGAATTGTTTCACGTTCTTCAATTAAACCTTGGTCATCAAGGCGTGTGAACAAATCATGAATTAAATTTTCTTGCAATTCAGTATGTGTGCGACCATAAAAATCAAATGACAAATTGAAATCAGCCACCGCACGCAAATGTTTTGCATAATATTTATCATTATATTCTTTGACCGGCATATTTTCTTTTGCAGCACCAACGATAGCGGTTGTTCCATGTTCGTCTGCGCCACATATAAACAAAACATCTCGACCAATTGCACGACAAAAACGGGCATAAACATCACTTGGTAACCAACAACCAACCAAATGGCCCAGATGTAATTCCCCATTCACATAAGGTAATGCAGATGTAATCAGATATTTTTTGTTCATTTAATGCCCTCTTTTTTACGAATAAACGCCCAAAACGGGCGTTTACAGAAATTCCCGCAATGTTTTGATAAAGATTATTTGTTCATTCGCATATTTATCTATTTTTTAATTCTGGTGGGTGGTATTGGGCTCGAACCAACGACCTCCACGATGTCAACGTGACGCTCTAGCCAACTGAGCTAACCACCCATATCTTTTTTCAAAGCACAACGATTATAACACCTAAATTTAGATTTGCAAATAAAAACGCCAAAAAACAAGATATTATATGTTTTTCTTTTTTCTGAATTCATCCAAAGAAACAATGCGTCCATCATCAGGGACAGATTCAGGTTTTTCGTCCAATGGTAATTCTATATCATTATCAGGTGTTGTTATTGCCTGTTTGTTATGGAAATCCAATATAAAATCAACAGATGGGTCTTTGAATTCAACCAATGCAGAAAATGGAACGCGGATAAAGAATGGACGTCCATCAAATGTCAATTGAACACCAAATTCTTTGTCAGATACATTCAAATTATTATAAGAATATTGTAAAACAATTGTAATCATATCTGGATATCTGATTCTTAAAAAATCAGGAACAACGACACCTGGGTCGCGGGTTCTGAATGTTATAAAGAAACTGGCATCATCACCCAGCCCGTTAAATTGTGCGTGAATCAGTGCTTCTTTTACAACTGTTTTCAATGCATCATCTAATAATTGTTGATAGTTTATCTTAGACATTTTGATTCTCCGCTATCACTATATTACTTATTTCACCATTTTGGCAAGAAACAAATAACGCATTTGGTATATTTATGAAAACATTTTTATCAAGACCCGTGGCCCAAACCTGGGCATCACAATCGTTCAAATCTTGGAATAATTTTGTGCGTGCGTTGTTATCCAGATGTGCGGCCGCTTCGTCTAATAAAATAAGTGGTTTTTTCCCAGTTTTTATATGAATCAATTTTGCGTGTGCCAAAATTAAATCTATCAAAATAGATTTCTGTTGGCCGGTTGATGTTATGTGTGCTGGTAAATTCAGATTTTTATTAAACACACCAAAATCAGATTTATGAACACCATCTATAACCATTTTATCGCCAACCAATTCGCGATTTTTTTTCAGATATTCAAAATAAATTTTTTCTGCGCTGGTTATATTGTTTTCTAAGACCAATCTTTCAACCATACCGTCAACAGATACCGCACCGCTTGTAAAGAAATAGTTTATTTCGCTGGCATATCTGATTCTGTCCGCAGCAATTGCGACAGATGTTGCGGCGATTTGATTATCCAATGCGTCCAACCAATTATTGTCTGCACCATTTTTCAATGCGCCACCGCGTTCAGATAATAATTTATTTAAACGACTGATTCTGCCGATGTGTGATGGTTCAAAACTGGCAGATAATCTGTCAAAGAAAGTGCGTCTGTCTGATGCTGATTCAACAAAAATTCTGTCTTCTTTCGGGGTCAGCCAAATCATACGCAAACATTTTGTGAGTTCTGTTAATGTTGCATTTTCATTATCTATTTTTGCGTGTCTGGTTTGTTCGTTTGGTGATAAATAAACACTGATATCTGTATCGTCTTGCAATGTAGCAAACACAGAAAAACCACCATCACCATCAAATTTAGATAAATTTTGTATATCTGCACCACGCAATCCGCGTTCACCAGAAAGTAAAGAAACCGCCTCTAATATAGCGGTTTTGCCAGCACCATTTGGTCCGGTAATAATAATATTTTTACAATTATCAATTTTGATTCGAGAACAAGAATGATTTCTAAAATTGGTAAGGGTAATTTGATTTATCATTTTTATTTGGAGGCCAGGGTCGGAATCGAACCGGCATCCAAGGATTTGCAGTCCTCTGCATAACCACTCTGCCACCTGGCCTTTACGTAAGGCTATCTTAGGCAAAAAAGAATTTTATTTCAACATAAAAATTACAGTATCTGCATTTTTGTATAAACCGAATTTGTTCCTGTGTTTTTTGCCAGTAAAAACGGATATCTTTATAGACAAGAGAGATATAATGAAAAAGATTTTTTTGTTTTTTGGATTATTCCCAATACATGTTTTGGCAAATACGCAAAATTGCGCAACCATGCGACATGTTCCAAATAAAGAAATTTCATTACAAGAGATTATTGAATTAGGTTTATGTCGTAATCCGCAAACTGCATCTGCATATATGGCATTAAAAGCGGCAGATTATACTAAAAAAACATCATATTCGTATTATTTGCCATCTGTGACGGGACATTTTAACGGCGAAAGAAATCACACCGAACATGACGATTGGGATTACAGTGGTTCTTTATCTGTTTCATATTTAATATTTGATTTTGGAAAACGAGAATCTGATTTTGCACAAAGTTTGGCAACATATCGTGCGGCGGGTTTTGATTATGATGAAACAATACAAAATTACATATTCTCATTAGTCGCGTCTTATTATGAATTATTGAAATCAGATGCAGATGTTAAATCTGCAAATTCTGCATTGACGGTTGCCCAGACGGCGAAGAATACGGCTGATAAAAAATACAAGGCGGGTGCCGTAGCAAAAGCAGATGTTTATAAAGCAGACACAACATTGGCGTCATCACAATTGTCATTAGAGCGTGCAAAAAATAATCGTGAAATAGCCAAAGCAACATTATTGACCGCCCTATCGTTCCCGTCAGATGACGAAATAAAAATAAAAGATATGCCATCTTCGTTTGGTTCAGATGCAGAAAGTAGCGAGATAGAAAAACTGATGGATATTGCGAAACATAAAAGACCAGATTTATTGAAAGCATCTGCCCAGACCAGTGCTGCATGGCACAAAAGAAACAGTGCTTTCTTGAAAAATCTGCCGTCTTTTTCTGTGAACGGAACATTAAACAATAATGTAAACAGTGTGGGTGGGGTGTTTGACCATATAACCGATAAAACATCTGGCAAAATTGGATTCAGTGTTTCTATGCCTATATTTGCAGGTTTTTCTAATTTATATACCGCCCGTTCTATAAATGCAGATTATGAAAGTATGAAATATAACGAAAAGCAAATTGAAAATTCTGCAATGATGGATGTTTTCAGTGCATATCAAAATTATAAAACTGCGAAAACAGTATTGGTTCAATCTGAATCTTTGTTGAAATCTGCAACCGAAACAGAACGTGTTGTTTCAGGTATGTACAAGGTTGGACGCGCAACAATGCTTGATTGGCAAACCGCCCAATCAGAATTGGTTGATGCACAAAAACAAAACAATTATGCGAAATATGATTTATTTGTAAAACGGGCATCGGTTGCGCTGGCGATTGGTGATATAAAATCAGGATTAAAAAACAATGGAAGAAAATAAAAAGCAATCTTTTATAGCAAGATTTTTCGGGTGGATTTGGCGCAATAAATGGTGGGTTGTTGTGTTGGTAATTGTGTTGGGTGGTTTATGTTGGTGGTTGTGTCCGAAAATTGGTTCTGATAAAAAAGATTTTATTGTTATGGACATTGTCAATGGCGACATTGTTCACACCGTAACGGCAACGGGTGAAATTCAACCTGTGAATACGGTCAATGTTGGTTCCCAGGTATCTGGCACAATAGAAGATATTTTTGTTGATTATAATTCCAAAGTTAAAAAAGGTGATGTTTTATTAAAAATAGAACCGTCTGTTTTGCAATCAACCGTTGATGAAAGCAAAGCGCAACTTGAATCTGCGAAATCTCAATTAAAATATTATGAAAACGAATACAGACGAAATACATCTCTTTACAAAGACGGTTTTATTTCGCGTGCTGAAATGGAACAATCGCAAACAAATTATGAACAGGCCGAACAATCTGTTAAAAAAGCACAATATACATACGAACGCGCGGTAACAAATCTTGGCTATGCAACGATTACTTCGCCAGTTGATGGAACGGTTATATCAAGGAAGGTGGACAAAGGCCAAACGGTTGCGGCATCTTTCCAAACACCTGATTTATTTGAGATAGCCGAAGATTTATCAAAAATGCAAATTGAAACCGCGGTATCAGAAGCGGACATTGGTATGATAAAAGAGGGTGTCCCGGTAAATTTCACAGTTGACGCATATCCAAATCAAAAATTTCAGGGACATATCCGGCAAATCAGATTATCGCCAACCAATGTATCAAATGTTGTTGTTTATACCGTTGTGATAGATGTTGATAACAGTGATTTAAAACTTATGCCGGGAATGACCGCTTTTGTAAATGTTGTGGTTGCAGAAGCGCAAGATATAAAAAAAGTGCAAAATTCTGGTTTGTTGATTCGTTCCTATAAAAATTTATCTGAAAATATCAGTAATGACATAAGTCCGAAAACACACCTTGCAATATTGCGGGACGGGAAACTTGTTTTTGTTCCGTACAAGAAAGGAATCACAACCCCAACAGAAACACAAATTATTTCATCTGAAATTCAACCAAACGATAAATTGATTGTTGGGTTCGTTGGTCAATCAACACAAAACAAATCAACAATTCGGGCCAGACCTTAAAATGAAATCTGAAAAAATAATATCTATGAATAAAATTTGCAAAAGTTTCCCACTTGAAATCGGCGGTGTTCAACAGGTTTTATTTGATATTTCTTTTGATATAAATTCTGGTGAATTTGTAACAATTATGGGCCCCAGTGGTTCGGGTAAATCAACATGTATGAATATCGTGGGTGCGCTTGATTCTGCAACATCTGGAACATACGAATTGTATGGGAAAGATATAACCACACTTAAACCAGATGATTTAGCCACAATACGAAATGAATATATCGGCTTTGTTTTCCAGAATTTCAATTTATTACCAAAACGAAACATTATGGACAATGTTATGTTGCCGTTGATGTATCGTGGGTTGCCTATGAACGAAAGAATAACGCGTGCAAATGAAATGCTGAAATTGGTTGGGCTTGAAAAATTTGGTTCTTATCTGCCAACGCAATTATCGGGTGGCATGAAACAGAGGGTTGCAATAGCACGCGCATTGGCGGGGCAACCAAAATTGATATTGGCAGACGAACCAACGGGGGCTCTTGATTCAACCATGGGGAACGAGATATTAAAATTTTTCAAGAAATTAAACCATGATTTTGGAATCACTATCATAATGATTACGCATGAATTTGAAATTGCCCAATATACAGACAGAATTATTCACATTTACGACGGGCGAATTGTGTATGACGGAATTGTTCCAAAAAATGAAAATGTTTTATTAAAGGCGGAAAAAAAGAAATGACAATAAGGGATATTTTGAAAGAATCTTGGTTGTCGGTCAGTGGAAATAAATTACGGTCTTTTTTGACCGTATTGGGCATTATTATCGGTGTTATGGCGGTTGTTATAATGGTTGCAGTTGGTGAAACGGTGCAACAATCTATCACAGATCAATTTTCGTCACTTGGAACAAATACAATTGTTATTCGTGCGGGCGCGGCGCGTTCGGGTGGAATCAGAACGGGAAACAGACACACATTGACATTAGAGGACGCATCAGAAATCAAAAAATTACCAGATGTTGCCGCAATTACCCCGGCCCAGAGTTCGGGGGTTCAGGCAATATATGGAAATAAAAATTGGTCAACGGTTATGTTGGGTGTGTATCCTGATTACACAACAATTCAAGATATAGAAATGGAAAAAGGTTCTTTCTTTGATGATATGTCGGTAAAAAATGCTGCAACATACGCGGTTATCGGACCAGATACCGCAATGGAATTGGGAATGCCTGAAAATCCAGTTGGTGAAATAATCAGAATACAAAATATGCCATTTGTTATTGTTGGCATGACCAAGGCGCGCGGTGATTCAACCATGGGATCGCAAGACGATATGATTTTAATCCCAATAACCACATTGAAAAAGAGATTACAGGGTTCTAAATTTCCGTCTTCTGTTGGAATGATAGCATTAAAATTATTCCAAGATGCCGATAATAATGTTGTTATTGAACAAATAACATCTCTGTTGCGACAAAGACATAAAATCAAAGACGGTGATGAAGACGATTTTCAGGTTACAGATATGAAACAAATAATGGAAACAATGAATACGGTTACGAGATATCTGAAATTATTATTGATAGCAATTGCGGGCGTGTCATTGTTGGTTGGTTCAATTGGCATTATGAATATGATGTTGGTATCTGTCGCAGAAAGAACGCGTGAAATCGGGGTCAGAAAGGCAATTGGTGCCAAAGAACGTATGATAATAATTCAATTTTTATCTGAATCTGTGATGATATCTTTTATTGGTTCAATGTTTGGTTTGGTATTTGGTGTTGGTCTATCCCAGGGTATTGGGCGATTTATATTGGAATATAATGTGCCGTTTTCAATATGGCCAGTTGTTTTGTCGGTTGGTGTCGCAATTGTTGTGGGATTGGCGTCTGGGGTTGTACCGGCGATAAAGGCGGCAAAATTAAACCCAATAGACAGTTTAAGATACGAATAAAATTTACACTTTTTTCAAGACCCAATTTTTGGTATAATATTCATATCAAATAAAAGGGAAAAAAGAGAGTGAAAGTCGTGAAAGGCGCAGTTTTCTACACACACACACACACACACAGATAGTTTCGTTGCGTGTATAAATTGCGTGAATTGTATTCACGCGAATATGAAAACAGACAAATAACCGTTGCGTGTATAAATTGCGTGAATTGTATTCACGCGAATATGAAAACAGACAAATAACGTTGATGACGTTATTTGTCTGTTTTTTTATTTAATAAACAAAGGAAGGAAAAATGAAAAATAAAATATTTTTAAGTTCTATGTTGATAATGTCGGTTGCGCCGGCATTTGCGGAAGATTTTCCGTCAAACGGTTTAATGACGGAAAATAAAACATATACCAATGCCGCGACATCAACCAACATGGACGGTGTTTATGAAGGAACCGTAAATGCGGTTGCGGAATATGATATCATAGATTATATCGTAAATGCGGGACAATATTTGCCGGCGGATTCTGAAACCGTGATTACATGTCCGGCGGGAAGTTATTGTCCGGGAATCAGTGGTAATGTCCAATATAATCAAACAACGGCTCAGGGTATACAAACATGTCCATCTGGTTTTGGCAGTTCTGCGGCGGGTGCATCATCAAACACCCAATGTTATCGTGCATGCGATATAAATAATATGGGTGAAAATGGTTCTATTTCATCTATCGCGCACGCAACAGCAATCAGCGGTAACGATTATTATGGTTCTGGCACCGATACATGCGAACCAACGGCATGTGAAAACGGATGGCATGTCAAGGCAGCAGTAACCGCCCCAAATTTAACCAATATAATTGGAGTAAGCGAAAGGGCCAACGGTCATACATCAAACGATAGTACTGGCGCCGACTCTGATACCGATAATATGTCCAATACAATAATAGCAAATGACCCAATGGCATTTGCGGTAGATTACGGCACAAAAGGCATAATCAAGGGACACGGCAGATGTTCAACCCGTAATGTAGCGAATCCATGGGAAGACAATAATAATACATTTGAATCTGACCATTTTGTAAGTAATTTAACGGATGAAACAGGTACGGGAAAAAATTGCTATTGCCAGTTGGATAGTTATACAACGGCTGGTGGGGATACTACTGCCTTGTCTGCCCCGTGGGTGTTCCGCAACGCCGAGGACGGCGCTGACGATTGTGCGGACGATTGCACGGATGTCTGTGCGCTCAGCCTGCAGAGCGGCTACTCGTCCGCCCTCGCGTTCCGTGCTGCGGTTTTCGGTTCAATTGAATCAAGCCCGGCCATGTGTGAAGCGAACACAATTACAATTAATTGGTCAAACGCGGATGCGGCGGACGTTACCGCAAACAATGCGGGTACCGCGACATACGGTTCTGATGTCCGTACCCCTGTCAAGGCTCAGACAATTAAGGGTAAAACATTTAAGGGTTGGCGTTTCAGCAAACCAACACAAACAACAACCGGTAATTAAATTTACCGTTCATAAAAAAACACCGGCATTTGCCGGTGTTTTTTTTCATAATTTTCTAGAAAATTATTTACGCAGACCCAATTTTTTAATCAGGACTTCGTATTCTTCAACATTATGATTTTTGATATAAGCCAACAATCTTTTACGACGGTTTACCATCAATAACAAACCACGTTTGGAATGTTCGTCTTTGTGATTTGCCTTCATATGTTCTGTTAAATTACGGATACGTTCTGTTAAAACAGCAACCTGAGATGCTGCGGAACCACCGTTATCGCGTTCACTTGTTTTGAACGCAGCGACCAATTCGCTTTTCTTTTCTTTTGTAATGGACATTACATTTTTCCTTTTGTTATAAAGTTCTTTTTGGACGAATCAAACCGTCTTTTATAACACCAATCCCAATAAATGTTTCGTTATTGTAAATTCGGCGCAGACCGTTCGTTTCGTCGGTTTTTATGAATCCACCGTTTTTATATAATTCAGTGTCTTCGTTATTCAAATTGATTACCGGAATGTCCCCCAGCGCACAATCTGAAGACAACAAATATTTATTTGCGTCGCCACCATTATTGACCAGATTTTCCAAAAAATCAAGTTTTACCGCATTTTTTATGTCAAAGCCGTTTGTTTTTGTTCGTCTGATATATGTTGTTGTGGCAATGGCACCACATAATTTTGCAATATCACGAACCAGAGAACGCACGTATGTTCCACGTGAACAGACAACGCGGAAATTGTATTCTGGACCCTGCTTTCCAATAAATTCCAATTCGTAAATAATAACTTTTTTTGGCTTTATATCAACGATTTCGCCATGTCGTGCCAATTCGTATGCGCGTTTCCCATTTACATGAACCGCAGAAAACATAGGTGGAATTTGCCCTATTTCGCCGGTCAATTTTTTACATGCATTTAATATTTCATTATCGGTTGGAATTATGTCATTTGTTTTGGTTGTTTTTCCCGTTATATCCAAAGAATCAGTATTCACACCAAATTTCAGACCGAATAAATATTCTTTTTTATTTTCAACAATTTCTTCTATGAACGGAATCATTTTGGTCGCGTTTCCAATAACAATTGGCAAAACACCGCTGGCC
This sequence comes from uncultured Pseudomonadota bacterium, assembly GCA_902795435.1. Lineage (GTDB taxonomy): Bacteria > Pseudomonadota > Alphaproteobacteria > Rs-D84 > Rs-D84 > Enterousia. The sequence goes on from CADBLE010000004.1 coordinate 157,942, forward strand.
ATTGGGTCCAATGTTCCGATATGTCCGAATTTTTTCTGGTTAAACATCTTGGCAATTCGCCAACCCGCGCTGCGGCTGAATATACCACTGTCTTTGTCCAAGATGATTATTCCGTTCATTTATTTTCCAAATAAAGATAATTGTTCTTTTGTATCTGGTTCTTTGACCATTGGTTTAATTGACGGTTTTTCTTTCACAACAATTCTTTCAGGTGCAGATTTGTTTTCAAGGTTTGATAAAACCTGTTCTGCGCGTTCTACAACCCTTGTTGGCATACCCGCCATTTTCGCCACCGCAATACCGTAAGAGCGATTCGCCACCCCAGGTATAATTTTATGTAAAAATACTATGTCATTATTGTGTTCGCGAACATCTATTGTTAAACAAGATACATGTTCCAATTTATTATCACCAACCAAACTGGTCAATTCGTGATAATGTGTTGCAAACAATGTGCGTGGTGTTAAATTGTTCAAATATTCCAACACAGATTGCGCAATTGCCATACCGTCAAATGTTGATGTTCCGCGCCCTATTTCGTCAAATATTATGAAAGATTTACGGGTCGCACGATTTAATATGTTTGCGGTTTCAACCATTTCTACCATAAATGTAGATTGACCCGCCGCTAAATTATCAGATGCACCGACACGACTGAATAATTGGTCACAAATTCCAATTGTAGCGTATGTTGCCGGCACAAATGACCCCAGGTGAGCCAACACAACCAATATCGCGTTCTGACGCAAATATGTTGATTTACCCGCCATATTAGGACCCGTCAATAATGCGATTTCTGTTTTGTTCAGATTACAATCGTTTTTAACAAAACTGTTCCCGTTATGACGCAATACGTGTTCTATAACTGGATGACGACCGCCAACAATTTCAAATTCATTATTATTTGTTATTGTTGGGCAAACCCAATTATATAAATCTGCGCATTCTGCCAAAGATAACCAAACATCAACATCTGCGATTAAATCGGCAGTATTCATTAAATCTTGTGATATTTCTTGAATGTTTTTTATTAAATCTTCGATTATTTCGTTTTCTATCGCGGTTGCTTTTTCAGATGCACTGCGAATATCGTTATCCAAATCAATCAATTGTGCGGTTGTAAAACGCATGTTGCCCGCCATTGTTTGACGATGTATAAATCCAGATTCGGGTGCCATTAAAACATCTGCGCGAGATGAAGGAACCTCTATAAAATAGCCCAAAATATTATTGTATTTTATCTTTAATGTGGCGACATTTGTTTGTTCAATATATTTTGCCTGTAATTCAGCAATTGTCCCCATTGCGCCATTTGATAAATTACGCATATTATCCAATGATGGATCAAAACCATTTCTGATAACATTGCCATCTCTGAAAAATGTAGGTAAATCTTCGTTTAAAGCGGAACGCAATTTATTTGCAAAATCGTTATGCGTTTCAATTTGTGAAAATCTGGCAGACATTTCAGAATCTAATTTTTCACCCAATGCCTTGATATCGTCCAAATTGTTCAGAAATTCAGATATATTTTTCATATCACGTGGTGTGCCACGACCTGATAATAATCTGGACAATGCGCGATTTGCATCTGGGACACGGGATAAAATATTAGATGCCATTGCCATAACATTATGATTTGATAACAAATGTCCAATGTGTGTTTGACGCGATAAAATAACATCTTTATCTCCCGGCAAAGTTCTTAAATAAGAACGCAATTTTCGTGCGCCATTTGCAGTGCGTGTTTTATCTATTACATCTAATAAACATGTGCCACCGTCATTTAATGGTGCGTCTATTTCCAAACTTTTCCAAGTGGCAGAATCAATCAATAATTGACGGCCAGATTTGAAATTATAAGGTGTTCTGAACGAAATATTTGCACCGCGTTGTGTGTTAAACAAATATCCCGCCATCAATGTAATTGCATTGGAATTTTCGTCTGGCTTTATATTTCCACCAAATACATGTGAAACAATTAAATTTATATCACTGCGAACATATAATTTTTCATATACAGGTGTTGTTTTATAAATTTCACGCAGATTTTTTATAATCTGATTTTCAGCCGATGCTTCCGGATAAATTATTTCCGCAGGATTTATTCTTATCATATCGTCTATGATAGAATCAGTTGTGCCAACAAAAATTTCACCCGTTGAAATGTCGCAACCCGCTATATCAAATTTTGCATTTTCAATTGGAAAAATAGATACCAAAAAATTAGATTTTTTTGGACTTAATAAATTTTCATCAGTCAATGTTCCCGGTGTTAAAACACGTATAACCTGGCGTTCTATGAATTTATGTCCGCGTTCTTTGGCCTGGGCCGGTGTTTCCATTTGTTCAACCAAAGCAACCTTGAACCCAGATTTAACAAGTCTTCCAAAATAATTATCGGCGGCATGCCATGGAATACCACACATTGGAACATCAACACCAAAACCGTCTGTTCCACGATGTGTTAAAACCAAAGATAGTGTTTCGCTGACTGTTTTTGCGTCCTCGAAAAACGCTTCGTAAAAATCGCCCAAACGAAACATTAAAAGAGCGTCAGGATTTTCCGCCTTCATATCAACATACTGTTGCATAACAGGCGAAAGTTTATTTTTTTCAGCCATATTTATTCACCGGTGGTTGATACCTTTAATGTTTCAATTTTTAATTCGGCTTCTTTCAATAATTGTTCGCAATATGCTTTCAATTTTATGCCCTGTTCATACGCGGCAACAGAATCAGACAAAGGTAATTCACCAGATTCCATTTTCTTTACCAATTCAGTCAATTGTTTATATGCTTCTTCAAAAGAAAGTTGATTGTTTTCCATTGCATATTTCCTTTTTATTTCATGAATTTTAAGATACCGCATAAAAAGTCCGTTTGCAAATAAAAAAACCGCCATAATGGCGGTCTGTTATTTTGCAGGTGCAATTATGATAGATTTTGTTCTGTCATCTGGTTTTGATTTTGATTCCAATGAACCCTTGTCCCCTAATAATTCAACAATATGTTCGAATAATTGTGGAACCGCATCACGACCACGTGCCAAAACCTTTTTGTTTCCGTGTGTCATAACTGCAATTTTAACTTTGTTTCCTTCGGCCAAGAATTCGAAAACCTTTTTCATTTTGATATTCAAATCGTTTTCTTCAATAAAAGGTTTTACCCAAACTTCTTTCAATTCAATTGTTTTTTGTTTTTTGCGCGCTTCATTTGCCCTTTTCTTTTGGTCGTATTTGAATTTACCATAATCCATTATTTTAACCAAAACAGGTGTTGCGTTTGCATTTATTTCAACCAAATCAAGACCAGCGTCCATCGCCATATTCAATGCGTCTGCTGTATTCATAGTGCCAAGGTTTTGACCATCTTGACTGATTACTTGAACTGATTTTGCAAATATTTTTTCGTTCATACGTGGGCCTAAATCACGGCCTTTGTTATTTTGCATAGAGTTTTTAATTGTTGGCTCCTTTTATAAATTCCAACAAATTATTAAATATTTTTACAGGTTTTTCAACAATTTTTGCACATTTTGCAGGACCAACCATACATCTTTCTTGGCACTTGGTTTTAACATCAAATAATTTGGATGGTATATTGGGAATATTTTATAGCCCTGGTCTGATTGGATTTCATTTCCGTGATTTGTTGTTAAATTTGTTTTTGCTATCTCGGTTGCGGACAGTGTTCCCAATGTCAAAACAATCTTTGGTTGCAACATATCTAACATTTTATCTATGAATGGACGAACCAAATCTAATTCTTCGCGTGTTGGGGTGCGTCCGCCCGGTGTGCGCCAGAAAACCAGCGGTATAATAGATACATTTTCACGGGACATTTCAATGGCTGATAACATTTTATCTATCATTTCACCGGCCCCGCCAGATAAAATTTGACCAGATAAATCATCATCTGCACTGGGCATATCTGTAATTATAACCAAACCATTTGGATTTGATGCAATATTTGGCATAGCAACATTTGTTGCACCATTTCGTAATGGGTGGTTAAATTCTGCAACCATACGAACGAGTGCATTTATATTTTCAGGTCTTTCAACCATAGATTTCACAGTTTCAAGTGTCAAAGGTGCGCTGGCAGGAACAATAATAGGTTTTACCTCTATGCGATTCGTTTGAGATTCTTGTTTTGTTTTTATTTTTGCACCAAAATTAGACGGGTTTTCCGCCAATTCCCATTGGACCCCGGCCATTTTCAATTCTTGTATCGCATTGATTCCCATGATTTGTCCTTGATTTTTACCACTTCTTGATATACAATACACATTGAGCAACAAAAACTCAAGGGAGTATTTTCATGAAAATAATGAACTTTGCTTTGTTGGCTGGTGTAGCTGGACTGTTGGCATCTTGCGGCGGTTCAAGCATCGTTGAACCAGCTGATTTGAACAACCAACGCGTTTTCTTCGCTTTCAATTCTGCAGAAATCTCAGATGAAGCACACGATAACTTGTTGGGTCAATCTTTGTATATGAAACACCACGAAGGAACAAAAATCCAAATCGCAGGTAATTGCGACGAACGTGGTTCAACTGAATACAACTTGGCTTTGGGTGCACGTCGTGCAAACGCAGCAAAGGCAGTATTGGTTGAAGATGGTGTAGAAGCATCTCGTATCTCCACTATCTCTTACGGTAAAGAACGTCCATTGGTCAAAGGTACCGGTGAAGAAGTTTGGCAATATAACCGTAATGCTACAACAACAGTTAAATAATAACTTTTGTTATATATAAAAAATACCGGCGATTGCCGGTATTTTTTTGTGCTTTTTTTAAGGTCCAATTTTTGATATAATATTCATATCAAATAAAGGGAAAAAAGAGAGTGAAAGTCGTGAAAGCCGCAGTTTTCTACACACACACACACACACACACACACAGATAGTTTCGTTGCGTGATTGTTGTGCGAATGAAATTCGCACAATTATGAAAACAGACAAATAACGTTGATGACGTTATTTGTCTGTTTTTTTTTATTTAACAACAGAAAGGAAGGAAGAAAATGAAACAAAAAATCTTTTTAACGTCTTGTATAGCAATGGGCTTTGTTGCGCCTGCAATGGCGGAAACATTTCCGTCAAACGGTTTAATGCAACAAAACAAAACATACGATAATGCCGCAACATCAACAAATATGGACGGCGTATATTCGGGAACCGTAAACGCGGTTGCGGAATACGATATCATAGATTATATCGTCAATGCAGGACAATATTTACCGGCGGATTCTGAAACCGTAATAACATGTCCGGCGGGAAGTTATTGTCCGGGAATCAGCGGTAATGTCCAATATAATCAAAGTTCTGACCAGGGTATACAAACATGTCCAACGGGCTATAAATTCGGATGTTGCACATTCACGTGGAACGGTAAACGGTGGCTATTATTATGGTGATAACAACCAATGCGAACCAACAGATTGTGTCAACGGTTGGCATTTGAAAGCGGGCAGCAGCGCCCCAAATATTGGAACGGGCGAAGGCACCAGTATTGCATATATAAACAATAGTGGTTCATTCAGTGAAAACAGTGCAAGTCATGGACAATCATATTATGGCTTAACCAACAATAACACATGGGCGGTAGATTACGGCACCAACGGAATGTTGATTGGTCAGGGACGTTGTTCCACACAAGAAGGTACTAATAATGATTGGACATGGACAAACCCAACAATAACATCAAATTTAACGGATGAAACGGGACAAACGGGGGCACAATATTGTTATTGTAATGTAACCGGATATACACCGAATGGTGGAACCTTGCAGGGTGTGTCTTCCCCATGGGTGTTCAGCAGCGACGCCGGCGGCGCGTCGACTTGTGCGGGCGGCTGCGCTAACACTTGTGCGAGCATCATGCGTAACGCGAGGGAGTCCGCGTTCCGTACTACATTGCTCGGTTCTGTAACAGGGGTTCAATCTGGTCCAGCCGTGTGTGAAGCAAATACAATTACAATTAATTGGTCTGATGCAAGTGCGGCGGATATATCCGCAAACAATGCGGGTACCGCAACCTATGGCAGCGACGTCAGAACCCCAGTTAAGGCCGCAACCAAGAAAGGTCAAACATTCCGTGGCTGGCGTTTCAGTGCATTTTTTATTCTTTTTAATATTTATTTTGTCGATAGTTTTTTGATTAAATCTTCCATTTGCAGACGATTTGTAAATGAAATAACAATATTCCCCGCCCCACCCTTTTTTTCTTGTATTTTTACTTTGGTTTGTAAATGTTTTGACAGGTTTGTTTCAATTTTATTTACATATTGTGCGTCCAATGTGTTTTTTACAAAATTACGGCTGGTTTTTGCACGTGTTGTTTTGTTTACGCGATTTTGTGCTTCTGCCACAGATAATTTATTGTTTATGATTTCGTGTGCTAATTCTTCTGGGTTTTCAGCAACCGCAATTGTTCGTGCGTGTGATGCGGATAATTCGCCATTTCTGACCAATTCTTTGACTGATTCAGGCAAATCATTTATACGCATCAGATTGCGGATATAACTGGCTGATTTTCCTATCAATTTTGATACATCTTCTATACTATAAGCACATTTTTGCATCAGGTTTTCATAACCCTCTGCTTCTTCAATCGGGTTCAGGTTTTCGCGTTGAACATTTTCTATCAAAGCAATTTCCATTGCATTTTGATTGGTCAATGTTTTTACCAATGCTGGTATTTCGCTTAAACCCGCCATTTTAGCCGCACGATATCTTCTTTCGCCCGCCACGATTTCATAAAGATAAGGTTTGTTTTGGACCGGTCTTATAATAATTGGAACCAATACGCCCTTTTCTTTTATAGATTCACTTAAATCTTTTAATTCGGCTTCTGAAAAAGTTTTTCGTGGCTGGTCTGGGTTTGGGCTAATTTGAACCAATGGAATTGGTTTTACAACCACCCTTTCAAGACCGGTCAAAACAGAAATATCCGGTATTTGACCCATTTCTTGATTTAATTCAGCAAGTCCTTTGCCTAAAAATTTAGATGACATATTTAATTCCTTTTGTTTAATGCATCAACAACTTCGGTTGCTACCCTTAAATAAGCCTGGGCACCGGTTGATTTGAAATCGTAAAATAATGCAGGTTTTCCGTGGCTTGGTGCCTCAGAAATACGAACATTACGTGGAATAACAGTTTTGAAAACTTTGTCGCCAAATGTATTGCGGACATCATCTTCAACGGCATGTGTTAAACCCAATTTTTTATCATACATTGTTAAAACCATGCCCAATATATCAAGATTTGGATTCCATTTTTGTTTGATGACATTTATTGTTGATAATAAATGTTGGACACCTTCCAGTGCAAAAAATTCGCACTGTAACGGTATTATTATATAATCAGACGCAGTCAAAGCGTTTATGGTCAACATACCCAAATTTGGCGGACAATCTATCAAAATATAATCATAGTTGTCCATAATTGGTTGAACCGATTCGCGTAATTTATATTCACGATTTTCCATATCCAGCATATCTAATTCGGCCCCGGCCAACGCGGCAGATGCCGGCAAAATATGTAAATTTGGTATTGCTGTGGTTAAAATATTTTCAATTATACCCGCGGTTCCCATTAAAACACCATAAATGCTCTGTTTATGATTACTGCGAACAAAACCAAGTCCTGTTCCAGCATTTCCCTGGGAATCAAGGTCAATCAGCAATACGCGTTTTTTAATTGTTGCAAGTGACGCCGCAATATTTATAGCGGTTGTTGTTTTACCAACGCCACCCTTTTGATTTGCAAATGATATTATTGTTGCCATTTATAATCCTTTCGTAGAATAGATTATAAAATTACAAAACAATAGTCAATATAAATATAAAATACAGAAAAAACAATAACTTATTTATTATTTCATGTGAAATAATTCATTTTTTAAGGTTTGTTATACATATAATAAAGCCATCGCCAGTTTCAGATTTGTGTAATTCGTAATTGAATTTATATTTTGTTTTTGCGGTGGAAATTTCTTTTTCAATTTCCCGGCCTTTTAATAAAAAAAGCCGGCATTTTGTTTTGTATGTATAATCGAAAATTTTAATCAAAGGTGCAAATGCGCGTGCAGTGAAAACAAAATTCCCGGCATTTACCGGTGTTTTTTGTAAATAATTTTCGATTCTGTCGTTTATAATGGTTAAATTTGGTAAATCTAGTTCTTGTTTAAGTGTGGATAAAAAATTTGTCTTTTTTGTTATAGATTCAATGCAAACAACATTCCAACCCAAAATTGCCAAAATTACACCTGGAAATCCAGCCCCACTGCCCAAATCTATGATATTTACATCTTTTGGAATGAAATTAGCCAATTGGGCGCTGTCCATTATATGGCGTGTTTGTATATCGTTCAGCGTGCTTGGGGCGACCAAATTCATTTTTTTGGACCATTCACGCAACAGATTTTCGTATTTAATAAATTTTTCTTTTGTTTTCATAAGATTTATTCTAACATAAATTATTATGAAAGAAATAAAAAGTTTTTTAAGTATTGGTTTGGCGACACTTCTTATTTGTTGGTCGTCGTATGTTATTTATGAAAGAATTCATAAGAAATATGAAGGTTTAGGGGTGGTGACTGATACCAATTATGGCAAGTTTTTGGCCAGCCAGCATGCTTTGTATATCAATGATTTTGATTCTGCTCAAAAATTTATAGCAGATGTAAATGTTGATAATTCTTATGTTAAAAATGTAAAAAATTTGGCCAGTTTCTTTAATGGCCAAATGCCAGAAAACGCAGATTCGTTAAAGGGTGCAAAAGAGATATCTTCGCGTTTGATTTATGACGCGTATTTGATTCAGAACAACAAATGGAAAGAATTATACAAGGTTCATGAAAAAGATAAATCTGTTTTGTTTGCTTCGATTCGTATATTTGCAACTGCAAAACAAGGAAAAACAAAAGAAGCGTTAAAGTTTATAGATTCTTTGGATACGGCTGATTCATGGAAGGCGTTTTTGCGTGGTCAAATTGCGGTTCTGAATAATGATGTAAAGAAAGCGGCACTTGAATTCGCAGATGTTCATCCTGATTTTATGAATATAAACGATTATTTATATCTTATGTCGTTTTATCGTGAAAATAATATGACAGAAGACATGGATATCTTGCGTAATGATTTTACGGATAAAGCAGGGGGCATGTTTGTTCTGGATTATCCTGAAATTCCAGATTGGTCAAATTATTCGGGTTATAAAAACAATATTTTGTTCAGTGTAATACAAACTGTATCTCATACCCAGATTATGTTGTTCACAGATTTGTCTTTGATGTTGTTGCGTTTTGGCCAGGTTATTTCTGATGGTTCAAATGCAGATGCGTTGAATTATTATTTGGGACAATATTATTCATTTAACAATGGTGATTATAAATCTTCTTTTGACAAAGTTTCATATAAACATCCATTGTATTTATTTGGCCAGATGAAAATTGCTGAAAAAACAAAAGATATAAAGGCGATTAAAAAGATAGCAGAAAAAAATCCTTTGTTTATTCCTGCGACAAATATAATTGTAAATTATTATATCAGAAATGGCGAAAAAAGACATGCACTGCGTATATTGAACAGGGCATTAAACCACGAAAATTTAACAGATTCTGCGCGTGTATATTTTCTGAAAAAAAGGGCTAATGTTTATTTGATGTTTGAAGAACCTAAAAAAGCGCAAAAAGATGTAGATGCTGTTATGGAAATAGATGACAGATTATTGAATGATGTATTGATGTTGCGCGCACGTATTTGGGTTCAATTAAACGAAAATTTAGACCAGGCAAACACATACGCGATGATGTTGGTGCAACGAAATACATCAAGTATTGCTGCGTGGGATTTGTTGGGAACAGTTGTAGAAAAAAATGAAGGTGTAGATGCGGCATTGGGGGTTCTGAAACGTGTTGGCGAAATTGCTTCTAATACATCTTCTCTGTATGAACATTTGGGCGATTTTTATATGAAAAAAGGTGACAAAGAAAAGGCACGTGCGTCTTATTTGCGTGCTATCGAATTATCAGATGATGGGTTGATTGTTTTGCCACGCGTCCAGAAAAAATTAAGGAAAGCAAAATGAAAGTAGGTGTTTTTGGTGCTGGTGCGTGGGGAACCGCGTTGGCTTATACTTGTGCAAAATCTGGTAATGAAGTTATTCATTGGGGTTTTAATAACATTTTTGATGGTTTAATTGATTTGGTAAAACCAGAAAATGTTCACAGAACAGGTGATATGACCAAATTACACGATTGTGAATATTGGTTGATTGTTACACCTGCGGCATTTTTCAGAGAAACTGTCCGTAAAATGAAAGAAGTTTTCAATGACCAACCAATTTTGATTTGTACCAAGGGTATGGAGGGTGAATCTGGTCAATTTATGTCTGAAATTTTACACGAAGAAATTCCAGAATGTAAAAATTATGGTGTTTTATCGGGACCACAATTTGCACGTGAAGTTGCAACTGGTATTCCAACAGGTTCAACATTGGCGGGTAATGAAATTGTTAGAAATGGCGGACATATCGCTTTGTCTGAACTTTATTTGCAAGATAGCACAGATGTTATTGGTGCGCAATTATGCGGTGTTGGTAAAAATGCGGTCGCATTGATTTCAGGTTATTTAACAATCAAGGCACATGGTGAAAATGAACGTGCATTGATATTTACACGTGCATGGGACGAAATTGTAGATATTGCCGTTGAAATGGGGGCAGATTGTGGCACTTTCCTTGGTTTGTGTGGGGTGGGGGATTTGTTCTTGTCTGCGACATCACCAACCAGTCGTAATTTTTCATCTGGCGAAGCGATTGCGCGTGGTGCACCTGTTACCGGCACGGTAGAGGGGATATTTGCCCTGCGTGGATTGATTCATCGCGCTGAAAAATTGGGTGTAAAAACACCTGTTTTGTGCGAAATGAAAGAAAAAATGTCGCTTTAATCAAAAAAGTTTTTCCATAAATTTATTGCAAGATTTTGGATGTAAAAAATCTGGTCTAAAATCTTGCAAATAAATAAATATATTTTATAATCACAATGTAAGCCGCGAAGACGAAATTATTCTTTCTTGTATTTGTGGAAAGAATACAAAAATGAATGATTTTTCTTCGCATAAATATAACTGAACAAAAAACGGAGAAAAATATGTTTGGTATTTTCAAAAAATCCGAAGGTCATGTTTTGAATAATCCAATAACTGTTGAATTCCAATATGGTGATGAAAAAGTTATTTTGGAAACAGGTCGTTTTGCAAAACAGGCAACGGGTGCTGTAATGGCAACAATGGGTGGCACAATGGTTTTAGCAACTGTATGTGCTGAAAAATCTGCAGTAGAAGGTCAAGATTTCTTTCCTTTGACTGTTGATTATCAAGAAAAATATGCCTCATCTGGTCGTATTCCAGGGGCACGTGATAGACGTGAAGGTAAAGCAAGCGTAAGCGAAACTTTGATTGCACGTTTGATTGACCGTCCAATTCGTCCATTGTTCCCAGAAACATTTAAAAACAAAGTTCAAATCATTGCCCAGGTATTTTCTTATGACAAGAAAAATCAACCTGATATTTTGGCTATGATTGCGTCCAGTGCTGCATTGGCAATTTCTGGTGTTCCTTTCGAAGGACCAATTGGTGCCGCACGTGTTGGATATAAAGATGGTCAATATTTGTTAAACCCATCAAAGAAAGATTTGGAAACATCACAAATGGATTTGGTTGTTGCTGCAACAAAAGATGGTGTGTTGATGGTTGAATCTGAAATCGGCGAATTAGATGAAAAAACAACATTGGGTGCTGTTAAATTTGGTTTTGACCAACAACAAACAGTTATCAATGCTATCAATGAATTTGCTGAAAAAGCAGGTAAAGAACATTGGGCAACACCTGAACACAGCGAAGAATATATCGCTATGGAAAAAGATTTTGAACAATTTGCAGGCGAAATTGAAAACGCTTTGTTGATTAAAGAAAAATTGGTTCGTTTGGACACTTTATCTGAAATTCATACAAAAGCAAAAGCACGTATTGCGGAATTGTTCCCAGAAACAACAACAGCAACATCTACATTGGAATCATGGGCTGATGAAATTGTAGAAAATATTACAGCACGTATTATGCGTGGTAATATTTTGGCTGGCAAACCACGTATTGACGGTCGTGATACAAAAACTGTTCGTCCAATTGAAATTGAATTGGGTGTTTTGCCACGTGCACATGGTTCTGCATTGTTCACTCGTGGTGAAACACAGGCTCTTGTTTCTTTAACATTGGGCGGTAGCAAAGATGCATTACCAATTGAATCTTTAGATGGTGATTCTGAAAGAGATTTCATCTTGAATTATAATTTCCCAGGTTATTCCGTTGGTGAAGCAAAAGGTCTTAAATCCCCAGGTCGTCGTGAATTGGGACATGGTAATTTGGCATGGCGTGCGGTTCATCCAATGGTACCAAGTCGCGAAGAATTTGATTATGTAATCCGTGTATGTTCTGATATTTTGGAATCTAACGGTTCATCTTCTATGGCGACAACATGTGGTGCTACATTGGCAATGATGGACGGTGGTGTTCCTATGAAACGTCCGGTTGCGGGTATCGCAATGGGTCTTATCAAAGAAGGTGATGATTATGCAATCTTGACCGATATTTTGGGTGACGAAGACCACCTTGGCGATATGGACTTTAAGGTAACTGGTACAGACAAAGGTATCACAGCATTACAGATGGATATTAAAATCACATCTATTACCTTTGAAATTATGGAACATGCGCTGGCCCAGGCAAAAGATGGCCGTATGCATATTTTGGGCAAAATTGAAAAGGCTATCAAAGCCCCACGTAAAAATATTTCAGAATTTGCACCTCAGGCTTATTCAATGAAAATCAATCCTGACAAAGTTCGTGAAGTTATAGGCAAGGGTGGTTCTGTTATCCAGGCATTGACCCGTGAAACAAATACTCAAATTGATTTGGACGATGATGGTAATGTTAAAATCATGGCTTCTTCCAAAGAAGATGCAGAAGCAACAATTGCAAGAATCAAAGAAATTGTTGCAGAACCAGAAGTTGGTGAAATCTATGAAGGTGTTGTTTCTGGTATCAAAGATTTTGGTTTGTTCGTAAAGATTCTGAAAAATTTTGAATCTTTGGTTCATATTTCTGAAATCACAGGCGAACGTATCGCAAAAATCGAAGATGCTAAATACAATGTCGGTGACAAGGTTTATGTAAGATACCTGGGCACAGATAAACGCGGTAAAACACGTATGTCTATGGTTGGTATAAACCAAAAAACTGGCAAAGAAGCCTAAATCAAAAATAAAAAAGGGTGGGCGATTTGTCGCCCACTTTTTTCAAGTCAAAAAAAAGGAAGATAAAATGGATATGGAATCATTGATGGCCCAGGCCGAAATTATGCAAAAAAAGATTTCAGAAGCACAAGACAGTTTGGCACAAATGCATGTAAAGGGTATTTCTCAAAATGGTGCTGTGGTTGTTGGTATGACCGGTAAATATGATATAGAATCTGTTGTTATAAGTGATTCTGTGATGTCATTGGGCGCGAAAGCGGTATCAGATTTGGCATTGTCTGCATTCAAAGACGCAAAAGAAAAAGCAGATGCGTTGATTGAAAAAGTAATGAATTCTGTCACAGGTGATGCGGAATAATAAAATAAATGCCTTTCAGATTCAGTTTTTACTGGACAAATAAAAAAAATAAGGTAATATAGGTATCGCTTTGGGTGTTTAGCTCAGTTGATTAGAGCATCTCGTTTACACCGAGAGGGTCAGGGGTTTGAGTCCCTTAACACCCACCAGAAATTCAACCGACCTTTTGGTCGGTTTTTTATTTTTATTTTTATCTGTTTTATGATACAATATTACCGATAATATTTAGGCGAAATCTTTAGACGAAGAATAGCGGAAAGAAATGCGTAAAAGTATATATTTAGGTTTGATAATATCAATATTTCCAAGCTTATGTTTGGCGGGGAATCCAAACAGGCCAAGATGGAACAACTTGAAAAATGTATGGGGTCAAGCAAAGGATTAAAGATTGCGGGGATTTCAACATTGGGTTTAACTGCGGTTGGTGTTGCTGGTAATATAGCAGAAGCAAAAGTTATCCAAGATTACAATGACAGAATAGAAACAACCGACAAAAAGATAGAAAAAACAACGGCAGAAATAGAAGAAAAAAGGGCGGCCATAGAAGCAAAAGAAGAAGCCGAAGCAAAACGTATCGCAGCCGAAGAACAAGCCAAAAAAGAAGGTCGTATTTTACGCAACGTTGCAATGCAAGATATCGCCAGAATCAATAATGGTGGTTATAATGGCGACAAAGCGGTTTCACATGGATATATGCCAGAAAGATTGCCAGATGGGTTAAGAAGCCAATTCGCGAATGCTATGGTGAATTTTATATCAAGATGCCGTTCTTTAATTGGTCAATATGGAATAAAAGAAGTTTCTTTGAGTCCAAGTGTGCAAGAAAATTGGCGTCAATATTTGGGCGGTTCACCTTTGGCAGAAGATG
>CADBLE010000005.1 GCA_902795435.1 uncultured Pseudomonadota bacterium
ATAGATAACAGCAGGGATGTTTTGGTTCTTGCGAACTGCACGTGCGGCCCCCTTGCCAGCAACTTTGCGAATTTCAGCGTTTAATTTTATAGCCATTTTTAATCCTTTTTAATGGTTTGTTTGTTTAATTACATGACCTCCAAGGGTGTCATGCAGGGCATATTATTTATTAAAAAGCACGAAAAATCAAGTTTTTTCTGATTTATTTTTTACGTAAAATTAAAAATCTGGCACGTCCATAGGTTTTGTCTTTCAAAATTTCCCATTTTTCGTTCAATTTTGGTGTGTTTATATTTTCCATTTCCCAAATTAAAATTGCACCATTTTTTGCAACATTTGTCAATTTTCTGACAAACGCACACCCCAGATTAAATTCAGAATAAGGTGGGTCTATGAAAATCAAATCTGAAATTCCGCCAAATTTAGATATGCCCGCCAATGCGTCTAATCTTTCAACAGTCGCGATTTCATTTACAGAATTCAGGTTTTTCTTTAATGTATCAATTGATGACGGGGCAACATCTGTAAAAACAACCATTGGTTTATCGTATCTGGACAAACATTCAATGCCAAACGCACCAGAACCACCAAATGCGTCCCATACAGATATTCTTTCAGATTTATCCAATATTTCGTTCAACATATTAAATAATGCACCACGTGCCATATTTTGCGTTGGACGTGCATCTTGTGGCAAAAGCAATTTTTTACCACGATATTTTCCTGAAATGATTTGCAAATTTGATTTCATGGTATAAACTTTACAATATGAATTTTATGAATCAAGCATTTTTATTAGCAAAAAAAGCCCAATCTCACGATGATGTGCCGATTGGCGCAGTTATTGTTCGCGACGGAAAAATAATTGCACGTGGTGAAAACAGGGTGCAAAAAAGCAAAAACCCAACATTACACGCAGAAATTGTCGCTATAAACAAAGCATGCAAGAAATTAAATGCTAAATTTTTAGACGGTTGCGATTTATATGTTACATTGGAACCATGTTCTATGTGTGCAACCGCGATATCTTTTGCCCGTATAAAAAATGTTTATTTTGCCGCAACAGACGAAAAGGGCGGTGGTATCACTGCAAATGCTAAAATTTATGAATCTGACAAACATTTGTGGAAACCAAATGTAATTCAAATGCCAGAATATGCCGAAGAATCAGCAAATTTGCTTAAAAACTTTTTTGCCCAAATGCGTAAAAAGAATTAAACCAACGATTTTCCAGTCATTTCAGATGGTTGTTCAATGCCCGCCAATTTTAATATTGTTGGGGCAACATCTGACAACCCACCATTATGCGCGGTAAATTCATGATTAGAAACCATGATAAAACGAACTGGATTTGTTGTGTGTGATGTCAATGGAACATTATGTTCATTGTCCCACATTTGTTCTGCATTTCCATGGTCTGCAATAATTAAAACACAACCATCTAAATCCAACACCGCTGGAACTATTTTTGACAATTGTTCGTCCAAAGATTCCATTGCTTTAACCGCGGCAGATTCATTTCCGGTATGTCCAACCATATCGCCATTTGCAAAATTCAATAACACAACATCAAATTTATTTAACCTTGGCAACAATGCAGATGTTATTTCATTTGCAGACATTTCTGGTTTCATATCAAATGTCGCAACATCTGGGGAAGCAATTAAAACTTTTTCTTCGTTTTCGTAATCTATATTGCGTTCCGCGTCCATAAAATATGTCACATGATTATATTTTTCTGTTTCTGCAATACGCAATTGAGATTTGCCATGTTGTGCCAAAACATCACCCAATGTATTTGTTACTTTTTCATCTTTTAACAACGCAGGACATAATTCATCAAGACCTTCGCCATATTGGGAAAAACATAAAATATGACAACCATTTTCTACAACCTTTCTCATAATTTGACGGGCACGATCACTGCGATAATTACAGAATAAAAATCCGTCTTTTGTTGTCAATTCAGTTGGTTTTATAACCGTTGGTTTGATAAATTCGTCTGTTTCACCACGGGAATAAGCATCTAATAATGCCTGTTCAATGGTGTCTGTGTGATATTCAGATTCTGATTTTTCAATTGCAGAAAAAGCCAATTCTGTACGATCCATATTTTTGTTTCTGTCCATTGTGTAATAACGTCCAGAAATTGTTCCAAACCATACATTTCCATTATCAAAATCAACAGATAATTCATCTTTCAACATTTTGATATATTTATCCGCAGATTGTGGCGGTGTATCACGACCGTCTGCAATGAAATGAATACAAACACGCAAACCGTTTTTCAATATATGTTTAACTGTTTTAATTATATCAACAATATTCGCATGAACACGACCATCAGACATCAAACCCGAAACATGCACAATACCACCGTCTTTTTTGACAGAATCCATAAATTTATTTAATTCAATATTCTTAGATAAATCTTCTATTTCAAATCTGCGTAAAAATTGATTCACAACACGACCCGAACCAATTGTGATGTGCCCAACCTCTGAATTTCCCATAATACCGTCTGGCAACCCAACTGCGTTACCACTGGCATCTAATTGTGAGCAAGGGTATTTTGCAATCAAACCATCAAAGAAAGGCATATTTGCGATTGCTACGGCGTTATGTTCGTTGGAATCATTTATACCAACACCATCTAAAATACATAAAACAATTGGTCTCATTTTCTTTCATTCCTTTATGTTGAAAAAGGGTATCATATATGTTTTTTGATTGCAAAACAAAAAGAAAAAATATATATTTGTATATGAAAGGAAACAAATCATAAAACAGGATAATCCATGGCAAAAAAACCAGTTGTTATCAACGAAGTAGATTCACACATAGCACAACGTTTGTTATTACGTCGTGTTATGTTGGGTTATTCGCAATCTGATTTGGCAAAAAAATGTGGAATCAGTTTTCAACAAATACAAAAATACGAAACCGCGGGAAACAGAATTCCTGCATCTCGTCTTTTTGATTTAAGCCAGGCACTTGAAACATCTGTTGCATTTTTCTTTTCTGGATTACCGGGTAATGTTCCACCTGAAACCAAGGCAAATCGTTCCACACGCGTTTCAGAACAGAAAGAAACAGACCCATTGGCAAAAAATGAATCTCTGCAACTTATAAATTTATATTGGGCTTTGCCATCTGATAGCCAACGTGAAATGGTTATGAAAATGCTAAAAACATTAAATGGGCAAGATTAAAAAAAATTGTTATAAAAAAACAGCCGTATTTTAACGGCTGTTTTTATTTATCTGTTATCCATTATTTTTCATTTGGATTTCTGACATTTTGGATTTCACATTGTTGATTATAATATGTTCCACCCAATATTTCGCATCTAGATTCATACCATGCGGTTGTCAAAGTACATTGGTTCAGTGCTTCGTCAAATTCAGCCAATATCTGAGATGCGCCTTCGTTTTGAGCCAAACATTGTGTTTTCAAATTACCGCTGACACAATAACCAACATCTTCTAAATTCAAATTCGCAATACTGGTTGCGTTCAATGCAGATACACCGTAATATTTCTTGTAGAATTTAGGTGCTAAATCTTCTGGGTTGATAGATTTTATATCACCAGCATTCATCCAAACACCACCCATATCTTCACAACCAACAGAAAATCCGATTCCTAATTCAGCGAATACATCTTTTATCATACGGTCTCTGATTTCAAGGTTAAATGCAGACATTTCGCTGGCAGATATAGTATTAGATTTATCATTTTGTACCAAATCTGTTGCACAGAACATTTTTATACGTCCTTCTAATGATGCACGCAATTCTTGTTTGTTCATTGTCTTGCACCCAGCATATTTGACAACTCGTTCAACTTCGCCGGTTTCTTCGTTTTTAATTTCTTCATCAGGACACAACGTGCCAAGGTATTTTGTCATAGCAACTTCGCATCCTTCTGCAACCTTTACACTATCAACTGTATCAACTAATACCAATAATGATTGCAAACCACAAACCTTGCCGGCTGCAGGAACAAGTTTCTTTGATTTATCATCATATTTACAACCATCTGGGTCGCCATACAAAGCCGCACAAGCCATCACACGTTCATAACACATACCACGTGCCGCGACCGCTGCAATTGCCTTGGTCGAACTTTGTTCATCTTCATCAACAGTTGTATCCAAACTTTCCATTACACCTGTTTGTTCATCATAACATTCTTTTATTGTTTCAACACAAGAATCTTTTACAGATTCAATTTTTTCATCTTGTGCCTGGGCAATTTGGATAAGGGCAGAGCGTTTAAATTCATACCAAACTGTATCAGAAATATCACGACAAGAATTTAATGCAGTTTCAACATAAATCTTTTTGTCGTTCAAGAATGCGTCAAATTCTTTATTTGCACCCAACACATCAGCTGTATCACCCAAAACAATCAAATTATTCAATCCAAACAATGCCTTGGAATAAATAGGTTCACCAGTTGTTGTATTTATGTATTTACCGGTATAATCCAAACATTTTTCATATTTTGGACCACAAGCCATTGGGTTTTTGATTGATTCTTCAACCTTTGCCAAACATTGATTTACGTCTGCCGAATTATGTGCACGGTATTCTTCCAATCTTGCTTCACGTAAATATTTTTCAGCCTGACGAACGGTTTCTTCAACAGATGCTTTTTTAGCATTTATGTTCTTTTCATATAAATTACAATCTTGTGTAACCAAAATTGAATAGGAAGAACGTGCTAAATTAAACATAGCATCACTGTTGCACGCATCACGTGTAACCTGGCTACATTGTTCGCTGGAAGATGTGAATAATTCTTTGCCTTCCATTTCAGATAAATTTGGTGAATTATTAGAAGAACCAAATGCGGAAGAACCACCGCCGAACACATCACCACCGCCCCAAACACTGTCAAGGCCACCAGATAAACTGGACAAATCTAATACACCAACAGAAGAACCAGAAGATGATGTAGGTGCTGATGAAGATTTCTTTTTACCAGACAACATATCACCGATGTTATCCAACAATTTTTGTGATGCAGATGTATCTCTTTTAATTGCCGCTTCACCTTCGGTTGCAGTATACATAGCATTTACCTCAGACGCAGATTTATTGACCGCTTCCAAATTATTGTTTTGGAAATCCGCCAACATTTGCAGAGCACCATCTAATGCTTCTTCGGTATCACGAAAATCTCTGAATCTATCACTGCAAAAACATCTTCTGTATGTTTCATTAGCAGCAGCACAAAATTGGTCCATACATGTTGCGTAAGAATCACGACATGTCGCATAACCACCGCCAATCTTAGAAACATCATTAAACACAGCAGTTGCACGTGCTTTGTTTGCACGAGAAGTATTCTTGTCAGAAGTTTTATTTGCTTTTTTTGCAGACAAACCCGCTGTTTTCCCAGTTTTTTTGACAGCATTTGATGCGGCGGCACGTGAAACATTTACACCACCAGAAACAATATTAGAACCAGAACGAGCAGAACGAACAGAATCAACAGAACGTTGAACCGCGGCAGCACGAGAATTTACAACCGTGCGTTTCTTACTATTCGCAGACGCAGTACGCGCAATCACAGAAGTTGCAGAACGTCTGATGGAAGCATTCGCATTTACTTCCTGGACATACGAAGAGTTTCTTCCCGAAGAAGAATTGCTACCACGTGGATTCTGTGCCTGAACCCCAAAAGCGATTTCAGGCAATATTATTGCCATAGCAGATAATTTAAGAATATTTTTTATGCCCACCACTTTCGTTCTCTCTTTTTTATTTATGTTTTATTTTATCATTTTTTACAGTATTAAATCAAGTATTTATTCAATACAGCAATTTACAGCATTTTTTACCCATTGTCCCAAACGTTTTACACCAGATACTTTTTCTTCTGATTTTACAGGTTTCTTGCTTGCAACCGCCTTTTTTTCAGGGACTTTACATTCTTTAATTGCACCATCATAAAAACTAGGGATAGATTCTTGAATACCATCTAAATCTATCAAATGCATGTTTAATCCCCAGAACAATGAATATAAATCGTATGCTTTGGTAAACATTTCATAAGCATCTTTCTTACGACCAGCACCCATTGCTTTGGTTCCAACTTCGTATAAACGCATAGATGCCGCCAATAAATGTTTAGAAATACACCAAACTTCGCCATCTTCTGGACCAGATTTCTTTACAATACGTTCCATCAATTCTTTACGCATATCACGAGCCGTGTTGATTAAATCATAAAAACCAACCTTGCCAGTTTTTGCACCACTGAAAAAGAAGTGTTCTTCCAAAGACACCAAATTCATCAACGCAATAGACAAATCTTGATCTGACGACAAATCAAGCGGATTTGCTTTCTTTTCAGCATCTAATTTTTCAATCATTTCTTCCATTGATAATTTTTTAGCGTTTTTTTTCATTTTATTTTCCTTTTTCATTAAAGAGCGTATTTAGAAACCAAGAAACTTACCATAAACAACATAACCAATGCCATAACCACTTTTTCAAAAGGGAAATGTGCATGATTATTATTACGACGTTTCATGAATTCATAAATCTTTTGTGAGATAACATAGACGATTCCACCAATGATAGCCCATAACAAGAAAGCGTCTATTCCCAAGAAACAAGGTGTATAAACCAAATGTTTAATGTACAAAGCACCAATCATTGAAAAAGACAATAACATCAAAATTGTATCACGACCAAAAAAATGCCAGTTTTTCTTGTCAAACCATTTGATTGCCCAATATCCTAAAATAACCAAGAATGCACCCAACCAAACAGCAACAGCATTATCACAAACACCCAATTTTCTGGATATTGTCAATGTTGCACCAATTGCAACCGTACAAACCGCACATGCTGGATTTGCAAAAACATTACTTGTTGTCAATATTCCGCATAAAAATGCTAATAATTTTTTCATATTTCCTTTCCTTTGTTTCGTATTCTAACACAATTCCAGATTTTAGGTCAATACCATATTTAGAGTTTTTTTACCGCCCTTAAATGTGCGGAACGTGCCCGTTGGTTATTTTCCAATTCTGCATCATCTGGGGTAAAAACCTTTAACATTTCGTATTCAGATGATGTCAGGGTTGGTAATCTTGGGTCGCCGATTGGCTGACTCCATTGTCTGAAAGTATTTTTTACAATTCTGTCTTCAATACTGTGAAATGTGACACATACACAACGGCCGTCTTTCTTCAACATATCTTTGACAGAGATCAGGGCAGATTTAATCTGGCCCATTTCATCATTTACCGCAATACGCAGTGCCTGAAATACCGGTGCAACATCTTTCGGATTTTTGATTAAATCACGTAATTGAAATGTTGTTTGTGGTAAATTCTTTTTCAATATATTCGCTATCATATAAGATTTTTTTATATCGCCATATTCATATAAAATATCTGCCAATTCTTTTTCAGATAATGTTTCTATCAAATCTTTTGCGCTTTTTCCAGAATTAGCATTCATACGCATATCCAATGGCCCATCAAAACGGAAAGAAAACCCACGTTCACCGTTATCTATCTGCATAGATGAAATTCCCAAATCAAAAACAACATCATCAAAATCGTCAGAATTTAATTCTTTTATTTCTGAAAAAGGTTTGTTTATAAATGTAAATTTATCGCCGTATTCTTGTTTTAATTGTTCTGCGTCTGCAACAACATTTGTATCACGATCAAATGCAATTACATTTGCGCCACGTTCCAAAAAAGCCCGCGAATAACCACCCGCACCGAAAGTGCAATCAACAACCGTGCGATTTTTTATATCGCCCAATGTTTCAAGAACTTTGTCTAAAAGCACAGGTATATGTTTCATTATTCAATTACCACCTTGGTTCCCAATGCAGTTAAATCTTTCGCGGTTGTTGTGTCTAATTCCACCGTTTGTTTCAGAATCAAAGACGCCACTTTTTCGTTTGAATGTAATTTCAATACAACCTGGGTCATACCGAACGGCAGGGTGCCCAACACTTTTTTCACACCCGCCAATGCAGTTTGTGAAAACACTTCTATATTTATTCTTTTTGCGATTTTTGCGACCCATTTTGATAATGGCATCAAAGAATCTACAAATATAGAAACGCGTTCATCACGGATAGATACCTTGCCTGAAATAACAACGGCTGTTTCTGATTTTAATACATCCATCAACAAACTTGCATTTTCACCAAACGCAACACCTTCTATGTTACCAAAACTGTCAGACGCATTTATGGTCAACATTTCTTTGCCTGTTTTGGTTGTGCGTTTAGAAAACGAATTTACAATCGCGGCAATCTGTACTGGTTTTCTGTCGCCCAACTCTGCAATTTTATCACTGGTTGTTAAATTAGAACGTGATATCAAAGATTTATATTGATCCAATGGATGTGCGGAAATATAGAAACCAAGTGCAGACAATTCGTTTTCAAGTTTTTGTATAAATGTCCATGGTTTTGTTTTTGGTAAATCTTTGCGTAATCTGTCTGTGCTAACATCATCTGCGGTGGTATTTTCAAACAAAGACAATGAATTAGATGTTTCTCTTGATTTTGTGCCGTATGCCAAAATTGCATCCGCATTCATGAATAACAACGCGCGATTTGGTTCAAGTGAATCTAAAACACCAACCTTTGCAAATGCTTCCAATATTCTTTTGTTGATAAATGGCGAACAACGTTTGATAAAATCTGTCAGATTCTTGAATTTACCGTTTTCTTCGCGTTCTGCAACAATTGCGTCCGTAGCAACAGTTCCAACACCTTTAATTGCGGCCAACGCGTAAATAATTTTACCGTTTTTAACCGTAAATGTAGATTCACTTTCATTTATATCTGGTGCAACAATTGGAATATTGAAATTAGATTTTGCATCATCTACGAACAACGCCAATTGGTCTGTGTCGTTCATGTTACTGGACATAGATGCAGCCAAAAATTCCGCAGGGAAATGTGCCTTTAAATAAGCACATTGGTTTGCAACGATAGAATAGGCGATAGCATGTGATTTATTAAACGCATATTTTGCAAATTCCTTGAATTTTTCCCACAAATCTTTTGCTTCGTCTTCTTTCAATGTGTCATGGTCGGCACAACCTTTCAAGAATTTAACCTCTAATTGTGCCAATAATTCAATTTTCTTTTTACCCATTGCCTTTCGCACGGTATCAGATTCACCACGGGTAAATCCAGCCAATGCACGTGTCAGTTGCATAACCTGTTCCTGATAAACAATAATACCATAACTTTCTTTCAAGATTGGTTCTGCCAATGGATGAACATATTTAATTTCTTCTTCACCATGCATACGGGCAATAAATTGTGGAATAAACGCAATAGGCCCTGGACGGTTCAACGCATTTAACGCAGATATTTCCAAGAAACTGGTCGGGTGCATTTTCTTTAATGTCTGTTGAACAAACGGGGCATCGAATTGGAATATACCTTCGGTTAAACCAGATTGCCACAACTTCATTGTTTCTTCGTCATCAGTTGGTATTTTATCTAAATCTATATTGATTCCGCGTGTTTTTTGGATAAGTTGCACTGCGTATTTCAACACAACCAAAGTTTCCAATCCCAAAAAGTCAAATTTAATCAACCCTGCACTTTCCAAATAGTGCCCGTCAAATTGACATGATGGTAATGGGTTCGCAGGGTCACGATAAACTGGTGCAATTTTTGTTGTTGGTCTGTCACCGATAACCACACCGCACGCATGTTGTCCCAGATTTCTGATAGAACCTTCTAATTCTTCGGCAATATCCATGACCTTTTTCATATCAGAATCGCTGTCTATGATTTCGCGAATTTCACGCGTCTTTTCAACGGCTTCTTTCAATGTTTTAACATCCGCAGGTATCAATTTACATACTGCGTCTGATTTAGAATATGGCATACCATAAACACGACCAATATCACGAACCGCACCACGTGCCTGCAAACTGCCAAATGTGATAATTCTGCACACAGAATCACGACCGTATTTACCACCAACATAATCAAGAACTTTTTCTATACCATTTGGTTCAAAATCAACGTCAAAATCAGGCATAGATATACGGTCTGGATTCAAGAATCTTTCAAACAATAAACCATATTTTAATGGATTTACATGTGTAATACCCAATGCCCATGCCACAATAGAACCCGCACCAGAACCACGGCCCGGACCTGTTAAAATTCCATTTTGACGACACCAATTTATGTAATCAGCAACAATAAGGAAATATCCCGGAAATCCCATACCAATAATAACGCCTAATTCATATTCGGCCTGTTCATAATATGGGGTGGTATCTGTAATATTGTGTTGTTCCAAACGTGCCTTTAACCCGTTCATTGTATCATCACGCAACATCTGACATTCTGTTTCCAGGTCACCCCCAAATCGTGGCAACAAAGGTTTTTCATGCACATTTACATAAAAAGCACATCTTTTTGCAATATTTACTGTGTTTTCAAGTGCCTCTGGTAAATCAGAAAACAATTCGTTCATTTCTGCTTTTGATTTGAAATATTGTTCTGGTGATTTACGTGGACGTTCAGGGTTTATAACACGTGTTTGTCCTAACACACAACCCAACGCATCTGTGGCCTCGTAATCATCAGGACTTGCAAAACAAACATCATTTGTTGCAACAATTGGAACATTCAAATCACGTGCAATTTGCAAGAAAACAGGTTCTGTTTTTATTTCTTCTGGCAAACCATGTCTTTGGATTTCCATATAAAAATTATTTCCGAATATTTCCAAGAACTGTTGTGCCAATGTAAACGCAGTATTATTTTGGTCATTTAATATTGCCATACCAATCGGACCAGTATGCGCACCAGATAAACAAATAATATCTTCTTTGTGTGATTTTAATTCTGCAAATGTAATATATGGCCCAAGATGATGATTTTCTTGGCGCATATACATTATACGGCTTAATTCACACAGATTCAGATAACCTTCGTGATGTTTAGCCAATAAAACAATTTTAGACAAAGAAGATTGACGCAATATTTTTGGGTCTGCACTGTGTTGATTTAATGTTATTTCAACACCGATAATTGGTTGCACTTTGTTTGACGGCATAACATCAGAAAATTCTGCACAACCCGACATCATATTTGTATCAGTCAATGCACATGCGAACATTTCATTGTCTTGACACAATTCAGGAATACCCTTTAATATGCCTAATTTTTTATTTGCGCCAACGGGCAGGGTTGAACCGCCAACAGAAATCTTTGAATGAACACGCAAATGCACAAAATCAGGCATATCAAAAACCCTTTACCTTTTTTTCTTTATCGTTTGTTTAATTTAATTTTCCATGACAATGTTTGTATTTCAAACCCGAACCACATGGACACAATGCGTTACGACTGATATTCATATTCGCCATATGATTTTCAGAACCGCTTTGATTCAAACTAGAATCGTGTTCTGCCTGTTGTTGTGCAGTTGCATCAACATCTTCCTGGGTCAATTCCATACGGCAAATATATGCAACAGATATAGATTTGAAATTCATAATTGTGTTCTTGAATAAATCAAGTGCTTCATTTTTATATTCATACAACGGATTCTTTTGGGCATATCCACGCAAACCGATAGAACCCTGTAAATAATCCATCTGTTGTAAATGGCGTTTCCAAACACTGTCCAATGCGCCCAACATCATTTGACGTTGTGCCATTTGCATCAATTCAGGACCGTATTTTTCACATTGGTTTTGATAACGACGCAATGCCAATTTCAACAATGTTTCATACGCCACGCGTTCAGACACAGATTCATCTGTTTTCCATTTATCTAAATCTGTAATGTCTAATGAGAATATACGCATCATATCGTTATGAATTGCTTCTAAATTCCAATCCATTGGGTGTGCTTTTTCAGGAATATTGTTTTCACAAATCATTTCAACAACATCACCAATCAATTCTTCCACAAATGGATTCAAGTTTTCAGAACTCATCAATTCATCACGTTGTTTATAAATAACCATTCTTTGATCATTCATAACATTATCGTATTTCAGCAATTCTTTACGTGCTTCAAAATATCTTGCTTCTACGCGTTTTTGTGCTTTTTCAAGTGCCTTTGTTATCCAAGGGTGGGTAATTGCTTCACCTGGTTTTAATCCAAGGTTAGTCAACATGTTTTCCAATCTGGACGCACCAAATATACGCATCAAATCGTCGTCCAAAGCCAAGAAAAACTTAGAATCACCAGGGTCACCCTGACGACCAGAACGACCACGTAACTGGTTATCAATACGACGAGATTCATGTCTTTCTGTACCGATAACATATAAACCACCCGCATCCAATACCAACTGTTTATTCTTTTCAATTCTGTCTATAATTTCTTTCTTTTTGTCTTCGAAATCAGGTGCAGTTTCATCAAGTTCTGCAATCAAATCGTCTGCATTACCACCCAATTTAATATCGGTTCCACGACCAGCCATATTTGTAGCAATTGTAACTGCACCTGGGGCACCGGCCTGGGATACAATTTTTGCTTCGCTTTCGTGGTGTTTTGCATTTAACACCGCAGGGTTGATTCCTAATTTTTCACGAACGATTTTTGCCAATTCTTCTGATTTTTCAATAGACACTGTTCCAACCAACACAGGTTGTTGGCGTTCCATACATTCTTGGATTTGTTTAATAATTGCATCGTATTTTTCAGATTTATTACGATAAATTTCATCATGATGATCAATACGTGCAACCGGTTTATTTGTAGGAATTGAAACAACGCGTAATTTATAGATTTCTTCAAATTCTGCTGCTTCTGTCATTGCTGTTCCAGTCATACCCGCCAATTTAGGATACATTCTGAACAAATTCTGGTAAGAAATACTGGACACAGTTTGATTTTCAGGTTGAACTGTTACATGTTCTTTTGCTTCAATTGCCTGGTGTAATCCTTTACCAAAACGACGACCAGACATCACACGACCCGTAAATTCATCAACAATTAAAACTTCGCCATCGCGAACAACATAATTTACATTTTTGATATACAAATGGTGTGCCAACAAAGATTGTTGGATATGCATAACCAAAACAGCATTTTCAGACGCATATAAATTATCACCAACCAAAACACCGGCTTCTTTCAATAAATTTGTAGCATGGTCAATACCGGCATCAGTCAATGTAACATGTCTGTCTTTTTCATCAATTTTATAATCTTCTGGAACCAATTGAGCAACCACAGCATCAACTTTGTTATATAATTCACTGGTATCTTCCGCAGGTCCAGAAATAATCAAAGGTGTTCTGGCTTCGTCAATTAAAATACTGTCCACTTCGTCAACGATAGCATAAAAGAAAGGACGTAAAACCTGTTGTTCTTTTGTAAATTTCATATTATCACGCAGATAATCAAAACCTAATTCTGAATTTGTAACATACGTAATATCGCAATTATATGCTGCGCGTCTGTCTTCATCAGACATATCGTGTTGAATAATACCCACAGTCATACCCAAAAATCTATAAACCTGGCCCATCCAACCCGCGTCACGAGATGCCAGATAATCATTTACTGTAATTAAATGTGCACCTTTGCCTTGTAATGCCTTTAAATACAAAGCCAATGTAGCAACCAATGTTTTACCTTCACCAGTTTTCATTTCTGAAATCTGGCCATTACCCAAAACCATACCACCAATCAATTGCACATCAAAATGACGCAACCCAATTGAACGTTTTGATGCTTCACGAACCGCAGCAAACACATCAGGCAAAATATCTTTTTCTTTTTCGCCATTTGCTAATCTTTCACGGAAAACATTTGTTAAATTGTGAATTTCTTCATCCGTCATTGCGGCATATTTAGGTTCCAAACCATTTATAATTGCCACTGTTTTATCATAAGATTTAACCAATCTGTCGTTTACAGAACCAAACAATTTTTTCAATAAATTAGCCATTTTATTTCCTTCTTTTTTTACAATGCGATTTTGACCATTTTGGCATTGCCATATTTTTATTGTTTTATAGCAATTTTAGACCCTTTGGTCAAGCCACTTTATCCATATAATGCAGTTTTTTTATAAAACAAGTTTATATGTGAAAAAATCCCAGATTTTCGCGTTTATTCTGCGCTAGCATCATATACATTGTATGTATTATTGTTATACAAAACATGCATTTTTTTACTAGATTCTGAATTTATCGTCAAATTCTGTTGACCCATATTCACATAATATGTCTTGCCACCAATTTCCACAGCCAAAGCAGGGTGGGTCAATTGTTCCTCTGACAAACACATTTTATCTGATTCATCGTTTCCAATACGTAAATATTTTTCTGTTTCGCATACTGATTGGATTGGGTTGTTATTATAACCTTCTGGAACACAAACCTTTGCATTATCAGATAAAATATTATCATAAATTGCTTTTCTGACCACAGATTGTTTCACGGTTACACCCGAAATATAACTGCCACAATAACCCGGACATCTTCTTTGGCAACCTTCTAGTCCGCCAGTTGCGATATCTGCAACATAAACCCATCTTGACAACGCAGGCGCACCCATTCTGCACCAACAATATTGTCCTGTTCCAGTCAATTCATCTAAAATATCAGAACCAGAAGTAGCATTACCATTTACAATATTTCTGCTTGCGTCTGCCGAACAAAAAGCATCACCCTCAATAACAATCCCCGCCATTTCACGATTTTCTTGAACATTATCAAAAGTGGCACGCCAACGCATTGCATCTCGCATTTCTTCATAGGTATCTGGATGTACAGTTTGGTATGGTTCATAATCATCTGCATCTATTTTGTAATTGTTTATCCATGGAATATCTATTTCAATATACCCATTTTTACAAACACATTCTTCACCGTTCCAATTTTCGTTTTCGGAACACAATGGAACCCAATGTGCATATAATACAATATCTTGGGAATTGTCTTCTGAAATATAAGTAACCTTTTCACCACCATTTGCACTGTCATACCATCCAATAAAATTATAACCTTCTTTTATTGGTTCACATAAAATTTCTTTACCCATGCCAATATTTACAGCTTCATTTTCACAACCAGAACCACCGTTTGTATAATCGTAGGTTATATTATAAGCATTATATAAACATTCAGATTCAGAATTTGCACCATCATATAATGTCGTTGAACCATCTGGACATTTTGTACAAGAAACCTTTGGATTTAAATCAGATTCAAATCCTGTATTATATTTGTAATATCCAATTGGACATTTTGTAATCAAACTGGTTCCTTCAAACATTTCAAACATAGACATATTTGTATCGTCATAATTTACATTATTTATTGTTCCAAATAAATCAGTTGGTATAAATCCGTATGTTGTATTTGTATTATAATCTTTGAAACCAACAATTTGTGAATCATTATAAAATGTTTGATAGAACATCATCCATTCTGGTTCACCAGACAATCTGCCAAACAGATTCTTTGGCACATAACCAGACAAATTTGTACAACCATAGAAAGTTCCATAATACATCCAACCTTGTGCATCACCATAGATATCACCAAACAATCCATCTGGAATTTCACCAGTTAAATTTTCACAACCATCAAATGTTCCAGAATACATATTTATTGCAGGATTCCCGCTAATATTTCCAAACAATCCAGATGGTATATTTCCATATAATTTCTTGCACCCATTAAATGTATTGGAATACATAGCGATTTTTGGACTGCCATAAATACCCGCAAATAAATTTGCTGGAATTTCACTTTCAATATTTTGACAGTTATAGAAAGTATTACTGAACATTGCTTCACGTGTTTCACCACTGATATCAGCAAACAAGTTTTCTGTAATTTCACCCGTTATTCCTGTGCAACCCGCAAATGTTCTGTAAAACATATAATCCACAGGCGCCCCATGAACACCTTCAAATATATTTTCAGGAATAGGTGTTGTAATTTTATCGCAATTATTAAATGTGTTCGCAAATCTTGGCTGGGTTGATAAAGAATCACCGTTACCAATTGTAGGAAATACCGCACCCAAAGAGCCACGAATTGCAATTATTCTATCGTATGTGTTTGTTTCGTTACTGTTTTTAACCATACCAAATGTAATTGCACCATAATAATCACTATCACCAATATAATATTCACTAACATTTTTACTGCCGATAGAAATTGTATATGTTTCGCCAGACATATAATTTACATAATTATGTTCTATTCTGGTTGGTTCTGGGGTTGTAATTCGTATTTGTTCAATATTGCCATCGCCCCAATTTATGATATAGGTTCCAGCCGCAGAAATACGGAAAACAAATTGTGGTGTATATGGTTTAACATCTAATTCAAATGGTGATGGAACACATCCATATTCGTCCATTGTACCAGACGCAGAAGTAGTTCCATTTGGACATAAAATCTTTGATTCGTCCGCATTTTCAATTGTCCAAACACCCTGTGGGCAATAATAACCAATTGGACATTCACGACATTCTGTAACATCTTGACCGACATATAAATATTCACCCGCATAACATTCGTATGTTGTTACATGGCATGAAGATTCGCCCACAGAACCATATTCAGAATACAAACCGTTTGGACAGCGTCTGCAAGAAACACGACCGTCCCAGAATTCATCAAATTCAGTTTCAACCTGATAATAATATTCTGGACAAGCGGTAACAATACCTGAATTTTCAAATATATTTAACATTCCGTCGCCCTGGTGATCATCATTATCCAAATTCGCAAACAAGTTTTCTGGAACCCAACCAGACAAAGAATAAGTGTCTTTAAATGTTCTGCGGAATGATTTATTCTCCAAAGAACCACTGATATTAGCAAACAAATCTTGCGGTATTTGACCACTTAAATTTTCACATCCACTGAAAGTAGCAGCAAATATACGTTCTTTTGGTTCACCAGAAATATTAGCAAACAAATTGTGCGGTATTTCCCCTGTTAAACTTTTACAATTAAAGAAAGTTCCTGGGAACATGTGTGGAACGGTTGTTCCGCGGATATTTGCAAATAAATTTTCAGGTATTGAATATGTTGGAACACCATTTTCAGAACCTAAATTCTTACACCCAGAAAAAGTTCCATCAAACATGTACGATGCTGGTTGCCCTGAAATATTACCAAAGAAATGTTCTGGGATAGGGCCAGTAATATTTTCACATCCCATAAATGTAGAATAGAACATATGTTCCACAGGTTGCCCACGTAATTCAGCAAATAAATCTTCATCAAGAGAACCTTTCAAATTTGTACACCCGTTAAATGTTCTCCAAAACCTTGGTTGTGTTGATAAAGAATCACCGCTATCAATTGTAGGGAATATCTTTGCCAATGACCCAGAAATGTATTCAATTGCGTTATAAGTATTTGTTTGACCAGACCAATTCGCAAAAGAAATTGCAGCCGTTTCTACACTGGTGCTGTACCCATCTGCCAAACCACCAATTCTGATGGTTCTGGATTTAGTATCTGAATATGTATGATAGATGGGCAAAGATGATTTATCTGTTTTTATGTATTCAGTAACATTACCATCACCCCAATCAACATAAAATCTTCCAGATGCAGAAATACGGAATTCAAAATAATTTATTGAATTTG
This sequence comes from uncultured Pseudomonadota bacterium, assembly GCA_902795435.1. GTDB lineage: Bacteria > Pseudomonadota > Alphaproteobacteria > Rs-D84 > Rs-D84 > Enterousia. Next base: position 17,613 of record CADBLE010000005.1, read on the forward strand.
TGCTTATATTAAATTTTGCATCTATACATTCATTATCGTATACAAATTGGTTTGTTGCACATATCACAGGTGTTATTGTTCCACCACCACCATTACCACCAACGGCATCACAAGAATCATTAAATACTTTTTTTCTAAATTCTTGATCATTAGCCACCATTTCTGCACACAAAGCAGGGCAATTCTTACGACAATATTCATTCTTTGCAGTCCAATTTCCAGAATATCCAGACACGATATTACCATAAACTACCCATCTCTTTTTATCCAAAGAACAAGAACACCCACCATAAGTTCCAGTCAAAACACCAGTTTTTATATCACCACGTGTTTTCCATGCGTTTGCCGCACAAACCGCCCAACCATTTACAGTTACACCATTAAAATCAACACCCCAACCCTGGTCAGATGTATAATAATCAAGTTCTGCCATATATTGGTCATAAATTGCGGTTCCTTCGCCTGCGTTGCCAGCAGATTGCGCAGATTTAAGATTAAACGAACTGCTACTGCCTGTTAGCAACTGATATTCTTCACCATTATATGAATAATACACATCTGTGCTTATTTCTTGGACAGAAGGTAATTCTGATGTTGGATAATAAGAAGAAGCATTTTCAACAACACCATCTTCGCAACTCAAACTTGGTACCGATATATTATGTTCACATTCTTGGTTTATGCCATTCCAAGTATAATCATCACCACGTGCATTACATTCAGATTCATAATCATATCTGCATGTCTGAGATTCAGTATCCCAATAATAATACCCGCCACGATTATCACATTCTGTTCTGTGGTTTTTACATTCACCATTTTCCCAATAATACAATTCACCATTATTTACACATTCAGATTCATAATCATATTTACATGTCTGGGATTCAGTGTCCCAATAATAATACCCACCATTATCTTCGCATTCTGATTCATAATTATATTTACACGCCTGAGTTTCAGTGTCCCAATAATAATATCCACCACGATTTTCACATTCTGCTTCGTAATCAAATTTGCATTCATTGGCATTTTCGTCCCAATAATATCCTTCACTGCATGTTGTCGTTGTATTCGGCACACAAATTTCACCATTATTTAAAATATTTGTTCCGTAAAAACTGCGAATTGTTGTCGAATATGTCTTGTTTGCACATCTTTTTGAACATTCGTCAAACCAAACATTTGAACCTTCTGGGATTGTGCTTGATGGGGCAACCGCACCACCAGAATAAGTCCAATTTGTTTCAAATGGCGCAACAATACGACACCAGCAATTTTTACCGGTATATGTCCCCGCCGGCACACTGGCATCTATTGAACCCGTACCTTTGTCCCAACCCAAAGATTCCCCATATATAGTTCCAATATTTGTTGCTTCTGCGGTAAATGTTGAACCAGAATATGAATAAGTCGGGTTTTTAACATTAAAATCATATACATGTGATGTTTTTGTGTAACCACTATCACAAACACATTCTGAACCATTGTATGTTGAATTAGTAGGGCAATTTACATCTGCCGCACGAACATTTTCCATATTTCCAACAACGATAAATAATGTCGCTGTTAAAAATCTAAAAAACATACGTTTCAACAACATTTCCTACTTACTCCATACTCGCGTCATATACGTTATATATTCTTCCCATATATTCAACACGCATTTTCTTGGTTGTTTCCGCATTTATTGTTAAATTTCTTTGTCCCATATTTGCATAATATGTTCTGCCATTTACCTGTATTGCCAAAGCAGGGTGCGTCTGTTGTTCTTCATACAAACATAATTTATCTGATTCATTTTCGCCAATTCTCAAATATTTGCCAGATGGACATACAACATGACATTCTGAAATTGCACTTGCGCCGTCATATTCCGTTGTTGTGCCATGAGGACATTGTGTCTTGGATTCATCTGCGGTTTCAACCGTCCAGACACCTTCTGGACAATAATATCCAATTGGACATGTTCTGCATTCAGCAACATTTTCATCAACATACAAATATTCACCAGCATCACATTCAAATTGTTCTTCTACACAAGAATTTTGACCAACAGAACCAGCGTCTGACAAAGTTCCAACAGGGCACTTTACACAATCTGAAATATTTTCATCATAGTAATAATTTTCATTACATTGTGTTGATTCATCTAATTCCCAAACAGCATATAAATATTTATCACCAATTGAACCTTGTTCTATTGTATATGACAATGTTGGGTTTGAACAATTTTCGGTTTCGCACCAACCCATAAATATGTAATTTGTTTTTTCTGGGTTGTTCAATGTAAATGTCGCGGTTTCAACATTATAAGATGTTGGGTTTTCCGCATAACCACCGTATAATTCATATGTAATTGTGTAATCTATAGGCATACAGATTATACCTGTCTGGAAATCATACATTTTTTGTCTGAAACTTGTCTTGTCGCGCAAATACGAAGCACAGTTGCTTGCACAATGATTCTTGCAAGACGCATCATCATCGCGATTATAACGATAACCCCACTTTGAAATACGGCTTTCGATATTTCCGCCTGTTGGGGTGAAATAGTTGATTTGACACCAACAATATTGACCAGATGTTTCAACCCCCATATAACTTGTATCTGCGGTTTCGCTATCTGGTGTGTTATTGCAAGATGCTATACCTTTGATTACACCATAATCAAAATATGTTTCCCATTCGCCATTATTTAATGTGTTTCCTTCACAACTATCACTTGCACTGCCATAACAATGTTGCCCATCATTGCTTCTTGAAATATATGAATTTCCTTTCTTGCTGATATCAACATTAAACGCAGAAGTGGTTGATGTTGTCTTGTAATATCCCACAGAACATCCTTCATATACACATTGTTGTGTATTTGCATCCCATCTGTAATCTTCGCCACGTGACAAACATTCTGATTCATAATCATATAAACATTCATGTGTTGCAGAATTCCAATAATATCCATCGGCACAAGAGCACGCTGATACATAACCACCATCAGAATATCCATGTTCTGGACATGCAACACACACGCCACCAGATGTCTTGTAATAATCTTCATGGCAAGGTTCTTCAATCCAACGTGCGTATAATGTTATATCTGTTGCTAATGATGTATCTATACCTGTTATTTCTGTATTATTTTCATCAAACCAACCAACAAATATTTTGCCGTCTTGTACTGGTTCAACCAATGAACTAATAAACGGTGTAGTTACGTTATATTCATAAATAACATTTGTGTCAGATTCAAATTCACCACCGTTTAATACATAGTTGATATGATATACTATCGGTGTATATGCACAAGTATTTCTGTTTCTATATATTCTGCCAGAAACCACATAATAATCACGGCTTGAACAATTGTTATAACAATCATTTTCTGATACAGAACCAGCATCAGACCAAGGATATGAAGCAGGGCAATTTTCTATGCCAGAATCTGTTGTTTCAGAATATTCATAATTACCACCAGAACAATATTTGTTTTCTTCACATTGTGCACAAACAAGTGTTCCAGCAGGCAAATAATATCCCGCTTCGCATCGTACAGTTTTTGGCATCCATTGTGCATAAACAGTTGTATCATGCGTTGTTCCTGTTTTGATATTTGTTATAGCATTCATATAATCTGGTGCCAAAGACCAAACAAGGAAATCATAATTTGGTTTTACAACACTTGTTGGTAACGCAAAACTATCCAATCTGGTATATGTGGTTCTTACATCACTGCCATCTAGCCATGTACCACCATTTAATTCATAGTTCAGGTTATATTCTTCCATTTCTATGTTTGCAACACATGTCGTTGTGTCTTCTGTTACAGGCATATATTCATCGGTAGCATGTTCAACACCATTACATGTCCACCCGATTAATGTATCAAGTGTTATTCTGCATTCTGTTGCGGTTGGTGGCAAAACAGTAAATCCAACATAATTTGTTCTGGTTATTTGATGATTATTACCACAATCATATACAACACTTCCTTGTGGTGTTGCGATATTCCATCTTGCATACAATGTTACATCACCAGTCATACCACGTGCAAAACCATATACAACATTTGATAAATCAGCAGATGTTGACCATCCATCAAATGCATATTGATGTCTGGTGTCACCGTGATGGTTATATGTTATATTTGATGGATATATAACATCATCTTGCTTTGTATATGTATTTGGTGTCAGACCAGTAATTTCATATTCTGTGCCATCTTCTGCAACATCTTTATAGGTAATATGATATGTTTCCAAAACTTCTGGTTCTGGTTCTTTCAATTTTACATTACATGTTATTGTTCCATCTTTAACAGTGACATTTTCATCCAGCGCATATTCTTGTTCATCACATATCCAACCAATTAATGTTTCTGTGTCTATACGACATTCTGTCGCAGTTGCAGGTGACACGGTAAATCCAACATAATTTGTTCTGGTTATTTGACGCCTGTTACCACAATCATATACAACGTTTCCTTGTGGTGTTGCGATATTCCATCTTGCATACAATGTTATATCACCAGTCATACCAGGTGCAAAACCATATACCACATTTGATAAATCAGCAGATGTTGACCAACCATTAAACGCATATTGATGTATTGTGTTATCATTATACGGATATGCCACATCTGTTGGATAAACAACTGTATCTTCGGCAGTATATGTATTTGGCAACAAACTGTCTGGGATTACAGATTCCGTACCATCTTCTGTGATGTATTTATATGTAATACTATATTCTTCGTAATTCCATTGTGGATTACATACGATTTGGTTTTCCGCAACTACCACACCTTCTGTTGCAGAATATACAGTTCCATCACAATTCCATCCTTCAAATGTTCTGTATGATGTTTCTGAAATACCGCATTCTTCCAGTGTAGCAGGGACAACAGCAAATCCAACATAATTTGTTCTGGTTATTTGACGTTTCTTACTGCAATTATACAAGACAGAACCTTGCGGTGTTGCAATATTCCATCTTGCATACAATGTTATATCACCAGTCATACCAGGTGCGAATCCATACACCACATTTGATAAATCAGCAGATGTTGACCAACCATTAAACGCATATTGATATGTTGTATTTTCATCATACGGATATGTCACATCCGTTGGATAAACGATATTATCTTGCACAGTGTATTCTCTTGGGTACAGAGTATCCAATACGCCTTCTGTACCATTTTCTGTGAAATATTTATATGTAATGTGATATGTAACCGTATCAAAGACAGCATAAAATACCTTATTGCCAGTGTTTTGTACCGGATTAAATACATATTCCACCACAGGTTCTGCACAATTTGCGCTGCCTTCGCACCAACCTTTGAATGTATATCCCTGTAACACAGGATTATTCAGTGTAAATGTTGGGGTTGTGATATTATATCTTGATGGATTTGCCTTTGGTAATCTTGCACCACCCAATTCATATCTAATGTTATAATCTTGTAAATTCCAAACTGCATATAAATCAACCGTTGCATTGTCTTCATCCGTCAAATTCTTGACAATAATATCATTATTGGCAGATGGATAATACATCACACTGTTATTATTGGCATCTGTTGACCAACCAACAAAACTATACCCATTTTTAACGATTTCATCATGGTTTGTAATATCACAATTTTCGTTATAAACACAAGATATGGTTGCTTTTTCACCTGTTCCTGTATTTGCATTAAATCTTACATTATAATTATGAACATTCCAAACAGCATCACACACAACATCTTCATCTGGGACAACAATATAATCAACCAATACCTGTGGTGTATTAGAAACATTGCCAGCGCATCTCCATCCCTGGAATGTATAACCAGGATTTGGACATTCAGAACTATCAAGCAACGCTTCGTTTTCACCGTATGATACATCTTTTGTAACGTGTTTATCCGCAGAATTATTACAATTATATGTAATTGTTCTTGTGTTTGTTTCCCAAACACCAGTCATTGTTACAACATTGTTATTAGGCACCAATCCATTGGTATTCACAACAATATTTGAACCTGTATAAATATATTCTGTACCTTTGTTGTCAACAAATCCTTTGAATGTGTATCCCGGTCTTGATTGTGGAACATTACACAATGTGACGCTGGTATCTGTTGGCAAAGTATATGCCTTGGATGAATCAGGACATTCTTCAATATTTTCTATATCAACATATTCTATTGTTGCAGGATATCTACAAACACTGATTGTTTCTTCTGGGGTATAAGATTGATTTGTAATATATCCTGGCTTAGTTGGACAATACGCAAAACAATCGTTTTCTCTGCTTCTTGGTTCATTAGAACCAGCCGAGAACACACCCAACAAAACAGCACAAGAATTATCACCTTGGTTTTCATCTGGATTGAAATTCCAAGTACCTTCTTGGCAATAGAATCCAGATTTACATTTATTGCAAGTTGTTGAATTTGCAGGCAAATAATAACCGTCATCACAATGATAACTGCCTAATTTCCAAATAGCATACAATTTTACGACACCTGGTTCTGTCAGTAAATTTTTAACCAAGATTCTATTGTCTTCGTTTGGAACAAAAACATTTTCTTCATCATACGCATCTAATGACCAACCAACAAAATCATATCCTAATTTGGTAATTTCATTGTTGTTTGTGACGTCACAATTCGTGCCATATTCACATATTACATTTGGTTTAGAACCTGTTCCTGTATTTGAATAAAATACTACTGTATATTTATTTGCATTCCATACAGGTTCACAATCAACATCAAAATCATTTGCCCAATAATTAGTGGATGTTAAATTAAATTCTGTGTTATCTGCACGTGAATGACATTGCCATGAATCAAATTCATATCCTGTATTATTCCCACAAACATTTTGTCTTACTGTATAAGCACCAGCATACGAAACCGTGTCTGTAACAATATTATTTGAATCACACAAATAACGTATTGTATATTCTTTATTTCCCCAATTCGCCCAGAACGTTAAGTTCCCAGTAGAACCCTTTGTTATCACTGTATATTCTTCACCGGTCAAATTACTATTATTATACCAACCAGCAAATTCAAAACCTGTCCTTATTGGTTCTGGCAAAACAATATCTGATTCTATTTCCGCATTGTAAGTACGTGGGACATATGTATCAGCAGTGAAAGATCCATTGTTCAAATTATATGTAATTGTATAAGGTTCAACATACCATTTTGCGTATAATTGTTTATTTCCAGTTGAACCTTTCGCAATTTTTGTTATTTGGTCGCCTTCAAATTCTGGGTTATCAAACCATCCCAAGAATCTATAACCAGTTTTACTTGGATTATACAACACAATTGTTTCTGTCTTCATATTATATGTTGATGGATTTCTTTCGTCGTTAGTTCCACCATTCAAATCATATTCTATTTCGTATGTTGTTAATTCCCAATTTGCATAATATGTTGTTGTAGCAGCAGGTTCTACATTTGGTATGTATTCAATATAAGGTTGTTCATAACAAGTTGTTCTTGATCTGTCTGTGCACCAACCAATGAAACTATATCCTGTCTTTTCATTTGGCTCTGCAGTAATCGCAATACCATTGTTGTCACGTAATTGTGCGTATGTATATTGACTTGGTTCAAGTCCTGGTAAATCAATGGTAGAATTGTTATCATTTATATCTTTATAATTGATAGCATAAACTTTTTCTTGCCATTTTGCGTTACATATCGCATCAGATTCTATTGTATAAACACCAGAAATAAATGTATTTACCACACTTGATACATCAGTATCAGATACAGCATTACAATCCCATCCTGTCTGGGTTTGACCGACCATATTACAGAATGGGGCAACCATTGTAAATGTTGAATCATAAACAACACCAGAAGTATTAGTTATTCCATTTTCACCGCAAGAATATGTGATTACATATCTGTTGGCTTCCCATTTTGCATAAAAAACTTTATTACCATAACTTCCTTGTTCAATTGTGTGTGTTTGATGCACATCAGAACAATATAAATTATTTTCGCACCAACCAATAAATGTATATCCACGTTTTGTTGGATTATTCAATGTAAATGTAGGTGTTTCTACATTATAAGATGTTGGATTTGTCGCGGAACCACCGTCCAGGTTATATGTTATTGTGTAACCGACTGGCGCCCAAACCGCATATAAATCTTTATTACCAGTTGAACCTTGGGTAATTGTATATGTAAGTGTAGGGTTTGAACAATTTGCACTGTTTTCACACCAACCAGCAAATTCATAATTTGCTTTTGTTGGGTTTACCAATGTAAATGTAGGTGTTTCTACATTATAAGATGTTTGATTTGTCGCAGAACCACCATCTAAATGATATATGATTGTATAATCTGTTGCTCTCCAAACTGCATATAAATCTCTGTCACCAGTTGAACCTTGGGTAATTGTATATGTAAGAGTAGGGTTTGAACAATTTGCACTGTTTTCACACCAACCAGCAAATTCAAAATTTGATTTTGTTGGATTATTCAATGTAAATGTAGGTGTTTCTACATTATAAGATGTTTGGTTTGTCGCAGAACCACCATCTAAATGATATGTGATTGAATATGATTGTTCTGTCCAGAATGCTGTAAATTCCAAATTCCCAACAGAACCATTTTGCACAGTATATGTTTGTACACGATTTGTGCAATTTGCATCATTCACACACCAACCATCAAAATCATATCCAATTTTAGTTGGATTATTTATTGTAAATGTTGCGGTTTCAACATTGTAAGATGTTGGATTTACCGCATTACCACCATTTAATTCATAAGAAATTGTATAAGGAATAATATTCCATCCCGCATACAAATCCTTATCCCCGATGGAACCAGAATCTATTCTTGTGACCAAAAATCCAGAATTCTGGGTTTGTGAGGCATTATCATTACTATACCAACCGACAAAATCGTAACCATTTCTGGTCGCTGGCAACAATTCAATATCAGGAGATTCAACAGTATAAGAGGAAGGATTAGAACTGTTGTTTGTCCCGTTATATAAATTGTAGTAGTTGATATCGTAGGAATGCACCACACAGTGTACATTTGCGGTATTTACCTCTGTCATGTTTTCATAACCGGTTTTACATTCAGCGGTATATGTGCAAGTGCCGGTTGTTTCATCAACCGTCAGATTACAAGAGGCCGTATTTACTGCCAAATCTGTACATTCTTGACACCATCTTGCAGAGAAAACAACAGTACTGTTTTCATCAGCATCCAAAGCGTCGTATGTACACATCAAAGATTCATTTGGAGCAACAAAGAAAGAGTCCGCAAAAACAGGATTCATGACAAAAGGCACCACCAACGCAAACAGCATTGCTTTTATATGATATAAAAACACCGCGGAAATCCGCCTTTTTATCAAGAAACCTTCCTCTTTCTTAAAGATATTGTAGAAAAAAACCTATTCTTATATCAAGCAAAAAAACGCATTTTTTGTATATTTTTTTAATTTTTTTACACACTATAAAAAAGCCCGGAAAACAGGGTTTTTTATATATAAACAAATATGTTTTTGTCAATTATTTTGACTATTTTTATTTATAAAAAAATTTACAGTAAAAAAATGTTGTTTTTGTGTTTTTATTTTGCATTTTTTTGTGTTATTATTATAGCGAAGAGAGAAGGGAGGTATTTTATGAAATCTAATATTACAGAATTAAAACCATCTGATATTACAAGTGAAGTATTTCTTATCTCTAAAACACAAATAGATTTTATTTCTGCTAATTTTGGCGACGCCATGGCAGAAGCATTAAATCTGAAATCTTTATCATATAAATTCCGTAAAATCGCAGCAGACACTTTGGTCAAAGCACTGAATTCTGCCAGCACAATGGGGGGACGTCAATAGTCCTTTTTTTATTTTTTATATATTTTTATTCGATAATTATTCGGATGTTACATCCCAACCTGCAAATACATAACCCGGTCTGGTTGGAACAGTTGGTACAAAACTTGTATCATACATACAAGAATCATTTATTATATCTGTTCCGTCATTATAGTTATATTTCAACGGCAAACCATTTGCATTCCAAATTGCATTTACAAATATTGTTTCAGGAACATTTGTTAAATTGAATACGCTGATTCCAGATTGGGTTTGTGGATATTCAACACCACTTGTATTACGTGACCAACCCATAAAATCATACCCAGTGCGTTCAATTTCATTATTAGAAATATCGCAATTTGTATCATAATAACATGTCACAGGTGCCTTTTCACCGTTACCACCATTTGCATTAAATACAATTGTGTATTGAATTGGGGTAAATATTGCATACAATGTTTTGTTTCCACCGACAGATGTATCAAAACTATATTCAATTTCAGGGTTTGCACAATTTTCAGTTTCACACCAACCAATAAATTCATATCCGTTTTTAGTTGGGTTATTCAATGTAAATGTTGGTGTTTCTACATTATACGATGTTGGATTTGTACCAGATACAATACCATCATCTAAGATATATGTAATTGTATAATCAACCGGTGTCCATTGTGCATACAATGTTACATTTTCTACCCCAGACCAATCGAACAGAACGCTAAGATCGTATTCATCATTTTCACCTTTTACAATCTCATTACCAGAACCATCTGATTCCAGATTCCATGAATTAAATTCATAATTATTCAATACAGGTGTTTGATTTGACACACAATTTTGACCGTCCACACAAATAACATCATTTGGCATACCAACAACATCTTTCTGGATATTTTTATCAAAATGTACATTTATTGTCATAACCCATTGAGCATATAAATCTATATTACCAATTGTATCCGCAGGTATATCCAATGTGTTTATTGTTTCTTCACAATCATCGGCACCAACACACCAACCGATAAATTGATAACCATTTTTAATTGGTGCATTTGGTGTTATTGTTTGGTTTTCACTGGCAGAATATGTGTATGTATTTGGATATACACCACCCAATTCATTTTCCCAATCATAATAATTGATATTATAAACATTTGGGGCCCATTGTGCATACGCATTGATATCACCAATTGTTCCACCAACAATTACCAATGTCTTTTGTGAATCACCACAATTATCAGAATTCAAACACCAACCATTAAATGTATAACCACGTTTTTCTGGCTCAATCGGTGTTATTGTTTGACTGTCATCAGAATATATATATGTTGCCGGTGTAATTTCAGACAATTCATTCGCACCATCATAATATTTAATATTAAACACATTTAATTTCCATTGTGCATATAATGTCTTGTTACCAGTTGAACCTTGTTCAATTGTGTATGTAAGAACAGGGTTATCACAATCAGTATCGTTTTCGCACCAACCAACAAATTCATGGTTTGCTTTTGTTGGGTTAAACAATGTAAATGTTGGTGTTTCAATATTATAAGATGTTGGATTTGTGCCAGATACAACACCACCATCAAGTTCATAAGAAATTGTATATGCATATTTACATGTTGATATATCATCACCATTTTCACCATAATATGCGTGTCCACCAGATTCTGGAATATAAGTTCCACCCAAAGAATCATTCACAGGACAGTCTCTGAAACACATATTAATTGAAGAATTTGAGACAGCCCCCTCTATTGATGTGTATCCAGATGGACAGAATGCGCACCATGGTTTTCCTGCATCGTTGAACTGTTCACGTGTTGAATTATACATTCCGTCCGGACAATATTGTTTTAAATTTGTATATTGAAACATATATGACACCTGATTTGGTGATGTATCATCGGTAATATTTTCCAAAAATGATTCAGGAATATATTCTGTTGTAGTCGTTCCATCCGAAAATCCTTCCAAACCACTACAGCCATTGAACATTCTTAAGAACATCCATGTTGCAGGATCACCCGATATACCTGCAAACAGATTACCTGGAACAGTTCCCGTAAGATTTCTACAATTTTCAAACGTTAAATTAAACATATACGGTGCCGGATTACCAGATATACCCGAGAACAGATTGCCAGGTATTGTTCCAGTAATATTAGTACAGTCTGTAAACGTGGCTGAAAACATATGCGGTGCTGGATTACCAGATATACCAGAGAACAGATTGCTAGGTATTGTTCCGGTAAGTCCACTACAACCATTGAACGTGCCTTTAAACATACCATTCACAGGTGCACCATGAACACCATTAAACAATGTTGGCGGTATTGCATATTTTTTACCAGGATTGTTTGGGTCATCTATATCCGTATCAAGCATATTTGTTACGCCCGAAAATGTATAAATAAATCTTGGTTGTTTTGACAATGAATCACCATTACCAATTGTTCCAAATATTGCACCCAATGAACCAGATATACCCGCAATCTTTTTAGGTGTGCTAACACCACTGTTACTCATAGCAAAATCAATCGCTGAATAACTGCTGTCACTAGCTGGATTTGAATTATATCCTGTTGCGCTTCCACTGAATCTTATTTCATGTTTATTTGCTGCATTTGTATACTTACAACCGTATGTAGCATCTGTAGTATTACCGGTACGATCAATTGTATTACCAGCACTACGTACATGATCACCCCATCTATCGCTGTCTATCAACACACCATCATCACCGCAATCAACATAGAACACACCAGATGCAGATATACGGAATCTGTATGTATCATTTTCACCCATTGGTGTTGTTGTTAAAGTAAATTTAACAGGTTCCCATTTTGCCCAGAATTCTTTATCACCTGTTGCTTCTGTACCAATTGTTTGTGTGTAAGAACAATTTTGCAATTGTGCGTCAGTGCACCATCCGACAAATATATAATCTTCACGTGTTGGCTTGCCATTAATTGTTGCACCAACACCGAATGTATAAGAGGTTGGGGCGTCAACATAATTTGTCGCACCATCCATATTGTTATATGTAATTGAATACCCAGCATTTTCCCATTTTGCATACAATACTTTATCGCCAGTTGTTGAACCTTGTTCAATTGTGTATGTAAGAACAGGGTTATCACAATCTGCATTGTTTTCGCACCACCCATTAAATTCATAGTTTGCCTTGGTTGGATTTTCCAATGTAAATGTTGGTGTTTCAATATTATACGATGTCGGGTTTGTGCCAGATACAACACCACCATATAATTCGTATGTAATATCATAATTGATTGGTGTCCATTTTGCATATAATGTTATTTCATCGCCGTCAGTTAAATTTAATACATTATTAAAATACACAACTTTTTGATTACCAGCTTGTGTTGTATGTATGAAATCTGTACCTGTGCCGTCTGCAGCACTATTCCAAGAAACAAAACTATACCTGTCTCTTGTTGGCCAATTTGAGCTATTATACAGTATACTGCAACCTTGCCTATCTGTACAAATTGTATCAGCTGGAATATTTTGTACTTCACTGTTACCGGCGTTAGCATCAAAATGTATTGTTACCTGTCGCAGCCATCTTGCATAAACAGTTACTGTGCCACTTGTGCCAGCATCTATTGTTAATGTCTTTGTACAATTTGCAGTTGCTTCAACATTATCACACCATCCAACAAATACATAATGTTCTTTTGTTGGCTCAACCGGAGTGATTTCTTGATTATCGGTTGGGTTATATGTATATGTGTTTGGTGTTATGTTATTCAATTCCACACCATCACTGTAATATTTAATATCATATGTATTTTTCATCCATTTTGCATATAATGTTTTATTACCTGTTAAATCAGTTATAGTAGTTATTTGTTCACCACTAAAATCAGATGTTTCATACCAACCGTCAAATACATAACCCGCAGGTGCATTATTTGGTTGATAATCGCTGATATGATATGCATTTGTGGTGACATTAACACCGTCACTGGTTCCGTCAAAATCGTGTTGCTCGGTCTTTAATACGGTTGAACCATCCATAAATGTAACCGTTGCATAACATTGCGCAACCTGCCATGATGCTGGTTCAGAATCAGGGTAGGCATCTGGACATTGTTTATACAATTCGTCTTGATTTGCATAGAAAATACTATTGTTCATATCTACAATATTTGTAAATATGTTTGGAAAACTGTGATTCCCCATACCCGAAGCATACGCAGAAGCAGTAACACCTGTAAATTCATCTACATCTCCCGTTGATTTTGATTTATCATAACTGTTTGTATAATATCCACGTTCTGCCGGGACACATGGACTACGATGTGAATCATTATATTGAATATCGCTAAAATCACCATTATATAAAGACAATTCATATTCTGGGTTTCCTATATAATAACCCCTTTTACAACTTGCTATACCAACTGTTGCAGGAAAGCACAAATCATATAAACCCGTTATCGTATTGTATTTACAAACACTTTCTAGATTATAAACAGTAGAATTTATACTATTATTTGCATCATAATCTGCAGAGATTTCTGTGTTATTAAACAAACTACCGGATAAATCAACATTATCTGGTGAATTAGCATACATAAATCTTGCGTTACAATTTTCCAAACTATCCGCATATTCATCAGATTTAACACGCAATGCACCAAAACTTGAATTATCAACCGCTGGACATATTACGGTTTCTCTGACCCATTTTGCATATAATGTTTTATTACCAGTTAAATCGGTTGCAGTTGTAATTTTATTACCGCTGAAATCAGATGTTTCATACCAACCGTCAAACACATAACCTGCAGGTGCTTGTAGAGTTGGTTGATAATTGCTGATATGATATGCATTTGTGGTAACATTAACACCGTCGCTGGTTCCACTGAAATCGTGTTGTTCTTCTTTTAATATAGTACCACCGTCCTTAAATGTTACCGTTGCATAACATTGTGCAACCTGCCATGATGCTGGTTCAGAATCAGGGTAGGCGTCTGGACATTGTTTATATGCATCTGAAAGTACCCCTATATCCATTGTTCCAGGATTCACGACCACACCACGCGAAATACTACCCATAACCCCCATATTATTAGCCATTATTAGTTCTTGTGAGTCTAGATTGTCTTTTGCCATAATTAAATCATATGTTGCGGTATAATATCCAGGTTCTGCCGGCACACACGCAAATGAACTAAGTGGTGTTGTTGCAAGTATAGAACGAAAAGCTTCAGCTTCGCTCTGCGAATTATATTCCATTGGCAAAACATGTGCATCAAGTTGTGTTTGTGTTAAATAATACCCAGATTTACAATATTCGACATATAAATCGTAACATCTGTCATATTGTGCAGTCGTTTGATTATATTTACACAATAAATATAATCCAACATCATTTTTATTTATATCTAAATTTGTATTATATCCAGAAATTTGCGACACACTAACATTACTATACATAACAGATGGATTTGACCCGAAAAGCAGAGGCACCATACAATCTTCAATACTGTCACTTTTTAGATAATCCCCACCAAGTGCTTTATTTATTATTATTGATTGCGCATAATACGCACCGATATTTGTATTATCGAATATTGGACATTTTACGTTCCCTTGTGGTGTTGTTTCATTATAATCATAATCACGAGAATCTGGACAATAATAACCATCATTACATTCTGCACATTCTCTGGAACCCGCTGGTAAATAATAACCCGCATCACAATGTATTCTTGTTGATTCTTCACAAGTTTGTGAAACGGTTGAATACAAAGATTCACGAAACTCTTGTGGGAAAAACGCAAAACCATATATACCACAAAAAGACTGACAATTTGTGTTACAACTCGAATCACTTCCTGCATATACCCATTGGGAAAGGGCGGTTTCACCGTTTAATTTTTCTATACGGCACCAACAATGATTACCGCTATCTGTAATGTTCGGATTACCAGTTTGATATATTGTTCCGCCAGTTTCAGAACAACCAGCAGTACCGTTTATAACACCCAATTCGTTTTTAACTTCCCATGAACCAGGTTTTAAGGTTCCAAATATACTACTGTCGCTACAATCAGATGAATTTGTTTGTGTCAATAAATTCTCGTAATAACAGCTATCAACCTGTGGGTTTTTAACTTTAACATATTCCAAACTTGGATTAGAAGTATCAAAATCACGAGAGGTTAATTCATACCCACTTTGGCAAGACAATGATGAAATATCACATGCGTTTTTGTTATTCAATACACACGTAGGTGAACCATAATACATTTTACATGTAGCGCTTTGTGGGGCATATGGTGTTTGCGCGTTTGTTATATGATAATACTCTTCACAATCTACAGAAGAATTTCTGTAACACATATAAATATTATCAGCGTTTGTTCCATCACGGAAACCTTCTGGACACAAAGAACATTCATTACCGTTTTTATATTCGCCCGCACCACAAGAATCTAAACGCCATTTTGCATATAATGTTATTGTTGCGGTTGGTGTATATGGACTGCTAACCACATTGGTAAGATTGGAATCAGAATACCAACCATCAAATGTATAGTTTGCCTTGGTTGGTTCTGGCAAAGTTATTGCAGGCGAACCGTATGTGTAATCATAAGGTTCTATCGCATCACCACCATTTGTATTATATGTAATTCTATAAACATCTGGGGAACAAACCTGATTGTTTAATGAACCGAACACCGCAGCACGGAACGCGAGGGCGTTTGAGTAGTCCGTGATCCGCATGTAGTCCTCACAGCTGCCCGCGCAGTGGACCGCACAATACGACGCGTTTCCATCGTCGCGGTTAAACACCCAAGGGGAAGACAAGCTCTGCAATGTGTCACCATTTGGTATATAGCCATCCAATTGGCAATAGCAATATTGTCCCGTACCTGTTTCATCCGTTAAATTACTTACAAAATGGTCAGGTTCGAATGTGTATCCATTTTGATCATACCATGGATTCGCTACATTACGTGTTGAACATCTGCCATGTCCCTTGATTATTCCTTTTGTACCATAATCTACAGCAAATGCCATTGGGTCATTTGATATGATTGTATTGGACATTCCGTATGTATCATAGTCGGTCCCAGTGCTATCGTTTGATGTATAGCCGTTAGCATCCGTTGTACCGATTGTTGACATAAGGTCTGGGGTTATATGATAATGTGTTTCACAACCCAAGGCAGAGCAGGTGTCAGGCATATCATAATAATCATTGCCACTTACAGATACAGAATGATCTATATTAGCAGTTGTACAAGCACGATAACATTCTTTTATATTTTGTGCATTGGTTCCATCACGGAAACCAGCCGGACACAAGAAACAAGCACCTCCATTTTCATATTCACCCGCACCGCAAGAATCCGAACGCCATTTTGCATATAATGTTATTGAGCCCGTTGGGGTATATGGACTGCTAACCACATTGGTAAGATCGGAATCAGAATACCAACCATCAAATATATTGTTTGCCTTGGTTGGTTCTGGCAAAGTTATTGCAGGTGAACCGTATGTGTAATCATAAGGTTCTATCGTATTACCACCATTTGTATTATATGTAATTCTATAAACATCTGGGGAACAAACAGAATCAAACAAAGCAGTTCGTAAACTCAGCGCCAGTTGACCACCATCACGCATTCCGTATGCACAATTAACAGAACAATTGTTTGCACATTGTCCTGCATTATCATAAGACGATAACAATAATGAACCCGAAGATATATTTTTAGTAACACCTGATGATGTATAGTTATACAATTGACAATAACAGTTTGGACCAGAATTATCTGGCAAACTTGTGTTTATAACAGTATGATTTGTTCCTGTTTGGGTACTGCAAACACTGCGTCCTCTGACATACCCTTTGTCAGCCCCATAATATACGGCGAACGCATATTGAACACCATATATACCAGCAACAGCCGATGACAAACCACCGTAATTGCCAATTTGCCCACCATCAGATCCATTTGCAACATAATCTGCTCCCGCTTCACTAGTCCCCATTATTTCTGTCAAACTTTGGTCAGAATGATAATTTATCGGACAAGATAATTGTGTCCATTGGGCTTGAACCCCAGTTGCAACACTGGATATTATTCCACCGATATATGTTGCCACACAACCATTAGACACAGTTGTATTTGCACCTTTTATTGTTCCATTTGCTAATTTCCAACCAGTAAATGTATATCCAGAACGAGTTGGGACAGATGGCAAAGTTAAATTTCCACCGTATATGCAAGAACCATTTGCAATCGTATTTCCACCATTTTCATCCCAATTTAATGTGATAGTGGCTGGTGTCCATTGTGCTACAATATATGTAGAAGTGCCACTTGATACACCTGTGTAAGTACTTGTACAACCACCAGATACTGTTTCACCGGCATTATGAATTGAATTGTCAGCCAATTTCCAACCAGTAAATGTATATCCAGAACGGGTTGGGGCAGATGGCAAAGTTAAATTTCCATCGTATATGCATAAACCATCCGCTATTGCAACGCCACCGTTTTCATCCCAATTTAATGTTATTTCTTCTGGAACCGGATTGAATGTCATACTCTTTCTAACCATACCTTGTTGATTGGCTAATTTTATCAATTGGTATTGTCCAGAATCTGGGGCAAATTGTGGTGCAAGCCCACCAAAACTCCATTTTTGACCATTCAACACTTTGTTCATGAAATATTCCACAGAATCACGTGAATAATCAGATAATTTATATCCCGCTCCGGTTGAAAGTTCCTTATCTGGATTGTTTTGCATACCAAAACATTCCATAAGTGTTTCTCCACTACAATTAGCAGAAAAATATGAACCAGAAGAAGGCACCTTATACGACATCATAAACACCGCCAATGGACTGATATAAGCATATCCATCTGTGCTGCCTTTAGGGACTTGTATGTTATTCAAATATTTTGCAACATTTTCGTTTTTACAAAAATCTGCGCCATATTCTTTTTCATCACAAACAAAAGCATACTTACCATTTGGTTCTATATTTAATATAAGTGGTGCGATATTACTTAAATGTTCTAAATTGTATTTCTTATCATTTATTATTAATTGTCCTGTCAATGGAATATAATCAGAAACCACATCGCCCGCAACGCACCCAATCCACACACCACCAGCATCAAATCCAGCAGGATTTTGTTCTTTATCAACATAACCATTAAATGCAAAACCGTCACAATATGGTAATTCTGGTAAAACTGGTAAATCTAAACCTTCACTAATTTTACCGATAAATGTTACATATTCTGAAATATTATCTTTGTTTCCAATAAATGACGAACCAGCAGATAACAACGAATGATTGTTTTCCCATAATGCATCTTTCGCTAAATCTGCTTTGTACTCTTTATCAATAAAAGTACCAATTCCAACAAAAGAATTCTGCGATGTTGCCCAATATCTTATTTCTGTATTATTCTTTTTGTATACATCATATGGATTAAGATATTCATCAACATATGTTAAATAAGAGTTTTTATTGTAACACCATTGGTCATCTTTAGATATCCCAGTATAACTGTTCATACAAACTTTTTCATCTGTATTACAACCAACATTTACAATATTCATTGGACAACGATATTGATTATCTTTTGATACACACTCTTCACCATTTTGTATATATCCTGTATCACAATTATCTATTTTTATACTACAATGATCTCCTGTGCTTGATGTATTCATATATTCTACCCATGATGTATCTCCTATATATGAACATGTTGAATGTGGTGGACAATTCAAAGCAGGACAACTTTTTGTTACAGAACATGTACCATTGCTATAAATAGGATATTCGTCTGGACATTTTACACAACTGTTCGTTGTTTCATCAAAATATTCTGTTCCATCACAAATTATTTCTTCCCATTGTGCTGTAATAGATGTAGAAGTGCCACTTGATACACCTGTGTAAGTACTTGTGCAACCA
Source organism: uncultured Pseudomonadota bacterium (assembly GCA_902795435.1). Classification (GTDB taxonomy): domain Bacteria; phylum Pseudomonadota; class Alphaproteobacteria; order Rs-D84; family Rs-D84; genus Enterousia. The sequence continues at coordinate 37,470 of CADBLE010000005.1, forward strand.
CCAGATACTGTTTCGCCGGCATTATGAATTGAATTGTCAGCTAATTTCCAACCAGCAAATGTATATCCAGAACGGGTTGGGGCAGATGGTAAAGTTAAATTTTCACCGTATACGCATGAACCATTTGCAATTGTATTTCCACCATTTTCATCCCAATTTAATGTGATAGTGGCTGGTGTCCATTGTGCTTGGATATTTGTTGAAGTGCCACTTGATACACCTGTGTAAGTACTTGTACAACCACCAGATACTGTTTCACCGGCATTATGAATTGAATTGTCAACCAATTTCCAACCGCTAAATGTATATCCAGAACGAGTTGGGGCAGATGGCAAAGTTAAATTACCATTTAATGTACAAGAACCGTTTGCAATTGCATTTCCACCATTTTCATTCCAATCTAATGTGATAGTGGTTGATGTCCATTGTGCTGTAATAGATGTAGAAGTGCCACTTGATACACCTGTGTAAGTACTTGTACAACCGCCAGATACTGTTTCACCAGCATTATGAATTGAATTGTCAGCCAATTTCCAACCAGCAAATGTATATCCAGAACGGGTTGGGGCAGATGGCAAAGTTAAATCACCATTTAATGTGCAAGAACCATCTGAAATTGCATTTCCACCATTTTCATTCCAATTTAATATGATATTTACAACAGTTGGTGTTGGACATATATTCATACTCTCGTTAATGGCAGGATTGCTTCCATCACGCCAAGTTTGATAATAAAACATTGTTGCACATCCCCGAGCACAGTCGTTTTTACAATCAGAATAATTACTAATTTGCGAAGAATCTATATAAAACCAAGATGAATCCACTGGTGTTTCTGTGCCAGTAGAACCAGATTTCGTTTTTGTTACACGACACCAACAATTATTACCAGTTTTAAGGTTTCTTTCTGTAACAAGTGTTGAATCCACCCCAGATTCAGTTGTTTTTCCCGTATTTATACATGTTGTTTCACCGTATAATACATTATAATCCAAATCCATTACCATCCAAGTACTAGCATCTGCTGGAATTAAATTTGAACAATCATTCAAATAAGAATTCACACCACTAAATGAGCCATTAAACGCAGATTTACCAGCAAAACACCCAGAACCAGCAACAGAACCCAATACACTATCTTCATAATTTGTACATGTTTGTTCTTCCCATTGTGCTTGAATACTTGTTGACATTCCACTTGACACACCTGTGTAAGTACTTGTACAACCACCAGATACTGTTTCACCGGCACTTTTTATTGTTCCGTTTGCCAATTTCCAACCATTAAATGTATATCCAGAACGGGTTGGGGCAGACGGCAAAGTTAAATTTCCACCGTATGTGCAAGAACCGTTTGCAACATCCCCACCACCATTTTCATCCCAATTTATTGTTATGGTTGCTGGTGTCCATTGTGCTGTAATAGATGTAGAAGTGCCACTTGACACCCCGGTATATGTTGCCACACAACCATTAGACACCGTTGTATTTGCACCTTTTATTGTTCCGTTTGCTAATTTCCAACCAGTAAATGTATATCCAGAACGGGTTGGGGCAGATGGTAAAGTTAAATTACCATTTAATGTGCAAGAACCATTTGAAATTGTATTTCCACCATTTTCATCCCAATTTAATGTTATAACGACGGTTGGTTCCGGTTCTTTACCACCGCCTTCTGGATAATCATCAAATCTTTCTTTGTTTCCAGTATCTTCAACACCCGCACAATTTGAATTGCATTGGAATTTTGTCAGTGATGTATGATGCGGAATATTATCATAAGTTATCTCTGTTGATTTACCAGTATTATTATACAATATGTTTGCATGTAATCTGGTTGAACGTCCAAACGTTGAAGAATTTAACATTTTATGCAATTCTTTTTCTTGTGTCAAATTATATATAATCGCATCTTTGTCTGTTTGGCTAAATTTAACATCTTTGCCAACCTGATTAGTGAAATATTCCTCATACGCCATAAACATAGCGTTCAACATATCTTGCAACCCCAGGGCAGCAGGATATATTAAAGGCATTTCTTTACCATACATATAAAAAAGAGATTTATCATCCTGGGCTATTCCAGATGTAGCAGAATAATCAGCCAAAACAATTTCGCTGACAACACCGTTTTTATCTTCAATAACAGCGGTCCATCCTTTTCCGAAAACTTCTCTTAAAATGAAACGGTCCATACCAAAACCAGCGGCAATTCCAGCGTTTATAAACGGTGTTTGGTCTGTATATATTATTATATCATAAGATGCACCAGTATCAACACCATTACATGATGTAACATATTTATCATTTCCAGTAAGTTTTGTTCCCATTGGACACAACGCTATTGGTGGAAGTTCTGTATCTGCAATAACACCCGCTTTTACCTGATCTTCCACTGTTTCATTCAAAACAAATATATTTCCTTTTAAATCAACAGTACCATTTGTATTGTATTTATAATCTAAAATAGGTGTATCATAAATGTTGTATTTAACACTGTTACCTCCTGATGTGGTCATGGAATTTGGATGTATCATATACCAAAAAGACGAACCAACCGAATGGTCTGATTTACAATCATCAACAAAATTTAATTTCATCAAATCTTTGTATGAATCAACAGGACAAACATCTGTACTGCTTGATTTGATAGGAACAAAATGATCTGATGAATACAATAAATCTTTAATGGTTGAACCAGATTTCTGTAAATAACTTCGTGCTGCAGTATATAAAGACCAGTCATGATATTCTGGGTATTTTGTCAAGAAATTAAAATACCCCGAGATAACCATATATTCTATCAAAGCATCATTCTGTATATCGTTTAAAGCGATACAAGTATTACCGCCTTGCTGTCTCATTATATATCCCGCTTCACACTTCACAACACAATTTTCAGAATTATTAGAAAGATAAAAATTGCAAGAATCACCCGAAAAAGCATTTAAAGACGAAAAAGACAACACCAACGCAAAAAGCATTGCTTTGATAACAGCAAAAATTTGGCGGTTTTTAGCCACTTTTAAGATTTTCCGTCCTTTCTTTATGTTTATCTTAGAAAAAAACAAAGGGGTGTGTAAAGGGAAAAATTTCGTGATTATATATAAATATATAAAATTCATTGAAAACGTGTTTTTTCATGGTATATTTATCCCATCAGGTGCGAAAGGGCATAGCGGTATCACATTTGTCGTGATACTGAGGAAAGTCCGGACTGCACGGGACAGCATAGTGGCCAACAGCCACGCAGAGTAATCTGACGATTAGAGCAACAGAGACGAGCGTATTAAATTACGGTGAAACGGGCAATCTCTATGCGCAGCAACCTCAAGTAGGATTTCTAGGTGTGTCCCCACCGTTACGGAAATCGGGTAGAGGGCTTTGACATCTTATGGCAACATAATTTGCAGATTAATTATGCCCGCAATTAAATTGCACAGAATCCGGCTTATTGAACACCTGATAAAAATAAAATCGCCAAACGGCGATTTTTTTATTTTACATAATTTCACCAGTTGATGGATAAAATGTTACACTGATGTCTTTCCATTTTTCATATTCAGAACGTGGCAACATTGAAAATGGATTACATGTTTTAATTGCAGATTTTGCAGTATCCAAAACATACGCAAAATCAGGGTCGGTATTTGCACGTGATTCTGATTCAAACCATAATCTATCAACAACACCTGTTGGCAATAATTTCATGTGGGCGGTTAAACGAATATCTTCCAATCCAGAACGTGTTTTATCTATGGTCCAACAACGTGTCAAAACAACACGCAAAGCATCTATAACAGACACCGTCATTGTACGATCCAAAGACAACACTTCACGATTGACTTTTACCACTGTTTTTTTGCGTGGTAATGGTTTATTTTCTGTTTTTTTATTTTTTTCATTTTTTGCCGGGGACGAAGTTGATTTTTTACTTTCATCTTCTATCATAGTCGGTTGTTTTATCTCTATTTTTTCTTCCGGTGTATTTTTTGTATTTTTTTGTGTTTCTTCCGGCTTTTTTTCCACTTTTTCATCTGGTTTTGTTGTATTATACAGACGTGTTTCTTCACCAGAAATTTTTACATTTTTAAGGTCAATTTCTATGATTTGAATGCGGTTTGGCGACACCAATTTTGCACGTTCAACAACCACTGAAAAAGACAACATAACAATCGCAATTAAAACCAAATGCCCAAACACGGACATCAAAAAATTTTCACTATCAAATTGCGTTTTTGCTTTCATAATTTTTGTTATTTATTATCAATTTGTGTTCTTAGACCGACACGTTGAAAACCAACATCTTTTAATTTACCCATCATGGACATCACAGCACCATAATCAGCATGTGTATCACCACTTAAAGTAATAGATAAATTTGGATTTTCACCACGCATAGCAATTGCACGCTTTACAATTTCATCACGTGGCAATTTTGTATCCAACAAATAATAGTTTCCTTTGCTATCAACACTGATTTGAATTGCATGGTCATTACCAGTCATTGCAGACGTGCCCGCACGTGGTAATTCTATATCAATACCAGTTGTCATCATTGGGGTTGTTACCATAAACACCGCCAACAATGTTGTCATAATATCTATCATTGGTGTCAAAGACATATTTCCATCGGAAACACCAGAACGTCTGCGAGACATATTTTCCCCCGTGATAATTATTTATGTTTCATTTCTTTTACAGATTCATCCAGTTTATCGTATAAATCATCTGATTTCTTAGAAAATACATTATACGCAATAGCAGCAGGAACCGCGGCAATCAAGCCCAATGCAGTTGTTCCCAATGCAACCGCCAAACCTGGTGCAATAACACCAATGCTGACCGATTGGTTTACACCAATAGATGCGAAAGAATCCATAACACCCCAAACGGTTCCAAACAAACCTATAAACGGTGCGACATAAGAAACCATAGATAAAAACCACAAATTTTTATCAAAAGGACGTATCAATTTATCCACAATAGTTTCAAGATTGTCGCCATTTTTTACAGAAACAGGGTTGCGTTTTTGATAATGCCAAACACGTATTTTTTCAATAATAATTGCCCATGATAAAATACTGGCAAAAACCAAGATTACAGAAACGAACAAAGTCATTAAATCACGGCCTGTGAATAATGATAATAATGAAAAACTATTTTCCATCTCTCTTCCTTTTTTTACTTTATTATCCCAACATTTTAATAATAGTGTCAGGTATTGCCTTTGGTCGCATATCACCACCGATATACGCAATTGTTATGTTCATTATAGCACAAATTTTATCGTCTTTCACGAACTTTTGTTCAATAACCATAGATGCAGAACCAATTTTTATTGGCGTGGTATGCACTTGAAAATCTTCGCCTAGTAACAATGGCTTAGAATATTTTATATTCAATTCACGCACAACAAAGCCCAAATCTCCGTCTGGAATTACAACATTTTTAGACCAATTTGTGCGTGCACGTTCACCAATTTCAATATAGCGTCCGTGATACATGATTCCTTCTGCGTCGGTATCTGCATACGCGACTGTAAAATTAAATATATGTGTTTTTTCCATGATTTTTTCCCGAAATTATTTTTCAAACCCAAGATGTTTATATCCTGCATCGGTTATAACACGACCACGTGGTGTGCGTTGAATAAAACCAATTTGCATTAAATATGGTTCAATAACATCTTCTATTGTGTCTGACGGTTCTGATAAAATAGCAGACAAATTATCTATACCAACCGGACCACCAGCATAATTTTTAATAATAGATGTCATATATTCACGGTCAATTTCATCAAGCCCGATTTCATCTATGTGTAATTGGTGCAGGGTGGTTTTAATTGTTTCACCATCTATCAACGATTTACCAGACGCATTTGCAAAATCACGCGCACGTTTCAATAATCTGTTCGCAATACGCGGAGTTCCACGTGAAGATTTAGCCAACATATTTGCACCATCTTCATCTATATCCATACCCAAAATTTTAGCACTGCGCATAATGATTTTTGCCAAATCTGAGGCAGGATAAAAAGATAATCTTAAATCTATACCAAATCTGTCACGTAATGGGTTAGACAACAAACCTGTTCTGGTTGTTGCACCAACCAATGTAAATGGGGGCAAATCTATACGAACACTTTTAGCAGTTGGTCCTTCGCCCAGCATAATATCCAATTTGAAATCTTCCATTGCAGAATACAAAACTTCTTCAATAGCGGTTGGCAAACGATGAATTTCATCTATAAACAACACGTCCATTGGTTCCAGCGCAGTTAAAATTGCTGCCAAATCACCTTGTTTTGTAAGCATAGGGGCAGATGTCGCACGGAAATTAGTCCCCAATTCATTTGCAACAATGTGTGCCAATGTTGTTTTCCCCAATCCTGGGGGACCGTATAACAAAACATGGTCCATTGCTTCGCCACGATTACGTGCCGCAGAAACAAACACAGATAAATTCTGTTTTAATGCGTCATGTCCAATAAAATCATTTAAAGTTTTTGGACGAATATTAGCAGACATTTCGTCTGGGATATTTGGGTCCATAAAACGTTTTTTATCTTCCATCATTTTACAACAACTTGTCTTCACCAAGATTTTCACGACCAACATAGGCCTTCAAATCGTTATACATTTGTCTTAAATCTGCAGATTGAGTGTAATATGCATCTGCATTTTTAACACGTATTGTTTCAAGTTCTATCTTTGCCTGTTTATTCAGGACTTGTTTCAGGTGTGCACCAAACGCAAGCGCTTCTTCACTTTCGTTTTGCCCCTGTAATAAAACCCCACGATTTGGTCTGGTTGATAAGAAACCAAAATCAGAGATAGATTCTTCTGGTGAAACCAGCGCAAAACCAGTTACTTCTGTTCTGCGCATCAACATTTGTAATACATACCATGCACCCATTTGATGTCCAGCCAACCAAATTTTTTCGCTTTCTTCGTTTTGATTTTGTATCCAATTCATAACCATCGCGATATCTAACATATTATCATTGACAGTTCCAATTGAACCTTCTGAATCATTGACACCACGATAATTAAAACGAACAACTGAAAAATCCAAATCCATAAAAGCACGGAACATTGCGTAAGAAACCCTGTCGTTCATGTGGCATTTTTGACGCGGACTGCCCGACAAAATAACCGCTAGTGGCGAACCTTCTTTGCTTGATTTATGATATACAGCATGTATTTTTCCTGCCTTGCCTGGGATAATAACATCAATCATATTTTTCACCTTATTTTTTCTTTCTGGTTATATTTATAGAACAATTTGATATTTATTTTCAATAAAAATATTTTTTGCTTTGACATAATGCTATAAAATATTCTATTATCTTATTGAATATATGATTTCATATATAACGAGAGAAAGGTTGAAACATATGAAAAAATTGACTTTTTTGGCTATAATGCTGGCTGTTTTTGTAAATAATGTTCGTGCAGAAGAATACGAAGATTATACATACGAAGAATTCCAAACTGTGTATAACGAAGTTCCTGTGCAATCATATTATGCATATCCAGATGACCCGAACTTCATTCCTGAAACAGAATTTATGAATGAAGACGACGATACTGATTATGACGAAATTATCTATGAAGTTCGCTCAGAAGAAGCACAATATCATCCGGGCGTTCAATTCACAGACAGACCAACAGTTATTTGTCGTGATTTCAATTGCACAAGATTAAACAACCGTATTACACGTACTTTCTTGTTCAACAGTTTGTCTAATATGTTTTTAACAAACGCTCATTCCAGATTATATATATGTGAAGCAGACCCATTTTCACGCAGTTGTTTGCAATCTGGTATAACTTTCCCGGTTCGTTCTGGAATCGCAAACGCATTGGTAAAAATACCAAAGGCCACAATTTCCCAGGTAAATTTATCAACAGGTTTATCCCGTGCAACTGTGACAATGACATATGAATTCTTGATAAACGGTATCCAACGTTCTTGCGAACCAACAATTATGGATATTTCTGTTCCTAATAATTCCCAAGCAACTTTGAGCAACCGTGAATTTTCATGCAGTTTGACCAGTGACGGTGTATCAAATGTATCATTATTATTAAATATAGATTACATTGATTTGGACTATGGTTTAATTGGTGGATATTATTCATTGGGTATGCAGGGTCCAACAATGGGCAGTGGTTCTGGATATATCGTATTCAAAACAGAATTCACAACAAATGGTTCTAAATTCCGTGCTAAAACATTCAAAGATACAGCAAATCTTGATGACCCAGCAAGAAATATTCAACCAGGTGAATACGCAGTAGAGGCATGGGGCAAATAATTTCACCCAACGGTCTATTACTGCCGTATACTATTATAAGATAAAGACGCAGATGACCAAAAATATACTTGTTATTGACGACGATAAAATGTTGCGTGATACATTGGCAAACGGATTACGCAAAGCGGGTTTTGACGCCGTTAAATCAGAATCTGCCGAAGATGGTCTTGAATTTTTATCCCGTATGAAATTTGACGCTATTATTCTGGACAGAATGATGACTGGTATGGACGGTTTAAGTTTCTTGAAAAAAATCCGAAGTGAAAACAATAAAACGCCTGTGATTATGCTGACCGCGTTAAGTGGGCCAGAAAACACAATAGATGGTTTATTGGGTGGGGCAAACGATTATTTGGCAAAACCGTTTCAATTTCAAGAATTGGTATTGCGTTTGAATAATATAATGGCTCAAAATCAAGACATTCAACCAAATCAACAAATGCCTGTCGGACTCAGTTTTTCTGAAAATGAATTTTTTATTGTAAATCCAGATACAAACGACAAAAAATTGCTGTCTTTGTCCGCGGAAGAAAAGAAATTATTACAAAATCTTGTCAATCCAGTCGGCAATATTGTGTCCGCAACACCAATGGTGGCAAAACGCTTGCGTAATAAAATAAATAGTGTATTATCAAACATAGATATAATAACAGTCCGTGGTGAAGGATATAAAATAATAACTATAAACAAAGCGGTATAAAAATGAGACTTATTCCACGCAGTTTCTTGGCCAGAACAATTTTGATGGTTCTTGTACCTTTGATTTTTGCATTGACTATCGTTGCAAATGCTTTCTTTGGTAACCATTGGACACGCGTTCATTCTACATTGGCACGCACATTGGCTGGCGAAGTTGCAACCATGATGAATTTCTTGGACAAGGGTGATGAACAATCTGTAAAAATGTTATCCACAGGTATTGGAATAAATACATCTATTCATGATTCCTTAAAACGCCCAAAGCATAATGATAATGATTCTATGGAAGCGGGCCCATTAGCATCTGAATTACATAAAAGTTTGAAACAAAAAGCAAACATTTATATTGACCGTGGCAAAAGATTGGTTTTCATAGATGTCCCTACAAAAGACGGTAAAATTGCGACATTTGCAACATCTATGCACCGTATTTATTCAACCAGTGCAGAAGTATTTTTAATCTGGCTGTTTGGTTCAATTCTAATTGTGTCTATATTGGTCACACCATTTATTATATTACACACACGCAGTATTCGTCGCATTGCCAAGGCCGCAAACAAATTTGGTCGTGGCATGGATGTCCCGGGATTTCAACCTGCTGGTTCTGCTGAAATCCGCGAAGCAGCAAACGCCATGATTACAATGAAAGAAAGATTAAACAGATACAACAAAACCAGAACAGATATGTTAAATGCGGTCGGTCATGATTTGAAAACCCCATTGACCCGTATGCGTTTGGCGGTTGAAACAGATTCTGCATCAAAAGAAGATTTATTGCACAATATTGACCGTATGTCTGAAATGGTAAATGGATATTTGGCATTTGCCCGTGGCGAAACCCCAGAAATAGAACAGGCGGTTGAATTACCAGCAATGCTGACCCGTATTGCCCGTGATTCTGCCCCAGACAAAGAAATTATCCTGGATTTTCCAGAAACGCCTGCACAATTTTATGCACGCCCATCTTCATTGACCAGCGCATTTACAAACATAATTGAAAACGCGGCCAGATATACAAAAAAACAAATGAAAATCACAGAACAAGATTCCGAAGAATCTGTAACCGTAATAATTGAAGATGACGGCCCAGGTATCCCAGACGATAAAAAAGCATCTGCATTACAACCATTTGTTCGTTTGGATGAATCACGCGGTGATTTTACTGGCGGAACAGGACTTGGATTATCTATTGCACAAACTGCGATTGAAAATCACGGCGGACAAATATTCCTGGAAAACAGTGATTTAGGTGGCTTAAAGGTCCGCATTGTATTACCTTTATAATTAAAACAAGAGAAAAATAACATGAATCTTTATAAATATGTATCAGACGAAATAAACAAAAAATTAGGTTTTGAAGCAAAATTAGACGTTCCAAAAAATCGTGATTTTGGTGATTTTGCAACAAACGCTGCCATGGTTGGTGCAAAAATTGCAGGTAAAAACCCACGCGAATTGGCAAACGAATATTTACCATTATTACAACAACTTGATTTTGTAAAGGAAGTTTCCATCGCAGGTCCAGGATTCATCAACATTAAAATCAAAGACGATTTTATTTTAGATAATGCAACCGCACCAAAACCTATGACCGCAAAAGAACCTTTGGTTATAGATATGGATTATGGTGCATATAATGTTGCAAAATCTTTACATATTGGTCATTTGCGTACATCTATCGTTGGTGATACATTTAACCATATTGCAAAATTCATAGGTCATAAAACTTTTTCTTGGAATCATATTGGGGATTGGGGCAAACCAATGGGATTGGTTATCGCGTGGATAGAACGCTTGCACCCAGAATTGCCTTATTTCCAAGACAATTTTAACCCAGAAACACCCGTAGATTATGAAATTGATGTTGCAGAATTAAATAATTATTATCCATCTGCGTCTTCTTTCGCGAAAGAAAACCCAGAATTTCAAGCACGCGCCCAAGAAATCAAAGCAAAATTCCAGGCGGGACATCCGGGTTATTTCGCATTATACGAAAAATTCTTGGCTATATCTTTACAGGCAATGAACAATACCGTTAAACGTTTGAATATTTTACCTTTTGATTACGATTTGGGCGAAAGAAACGCGGCTAAATATCTGAAAGATGTAGAAGAAATATTAAACGAAAAACATATGATTTATGAAAACGAAGGCGCACAAATCATAAATGTTAAACGCGATACAGATACAGCACCAATGCCACCATATATGTGGCGCGATTCACGTGGTGCAGACACATACGATTCTACTGACTTAGCGGCTGTTTATTGCCGTAAAAAGATAGATAATCCAGATAAAATTATTTATTTTACTGATTTGCGTCAATCTTTGCATTTTGAACAATTGTTCCGTGCCGCTGATATGTCTGGGATATATCCTTATGATAAATTTGAACATATTGGATACGGAACCATAAACGGCAAAGACGGCAAACCATTTAAGACACGTGATGGAAATGCGGCCGGTCTTGATGATATTTTAGATATTGCAAATGACGCAGTTATCGCACGTGTTGCAGAATCTGGCAAAAAATTAGATGACGAAACAATTAAAAGTATTGCTTTGGCCGCGGTTAAATTCAATGATTTATTACATGATGTAAAATCAGATTATGTTTTTGATCCATCATCTATAACCAGTTTTGAAGGAAAAACCGGCCCATATATCTTATACACAGCGGTCAGATTAAATTCTGTTATGAAACGCGCAAACGCAGACATTACCAAACCAGAATCATTTGAATTATCTGCCGAAGAACGCAATTTATTGATAGAAATCATGGATTTTGAACATACTATATTGTCCGCATACGATAACCGTGCAACAGATATGATTGCGAATTATGCGTATGATTTATGCCAATTGATAAACAATTTCTATCATAATTGTCCAATATTGCGTGATGATGTTACACCTGAAATCAAGGCAGGGCGTTTATACATTGCAAAATTGGCGTTTGATACATTATCAACTGCTATTGATTTAATGGGGCTGAAAATACCGAACGAAATGTAAAAAAAGGGGCCAAATTGTATAAATATGCAAACAAACATGCGGAATTGTTAAAGAAAATTCCTTTTGGAAAGTTTTCAGCACATGCAGATTTTATAAATTCGGTTGTAACAAACCCTAATAAATTTGGCACTTTTGAGAACATATTAAAATGTTATTTTTACATATCCGAAGAAATTTGGGATTACAGCAGCCCAAAGTTTTTATTGCGCTATAATAAACATAATTCAACTTTTTATGCTTATGATTTTATATCTCATAAACAACGTGATGTTAAATCTGGTAAAAACAGGCTCAAACTAACAAAAATGATGAAATCTGTATTGAATAAAGACGGAACAAATTGCCATCATCATAAAGAAACAGGTTTGATAATAAACACCAGACAAAAAGATAAAAAGAAAGAAATAGCAAGTTTAAGAAATGAATTTTTAAGATATGCATATATGTATAACGACCATCTGGAATTTTACAAAAGAAATCAATACGAAATGCCGGAAGAATGGCTGGAACATTTATATGTGATTCTGCAAAAAATCGTTGAAACAGCCGATGTTTTCTACAGACAACGCGCATACGATATGTTGACCAAAGAAACAATCAATATTTTATGCAACGAACACATTATTTCAAATTCTTTGATAGAAATTAAAACAGGGCGTTATAATCGTGCAGACATAATCAACCAATTAAAAGAACATAAACAACATATGTTTGGCGAAATAACACACCAATATCAAAGAGTCAAATAATAAGGTATTATAATACCGTATAGATTTTTCTTGACTTTTCTGCATCTTTGCCACATAATATGCGTGCTATTTTTAACAAACACTAAAAGGTAAAAAACAATGGCACAAACAAAATCATTAAAAAAGAGCGAATTGGAAGCCAAATGGTATCTGATTGACGCTACAGATTGCACATTGGGACGTTTGGCGGCTTTCACCGCAAACATCTTGCGTGGCAAAAACAAACCAACATGGACACCAAACATGGATTGCGGTGACCATGTTATCATTATCAATGCTGAAAAAGTTGCTTTGACTGGTCATAAAGCAGACAAAACAAAATTCTTCTGGCATTCTTTATGGACAGGCAGCACCAAAGAAAGAACTTTGGGTCAAATGCGTTCTGAAAAACCAGAAAAATTGATTACAAACGCAGTAAAACGTATGATGGGTCGTCGCACAGCTGTTGCTTTGGCAAACAAACGTTTGACAAAATTGCATGTATATGCTGGCGCAGAACACAAACATTCTGCACAAAACCCAATCGTTATCGATTTCGCAAGTTTGAACCGTAAAAACAAAAGGGGCGAATAATGACAGAAACAAAGAAAACAACAGCAACTAAAACTGCTGCAAAGAAAGCAGCCCCTGCAAAAAAAGCTGCTGCACCAAAAACAACAGCAACAAAAGCAGCTGCTGTAAAAGCACCAGTTGCATCTGCAAAATTGGCAGACGCAATCTATGCATCAGGTAAACGTAAAGATTCTATTGCTCGTGTTTATCTGAAACCAGGTAAAGGCGCAATTATCGTGAACGGCGAAGAAATGAAAAAATACTTCAAACGTTCTGTATTGCAAATGATTTTGGTTCAACCATTCGAAGTAACAAAACGCGATGGCGCATATGATGTTGTCGCTATGGTTCAAGGTGGTGGTTTATCAGGTCAAGCAGGTGCCGTAAAACACGGTATTTCCAAAGCACTTGAAAAAGCAGAACCAGAATTGCGCAAAGCATTGAAATCTGCAGGATTCCTTACACGCGATAGTCGTGTTGTTGAACGTAAACACTATGGTTATCATAAGGCACGTCGTTCAACTCAGTTCAGCAAACGTTAAAGAAACGTTTTGTGGAACATTATGGAACACAAACAAAAAACCGCCAAATTGGCGGTTTTTTATTAAACAACAATTTTTTAACGACCAGGTTTTTGGATAACATGTGTTTTTACAACATTTTGTTGAATTGCTTTTGCTTTCTTAGAAGCATCCAGCAACCCAGCACTTATTCCCAAAAACGCAACAGTCATTACTATAATAGCAACTTTATTTGCGCGTTCTAAACTTTTCCAAGTAATTATGTCTGGTGTTTGTGACATTTTTAATCCTTTGTTTTTTACACACATATATTAAATACTAAAAAATAATTTTGTCAAGATTTATTTTGTTTTTGCAAATGGATTATAATAATTCATCATTTTATTTTCATTATTCCAACCCCAAGTTTTTTGATTTTTTTCAAGTTTATCTTGAATTTTATCTTTATTTTTGTGCATATAAAACGCACCCAAAGTAACCAGACCTGTAATTAAAACAGCCGGCACAACATCTTTCTTTAAGATTATCCACATTGCGTTCCAAAATTGCTTGTATTCTTGTGTCATATTTTATCCTTTTTTCTTATGGTTTGATTGTAAAAACACAAAGAATATAGTCAAGCATTTTTTTTAATGTTTATGTTGCGTTTATTAAAAAATCTGTGTATAATCAGTCCCGATTTACAATCCAAAGGATAAATTATGTTTACAAAAGAAAAAATTAAAGATTTACATTATTCTGTATCCGGTAAAATTTCCGCAGAAGATATCCAAAAAATGGCTGATGAAGTTTTGACAGAATTCGGCAAAACTGCAAAAATCGCTGGTTTCCGCCAGGGCCATATTCCATTATCAGTATTACGCCAAAAATACAATGCATCTGCATACGGCGAAGCAATCGACAAAGCATTAAACAACGATATGACCGCATATATGGAAGAAAAGAAAATCCGTTTAGCAGGTCAGCCAAAGGTTGATTTAGATGGTTGGGAAATTGGTAAAGATGTTGAATATTCCATGGAATTTGATATTTTGCCAACTTTACCTGCAATTGATTTAGAAAAAATCACAGTTGTTAAAAAAGTTGCAAAATTAGACGAAAAAGAAGTTGAAACAGCACTTGAAAACATCCGCAAATCTCGCAGTGTTGCTGAAAAACAAGACGAAAAATACAAAGCGAAAAATGGCGACGTTGCTGTTATTGATTTCAAAGGTTTCATTGGTGATGAAGCATTCGAAGGTGGCGAAGCATCTAAACATCATTTGATTTTGGGCAGTGGCTCTTTCATTCCTGGATTCGAAGACCAAGTTATTGGCCACAAAGCAGGAGATAAATTTGATGTAAATGTTAAATTCCCATCAGAATATCATGCTGAAAATTTGGCTGGTAAAGATGCCAGATTCGAAGTTTTGGTTCACGAAGTTCGCAAACACATTTTGCCAGAAATGACAGACGAATTGGCAAAAGAAGTTGGTCAAGAATCTGTTGAAAAATTGAAAGAACATATCCGCAATATTATCAGCGAACAATACGCAGAAGCCGCTCAACGCGATATGCGTAACGAATTGTTGGACGAATTGGCTGACAAAGTTAAACTTGATTTGCCAGAAATCTTGGTTGAACAAGAATTGAATATGGCAAAACAAGAACATGACCATCATAATGCGGAACACGGCCACGACCATAAATGGGACGAAAAGAAAGAAAAGAAAGAAGCAGAACGCCGTGTAAAATTGGGTCTTATCTTGGCTGAATGGGGCACTCAAAACAAAGTTGAAGTAACCCGCGACGATTTACAACAAGCCATCTGGGCAGAAGCATCACGCTATCCAGATCCAAAACAAGTATTTGAATTCTATAACAAAAACCAAAACGCAGTTGCAATGTTGCGTGGTATGTTGTTTGAAAGAAAAGCATTGGATACAATGCTGACTCATGTTAAACAGAAAGAAAAATCTGTTCCAGCAGAAGAATTATTCAAACAAGCATCTGTTAGATAATTCAAATCAAAAAAACAAACAAGAACCGTCCATAAAATAGGACGGTTTTTGTTTTTATAAAAAATATTGACATTTGTGTAATTTTGTCTATAATATTATAAAACAATATAACAAAAAGGTTAAACATGTCTAAAATTTCTGAATTTATTGAAGAAAAACGTCATTTATATGAAAACGGAAAATATTTTGATTTGTCTGGTTTGGCTCGCACACCAGAAATATATATGGCGGGATTTCGCAACAGTCAGGCGTTAAAAGAATTGCCACAAAAAACCAAAAACAAAACAGAATATCGCAGACCAAATCCTTTTTTCGCTGTTTCAATAATTGAAAAAGAAATTTTGGAACAATTAAAATCTAAAACAAGATTACTGGAACCTTATAATAAAGCAACCCCTCGCAATAAATTGTTATATTGGGGCGCTTTGTTTGATACCTTGTCTGATTTCTATATTAAAAATATAGGTGGTTTATCTGTAATTGAACCAAGACAACAATACATCAAACAATCTGAATATGAAAAAATGCCGAAACGTTATCGCAGTGCATTGAAAAAAACAAAAAAAGGTTATGTTGTCGAAAAAGAACCTGACGCTAAAAAATATAGATTGATGTTCAATCAAGCGGACCACATAAAATTCTCTAAACTTATGAAAGAAGCCAAAGAATTAATCAAATCTATTTACACAGACACTGTTATTGAACATGAATTGGTTGGCAACAGTTTTCGTAAAACAAAAAACAACCTGTCTGAACGCTTTGAATACAAATCTATCCATGGGACAATGCCTTCTCCTGTGGACAGAATAGACCAATATTTTATTACAGACAAAGAAGTAGAAACAGTTAAAAAATTAAAAATTATATTCCGTGAAATCCAAGATATGTTCTACTATTTTGAACACAAATCAAATGCACAAGAAACCATTTACGAATATAATGATGCACAACGCAGACATAATGTTGTAAAAGATGCCCAATCCGTCACACGCACCGCACAACAATATGTAGTAAGTGTAAAGAAAGCATCAAAATATCTTGATAAATATGATGTTATGGCTGCAGAACACGCGTTTGAAAACACAAAAAGACAAGTTTTAAGTGGATTGAAAAAACAACTAGATTTCCGCATACAATAAGAGGCAAAAAAATGTTAGAAAAATTGAGAAATGCTTTTATAACAATCATGTCTCAACACAGTGACAAATACAAAGACCTTGTCACACAGCGCGACAATGCATATAAATTAGAAAAAATGTATCCAATCGCTGTTTTTAATGATATGCAACACAATTTTGCACGCAAAAATAATTATGATTTATCAGGAGCAAAAAACATTCCTATGTTTGAATCTTATTTGACATACAAAGATGAATGTTGGGCCCGTTATACAAATTATGAAAAACAAAACCCTCAAAACCAAGTTTTGTTACATGCATTGGCATATAAAAAACTGATTGAAATATACAAAAAATATCTGGATAAAAAATTTGAAAAATGCGGAATAATGACCCAACCAACATCAAAAGATATTCCTGTATTATCTGCACAAGAATATAAAAATTTACCAAAACGTTATCGTGGTGCTTTCCGTAAATACAACGATAATTTATACATATTATCTGCACCATATAAATCAATGCGTATTTCTTCTACATTTTTAGAAAGTATCTATGTAGTTAAATTATTACAACAGGCAGAACAATTGGTTTCTAAAATTTATCGTGAAACCGATAATCCTGATATAGATTTTGGTGGCATGAAAATATACGAAGGCAACAACAAACCACATCCTGCGTTTGTGAAAGATTCTTTTAATTCTATGTTTGTAACAAATGAACAATTTAACACCATCAAAAAATTACATTCTGTTTTCGTAGAAATATCCAGATTTACTATGCCTTGTGCTGTATATATTCCATCTAAAGAATCTGTACATACCAATGCACCTGTGTCTGGGGCGTGGGGTATTTATGATGAATATGAAAAAGAACAAAAACGCAAAGGAACTTATTTGCGCAGTCGTGAAAAATTACAACCACATATAGACACATATAAAAAAGAACACGCAAAAATTATATCTGAATTGAAAGAAAATCTTGAAAATATAAAATAAAAAAGGCCACAAATTGTGGCTTTTTTTATTGAATTAAATTTTAATATTGTTTATTATCAAACAAAATTCAAGGGGGGCAGAGGGAACAAACCAAAAAAGGACAAATAAAATGAAGGCCTATCTTGATATTCTTAAAAATTGCCTTGAAAACGGCACTTTATCAGATAACAGAACTGGAATTCCAACAATTCGCATACCATGGGGTGCAACATTTGAACACGATATGTCAAATGGCTTTCCATTGGTCACTACAAAAAAAATGGGATTAAAAAATATATCTACTGAATTGGAATTTTTTATAAATGGTTACACAGATAAAAAATGGTTACAAGACCGCAAATGCCATATATGGGACGAATGGGCAAATATAGATGCATGGAAACCATCATACGATAAAAAGTTAGAAATGATGGAAGAACGTGCAAAAAATGCTGGCAGAATCGTATCTGAAGAAGAAAAGAAAGAATTACAAAATCAAGAAATGAACCTTACACGCGATTTGGGTCCAATTTATGGATGGCAATGGCGTCATTTCGGCAGTACATATCATTTCAATCCATTTATTGAATCAGATAATTATGATTTAAATAATCCTGGTTTTGACCAATTAAGATGGGTTATTGACACCGCTAAAAAAGACCCTAATAATCGTCGTTTGATTGTAAACGCTTGGAATCCAACAGACATGAAAAAGATGGCTTTGCCACCATGTCATGTTATGCACCAGATTTTGATTCATAACGGCAAATTGAATTTGATTTGGACACAACGTTCATGCGATATGTTTTTGGGTATACCATATAATATTGCATCATACGCAATGTTGCTGTTGTTATACGCAAAAGAATTGGGATATAAACCGGGCGTTTTACGTGGTGAATTACATGATGTTCATATTTACGAAAACCACATTGACCAGGTAAAAGAACAATTATCCCGCACACCATACAAATTGCCAACGGTTGAAATACCAGATGAAAATTGGCACGGTATGTTGAATTGGCAGGCAAACAACGGATTTTCATTAAAAGACTATGTTTGTCATGAATCTATCAAAGGTAATGTTGCCAGATAAAATCATAAACGCCCGATAAAAAGGGCGTTTTTCTTTTGATTTTGCTTGATTTTCTTAAAAAAACTCTATATAATACGCTTGATTTCGTGGGTGGGCACGATTTCAATAAGATTAACCCCACAAGACCTCGTCTTTTTATAAAAAGCAATATGACGACGGCAAACTTTGTTATAATTCTTATGAAAGATTTATCCAAAGATTTATTTAATCCATTATCCGGCGAAGATTTCGTCCAGATGTTTGATAAAAACTATGGCACACAAGAAACTTTGCAGGGAACTTTGCAGGGTTATGCTACAAAAGGAACTGTAAAAGACATCCGTGGCGATTTTGCTATGGTTGATGTTGGTTTGAAATCAGAAGGCCGTATTCCATTAAAAGAATTCGGTGCATCTGTTCCATCTGTTGGTGATATCATTGACGTTTTCGTAGAACGTTATGAATCTCGCGAAGGAACCGCAGTTCTGTCTTATACAAAAGCACGTGCTGAAAAAGCATGGAAAGATTTGGAAAAAACTGTTGCAGAAGGTATTGACCCAGAAGGAACAATTATTGATGTTGTTCGTGGTGGTTATACTGTTGATATCAACGGTGTATTCGCATTTATGCCATCTTCTCAGGTTGATCATAAACCTGTCCGTGATGCAAAATCTTTGATTGGCTTGAAAGACAAATTCCGTGTATTAAAAATGGACGCTTTGCGTACAAACGCAATTGTATCCCGTCGTGCAATCCAGGCTGATACTATCGCTGCTGCACAAAAAGAAGCAATGAAAAACATTTCATTGGGCGCAGTATTAGAAGGTACAGTTAAAAACATCACAGATTACGGTGTATTCGTAGATTTGGGTGGTGTTGACGGTTTGTTACACGTTACAGATTTGTCTTGGAAACGTATCAATCACCCACGTGAATTGGTTCATGTTGGTGAAAAAATCAAAGTCAAAGTTATTCAATTTGACCCAGAATCTCATCGTATCTCTTTGGGTGCAAAACAATTGGAAGAAGACCCATGGGAAACAGCTTCCAAAGCATTCAATGTTGGCGATACAGTAACTGGTAAAGTTGCATCTTTGACAGATTACGGTGCATTCATTGATTTGGGTAATAATATTGAAGGTTTGGTTCACATGTCTGAATTGTCTTGGACCAACAAAAACATTCACCCAAGCAAAGTTTTGCAAAATGGCCAAGAAATCAACGTTGTTGTTTTGGACATTGACCAAGAAAAACGTCGTATCTCTTTGGGATACAAACAATTACAAACTAACCCTTGGAAAGAATTCGCAGAATCTCACAAGGTTGGTGACGTTATCACAGGTCCAATCAAAAACACAACAGAATTTGGTTTATTCGTTGCTTTGACACCAGACCTTGACGGTATGATTCACATTTCCGATTTGTCTTGGAACAAATTAGACGAAGAAGAATTGAAAAAATTCGTTCGTGGTCAAGAAGTGACAGCAAAAATTTTGGACATCAATCCAGAAAAAGAACGTATCACTTTGGGTATCAAACAATTGACAGAATCTGCTGAAAACAACAGCACAACTATCAAAAAAGGCGCCGTTGTTTGCGGTACAGTTTCTGAAATCACACCAGATGAATTGGTTCTTGATTTGCCAGGCGAAGCAAAAGGAACAATCCGTCGTACAGATTTATCTCGTGAAAAAGCGGAACAAGACACATCTAAATTCAACATTGGTGATTCCGTAGAAGCATCTGTTGTTTCTGTAGATGGTAACAATGTTAAATTGTCTATCCGTGCTTTACAGGTAACTTTGGAAAAGCAAGCAGTTAAAGAATTCGCTAACGAAGCCGATTCTGGTTCCGTATTGGGCGACATCTTGGGTGCTGCAATTGAAAACAGCAAAAAATAATTTTTGATTGTTTTAACCTTATAAAAGTCCCACTTTTTTGTGGGACTTTTTATTTTATTTGTGATAAAATACACAATAATAAAAAAAAGAGGTTATTTTATGAAACCAGAAATGCTTGTTTTTGTTGGTGGCCAGGGTTCAGGCAAGGGCACTTTCGCTAAAATGTTATTAAAGCAACATAATTATAATTATATAGAAGCGGGCGATATATTACGTCAAATGCCAAACGACAGTGAAATAGGTAAAAAAATTGCCCGTGGTGAATTATTACAAGACGAAGAATTATTTCCCATTATTGAAAAATACATAACAACAGACAAAGATATTATCATGGACGGTTTTCCACGAACAATTGGTCAAGCCAAATGGTTGGTTGAAAAATATTCTGATATATTTAATATCCGTGTTATCTTTCTGAACATCACAGAAGAAAGAATGATTGCACGTATCAAGAACAGAATAAAAGAGGGCGGAAATCGTGCGGACGATATGGATGAAAACGCTGTCCGGAAACGTATTGCCGCGTTCAAAACAATAACCATGCCGGCAATTGAATGGTTATCTACAAAACCTGATGGTATTGAATTCTTTGATATAAAATTACCAGGTGATGATGTAGATATAAATTTCAATTATATAATGAAAACCATCAAATAAAAAAATCGCCAAACGGCGAGTTTTTTATTTTTGTTCTTTTGCTTTCTTATTTGCAAAGGCGACTATCCCTAAACCTGCAACAATTGAACCATATAACAAAAAAGCTTCAGCAAGCGATTTTCCAAAAGATTTTTCTTCAATATCAGATGGCAAAACACCATTTGTTTGATATTCAGTTTGTTCGCTTGGTGTCATATATGCACGTTCATCATATGCTTTTGCTTTTGGTGATAAAGCCAAAGACATAAGGGCAATCAAAGCCATTTTCTTGCCACCAACCAACAAATTATTCATTTTTTGTTTTGACATTATAAACCCTTCTATTTCTATAAGAAAAATATAATACAAAAAATATTTATTGTCAATATTTAGTTAAAACACACGACGACGGGCGATTGTGTATAAACCATATCCGGTCAATAAAACCATAATACAGATAAATATTACCAATGCGGTGTGTGCATGGTTCGCGTATGGTAATTCCATATTCATTCCGTAATAGCCAACAACCACACTTGGTACCATCAAAACAATGTTCCAAATTGTTAAACGATTAATGTAAGTATTGGAATCTATGTTAATGACGCTTTCAAATGTTTCTTTGATAGATTTTAACATCTTGCTGTAACTGGTCACAACTTCAATGGCCTGGTTAAATTCAATACGGGCATCTTCGGATAATTCTTGGTTGTCTTCGTCTTTTACAAAACCACGCAATTTATCCAATTTATCCATAACTGCAATATTACCTTTTAATGATGCCATATATAAAGTATATGCATTTTCAACTTCCAATAACTGCATCAATTCTTGTTTACGAATATTTTCTTGTAATGCTTTTTTAGAATTTACAACTTTCTTGTTTAATTCTTTCAATGCACGCAGATAAGATTCAGCAATATAATAAATTATATTCAAAATAAATGTTTCGCGTGTATTCATTTCGTCATCTTTGATTTTATCTAACAAATCACATCTTTTACGACAAACAGTTATAACATGTTTATTAGAATAAATAATAGACAATGGTTCGGTGTGCCATGTTGTATCCATTTCACGGTTTGCAATAGGGAAACGAACAATTATAACCTTGTAATCATCTTCTAATTCAAGACGTGGTTGTTCATCAGGGTCCAAAATATCTGATATAGTATCTTCGTCTATTTTGTATTCGGTCAATAAACGTTCAAAATCTTCATGATCTGGGTTACCAACATTTACCCAAGAGAATGTTTTTAATTTCTTTGTGTCAAACATGGCATTCTCCTTTATTTTTAATTGGAAAATTCATCTCTTATAAAACGTAAGAATTTTATCATAAAAAGTGTAAAAATCAACTTTTTTTGACACACAAAAAACACACGAAAAAACAGTGTTTTTGGGTACTTATATTTTTTACTTGCACGAATCGGTAAAATGTTACTAGTATTCGCTTGAAGTATAACAAAAGGAAAGGGCAAAACAATGATAGTTGGAATTGGTATAGACCTGGTAGAAAGCGACAGATTTCTTGATTGGTCTGCATTTAAGAAACAACGTATCTTTACAAAATCAGAACTAGAATATGCCGAAAACGATTCTGCAAATGCTGAAAAACATCTTGCTAATTTCTGGGCTGCCCGCGAAGCGGCGTTGAAAGCATTAGGCACAGGTTTCAGCGAAGAAATTTCTTTTTCAGATATATCTGTTGAACATGATGATAATGGCCGTCCTGAATTGGTTATTGTTGGCGGTGCAAAAAATGTATTGAAAGAAATCGCCGGTGCAAATGCACATGTTATGTTATCCATCACAGACCAATCTGATTATTCTGCAGCAATGGTTGTGATTGAAAAATAATAAAAAAACAAAATTAAAAAAACCGCCATTTGGCGGTTTTTTTTATTCTTCGTATTCCATTTCGGCCTGATATTGCGCTTCTTCTTCATCATAAGACAAATCATCAGGATTTACAGGTACAGATTCTGCTTCTTCTGACGGCAGAGATTCATCTTCTGATTCTGGTACAACATCGGTTTCTTCTGGCTGTGATTCTGAAACGAATATATCGTCATGTTTAGAAGAAACTTCATACACAGGTTTATCAACAACCGGTTCCGCGATTGGTTCTTCATCAACTTCTTCTTCGTTTACCATTCCAGATGTCATAACATTAGCAGGAACCGCATCCAACACAACCGGTTCTGTTGGTTCTTCCGCTGGTGTTTCTTCTTCTACAAAAACATCATCTTCAACCGGTGCTGGTTCTTCAACAACAGGTTCTTCTGCGGTTGTTTCTTCAACGACAGGTTGTTGTTCAACAACTGGTTCTTCTGGCATTGGTTCTTTTTCTTCTGACACAGGTTCTGTCACATCAAGAAAAACTTCATCTGCATCAACAACAACATCTTTTGGTTCATTTGAAACAGTTTTTTCTGGTTCTGCTTGCTGTTCAACAGTTGGTGCAACCAAAGAAGGTGTTGTTGTTTGCATATTCTTTTGATATGCCCACAATGTGAACACAGACAAAACAATCAAAACCAATAATAATATGTAATATATGAACGCAGGTTTAGAACGTTCTTGTTTTACAACATCCATATAATTCTGTAAATTTTGTGGTTCTGTTTTTGGTGCATTATCTATCTGAGGCACAGGTGGCATAGGTCTTATTACATTTTCAACCGGTGCAGGTTCTTCAACAATTGGTTCTTGCACAGCCACAACAGGTTCTTCTTCAACCGGTGCATCTGTTATATCCGCCACAGGTTCTATTGGTGTAAATGTTTCAAGCACAGGTTTTTCTTCTGTGGTATCTGGCAAAACATTTTCAACAGGTTTAATTTCCAATGGTGTGTATTCTTGTTCTTCCAATACCGGTGGAACGAAATCAACATCTTCTGATTTTTCTGGTTCTTCAACATTCATCATGTTTGTGTATTCTTCCACAGATGGTTCAGGAACAGGAATTTCTTGAAATTCTGAAACACTTTGTTCCGATTTAACCGGTGTATCTTGAATTTCATTTGAATATTCCGAAGTAAATACTGGTGTATCAAAATTAATTGGTTTGAACGCGATTTCTTCGTTCATAATTTCAGGGTCTTTGTCAAACAAAGGTTTTATTTCTGATTTTTCTTCTTCAACTTCATCAATTTCTTCATCATATTCTTCGTCATCATCAAAATCTTCTGGTTCTGATGCAACTTCATATTTAGGTGCAACAGAAACAGCCTTGCTTTTTGGAGCAGGGGTTTGATGAACAATTTGTGTTTCTGGTTGATTTAACAAATCACTTGCTAATTCTGCATCAACGGTTGCGATTTCCAATCTTTTTTGTGCAGATTCCAAACGCTTTTTAGCACGTTTAATTTTTTCATTTGTCGCATCTATCTGAGATTCAATACGCAAAATCTTGGACGCAGATTGTTTTGTTGGCACTTTGCCAATTTCTTTTTTCTGTTGTGATAACTTTGCACGCAAAGATTTCAATCTTTCCTGTAATCTGATAACTGTTTCTTTTGTGCGAACGATTGTAGCATTTGTTTTTGTTATAATTTCATTTGCAACATTTAATCTGGTCATAGCACTGTGTCGGGCCGCAGAATCACGCAAAATATTTAATTGAACCACATGTTCAGAAATATCATCACCCGCAACATAAGCATTGATTAAATTTTCATAAACATTTAATCCAGAATATTCAATATCTAATTTTTGATATTTATTATCTTGCTTTGGACGAATAGTTTCCAAATCAACATTATATTGACCAGATAAAATTTCATCCCATTTTTTATCGCCATCTGGATTTATAACCAACAAGACATTTGGTTTCTTTTCCGTAATGGTATTATCAACGACAAATACCAAAACATCATTTTCATCATAGAAAGCATTTATATGATTGTTTTCTATTAAATATGGACGCATAACTAAATCGCCATAATTTGTTTCAGAAGAAATATCTGTTCTCTCTCCAATCATTTGGCATCTCCCGTTTTTTATTTTTTCTTTGGTGGTGTGAATTGATATGCCTGACGACAGTGTTCATAACAATAAGGTTTACCAGAGAAAACCTGTTCACCACAAAAATGGAAATTATCTGAATCAGGGTCGCCAATTGGCCAACGACACTGGTTAGTTTTAAGATTAGCCATCTGTAAAGCGTGTTGAATCAACAATTCATGCAAAGCCAAATCTTTTTTTGTCTTTTTAGACGCAGTTTTAATTACTGGTTTTTCTTCAACTGGTTCTTTTACAGATTTTGTTTTAACTGCTGGTTTAACTGCTTTTTTAACTTCTTTCTTTGGTGCAATTTTTTCAACTTTCTTTGCAGCTGCCTTTTTAACAGGTGTTGCTTTTTTATTTGCTGTTTTTGGTGTGACAGTTGTTTTTTTTGCAACTTTCTTGGTTGTTTCTGCCTTTTTAACAGGTTTTACAGTTGTCTTTTTTACAACCTTGGTTTCTGCTTTTTTGACAACTTTCTTTGCAACTTCTTTTTTAGCCACAGTTTTTTTAGCAGGGGCTTTCTTGTCTGTTTTTTCTGTTGCCTTGGCATTCCAACCCAAACGGTTCAATTTGCCAACAACAGCATTTTTAGACATACCTAATTTTTTGCCCATTTCAGAAGTTGATAAACCTTTGCCAACCAAAGATTTAAGTTTTTTCAACATATTTTCGTTCCAGCCTTTACTCATGATAAAAAGTCCTTGTTTTTATATCTGGTATAATTGTATCATAAAAACGAATCGAAACGCAAGAGGGAAAACATGATTTCTTATATATTTTTTTCTTTACTTCTTATCGGGGCAATATTTTGTGCATATCGTATGGCCGAAACAGATTTCAAACGCAGAATTATCCCAGATGTCTATTTATTCCCATTTTTATTTGCAGGTTTATTGGTCACAACATTTTTCACATGGCCAATAACATCTGCCGACGCAATCATAGGCGGTGCAACTGGATACTGTTTGGGGTTGGTTGTCGGTTTTGTTTTTGAAAGAATAAAAAAAGACGAAAAATACCCACCAATCGGTATGGGCGACATAAAATTGTTAGGTGCAGGCGGAATATGGCTGGGCACAATAGGGTTAGCAATCGCAATGGCTATATCATGTGTTTTATCGTACATTTGGGGATTTTCTAAAAAAGAAAAATATGTTCCTTTTGCACCTTTCTTTTTAATTGGTGGATTTTTGTCTTTAATTATAATTCAATTTTTGTTATAATTGGTAAGAAAGGAAAGATGAAAGCGAGATATTTAAGATTTTTGTTATCTTTTGTATTGGGCGGATTTTACGCATTTTCTGGTAATGCCGCATCATCTATTTTTTCTAATTATGGTCAAATACAAAATGTTCAAAATTATTCTACAAACCCATTTTGGACGCCAAGTTCCCCTTATAATCAACGTCTGCCACAACCTGTTTATGTTCAGGGTGCAGATTTAACCGCAGAAGATTGTTTCAAGGTGGTTCAATCTTTGGTTTCTGTTCAATGTATGGCGCGCGATAACTGCAAAGAAACATCTTTGGCGGATATACGTCCTGCTATAATGGTTCAATTATCTAATCTGCCGGGTGCAAATTATGTTTCCGCATGTTCTGGATACATAGATGGTGTGTATGAATCTTATGTTTCACAATTTGGAAATAATGTTCCGAATCGCCAGGTGGCTTTCCCAACGGCAACCGCACCAAACCAGAATCTAAACAATAACAACAATGTTATTCCAATAAAAAATCCGTATGAGGTTAAAACCCCACAATGGCAACAAGAGATAAATGAACGAACGCAGGAATTACAAGAATTACAACGTCAAAATGGTGCGGGCAGCGAACAACTGTCCGCAACTGCTTTCCCAGAAACATATTCAGATTTGTCTTTTACAGAACGTATGGAAAATGCAAGACAGGGCTATGAACCATTTGCTGGGAAACACGCGTATGTAATACCAAAATTTCAAACGGAAGAAGAATGGTGTTCATCAAACACAAATGCTCCTGAATGCAAGGGATATAAAGCACGCCAGGAAGCAATTGAAGCAGCCAAAAGAAAACAAGACGATCCTACAACAACCAGCATAGAAAACGGCAGAACGGTATTCACAATATGAAAAAATTATTATGTTTAATCTTTTCTATTTTGTTTGTTATGAACGCTAATGCGGCGGATAGTGCATTGGAAAAATGCTTGAAAAAAATCACCGCAGATGAAGTAAATTGGAATAACGGTATATCCCAAATTTTTGGTAATACAGATTTAGACGAATCAAATGTTGAAGTAAATAAATCTAAAATTTACGATTTGTTAACTAACAGATTTGAAAGTTTGTGTGGCACAGAACTTATGGCCATCGCAAAAACATCCGCAGAACGTGGTCAAATAAATTTCAAACATAATAACAAAGATTATGCTTTTAATTTCAGTGTTGATAAACTATTCGATAATTTCGGTATTCAAACGGGTATATTGGTTATAAACAAAAGAAATTTACACACAAACGAAATATTAGAGAAAGATTCTCTGCCAAAAAGCACTTCCAAAACCAACCCGTACAGATTTTTCTCTGACGAATGTTCTGACCACGCAATATGGGATAATCTTGATGATGACGCTGCTGTAAATCAGGCAGGCCAGGCAATATTTACTGAATATGGCGGTTCAGCAAATGAATTTTTCATTGATTTTGCTGTTGGAGATGATAATCGTGCATTCCCTGGTTTGATAATTGAAGATGTGACTTATTCAACAGAAGAAAGGGTTGTTTCATATACTAATCTTAAAACCGCTATTGAACGCACCAGACAATTTGCAAATAAATTAAAGGGTGGCAGTTGTTCCAACCAGCAATTATCTGTATATTTGGTTGCGTTAAATGTGCAAAAACAAACACAAAACACCTCATCACAAAGTGCAGGGTGGCGTGATGCAACAGCGACTTCGACAGGTATAGCGGCTGGCGTAGGGGCAGGTACAGCCATAGCATCAAGCCTTGGCCTAATTGCCGCAGGAAGTGCCACTATCCCAGTAGCAGGTTGGATTGTTGCGGGTGTTGCGGGTGTTGCTGCTATTGGTTTTGCATTATGGCCAACTAATATCGCAAATATTGAACGTGTTATGATTTTAGACGGTCCTTACGATTTATAATTTCATAAATGGAAGAGAGAAAATTGTTGCGCAAAATCATATTTTTTCTTGCTTGTTTTTTTGTGTATGGCGCATCCGCACAGACAATTGATGAAATCGGCACAAACCCTGATTTAAAAACCTCAGAAGAATTATTAGCAGAATACAGAAGCACCCATTCAACAAATTGTGCAAATGAAATTTTTTCCAATGCTTTGCAAAAACATTCAAACGAAATAAATTCTGAAACCGAAGAAGAAAAAGTAAAATTTTGGGCACAAACCACCATGCAAGACCCCGAAGTTTTGGAACGCATTTTAAATTGTCCAGAATTACAATCTATTCAAGAAACAACCACTATTATTTTTGACCCGATTGTTTATAATTTTCCAGACAGCGACCGTCAAATCACTATAAACTATTCAACCCAGCCAAAAGTATTGAAACAACACATTACTTTGTCTCGCAAACGCAGTTTACCAAACGGAGAAGTCAGCCCAAATTTAGAAAACATTGAAGATGGTTCTAAATATATTTATACAGAGCCTGCATGGTATGGTATTTTGGTCGTTCAACATGATTCTTTGTCTGAATTTGTTGGAAATGGTGCAAATAATACCGTTTCTATAAAATACATAAACGACAATATTGACAATATATATCCACATGGTTATCACTGTACCAGTCGCAGTGCGTGGGCAAATGATTCGGATACTATAAATAAAGTCACACACGAAGTTGTTGATATTGAAAAAGATACCAATGATTATTATGTCGCAGGTGATATAAATCTTGAATGGGTTATGTATGCTGAAATAGCGGCAGATATTATTATAACCGTGGCAACTGTGGGTGGTGGTTCTGTCGCAACAGGTGTCTTAAAGGGTGCACGTGCAACACGCAGTGCAAAAAAACTTATAAAATCTATCAAAAGTTTAACTAAATTGGATGATGTAAAAAGATACATAGACGTCACACGTAAAATTTCTAGAAATACAGAAAAAATTTCTAAACTTGAAAAAAATATCAAAAACGCAAAAAAATATGAAAGAGCGCTTAAAAAGATAGAAAACGGCACAGATGTAGCAAAAAACAAACAAGAATTAGAAAAAATTATAAAGGCAGCGAAAGAAATCGACCCAGAAATAACAGAAAATATGTTGAAAAATGCTGATAAATTGAAAGACACCCAAAAAGAATTAGAAAAAACCATAAAACCACTTGAAAAACAAGCGGAAAATATGGTGAAAAACAGCGACAATGTTAAATTATACAAAGAATCTTCAGAAGCATTGACCGATGTTATGAAATACCGTCGTAATTTGCGCGCGTTTCAACGACCACAAACAGGAAACGTTTTTTCACGTTCATTAAAAAAATTAAACGCATACAGAAAAACAGTTAAATCTACTATGGGTGGTGCAAAAACATTAAGCAAAGCCGATTCCGCTGTCCGTGCTGGTATGAGCGGTTTTTCATCAAAATTGCGTGAAAGATTATTCCAATCAACATTAAAACATGGTGCAAGATTAGCAAAAACAACCGCAGCATTTGGTACTTTTTATGGCGTGGTAACGTTTTTGGGCGACATGTATGATAGAACCTCTACAACATCAAAAGAATTTTCTAATGGCATTGAATTCAAACCATTTTGTCTGTTGTCTGCCGACGATTTAGAAGGTCAAGAAAATGTTGTAAATTATGGTATGTGGTTGATGTGGGTTGGAAATTCTACAGACCCAGCTGATGATGATGCCGCTTATTTGCAAGCAATGGATTTTGCTGAAAAATTTGCGTTTTCGCTTAATGAATATCAATCTGAACATGGTTCAGAATGCAACGTTGATATTTATGTTGTTCACCCAATAATTCGTTTGGACGAAACAAATGTTAATGATCCAAAGGGAGAAATGTTTTATCTGTTTATGAACGATATTCCATGGTCAACAAATAAACAATTCACAGAATCTGTTGGCGATATAGAAACATGGGAACGCACACAAAAAGAACTTGAATCCAGCGACCCAAATAATAAATATAAAAAAGAATCCTCTGCAGAATCCTCAGCTTCAACCGAACAACCAACCGAATAAAAGTATATTGTATTTTTTTATTATTTTGGCTATAATGATAAATATAGGAAAGGGTGATTTGATATGAAAAAAGTATTTATTACATTATTCGGAATCATTATTATGTGCGGCAATGCGTTCGCGTATCAGGTTCTATCCACCAAAGAAATCGGGAAATTTGATGCAAAAAATCAAAATATAATTGTTAAATGCACAACCGATACTGGCAAAACATCAAACGAAACTTGTTCTTTGCGCAGATATGTAAAATGCACCGGCAAAGACAAAAAGAATTGTAATTCTTGGCAACCATGGCGTGATTTAAGAAACCCATCTGCCACATACGCTGATTGGAAATCCGCAGCCAGTTCATGCTGTAAAGCAAAAGGACTGAGATAAAAATCCATTATTTCACCACCTATAAAAATGGTAGTGTATATTTCTTATTTTTTATTGACAAAATATATTTTTTGTATTATATTTTACTTACAAACATTAAAAAGGACAAAAAAACATGGCAAAAAACCTGTATAGTGCAAAAATCGGCAACAAAAAATTAAAGGTAGATATTTACGATTTACCTTATGCTGAATTTAACGCTGAAAACCCATTGGTTATTTTAGACAAAGTTATTATTGATGAAAAATCAGCAACAAACACTAATTTGACAAATGTAAAATTTGCCGGCGGAATTGAATTTGCAACACTTGTATTGCAACAATCAAATGAATCTGCAAAAGAAGCACTCATTATC
This sequence comes from uncultured Pseudomonadota bacterium, assembly GCA_902795435.1. GTDB lineage: Bacteria > Pseudomonadota > Alphaproteobacteria > Rs-D84 > Rs-D84 > Enterousia. The sequence continues at coordinate 68,996 of CADBLE010000005.1, forward strand.
AAACCTTTTAATATAACTTATGAAGAATATTTAGAAGCACCTTTTGCCAGACGTAATTTAACATTGGATTTTGATGCCATGGATTATCATGTAGAATCAGAAAAACCAAAACCAGTAAAAGAACAAAAACCAGTTGTTGCGAAACCTGTTAAAAAAGAAAAAAAGAAAAAAACAATTTCAGAACCAGTGGTTGAAAAAGCACCAATTGAATCTGTTATTGCATTGGTTGAATCTGTTGCAAAATCAAAAGAAAAACAGGCCACAGCAAAGGTTGCAGAAACTGAACAAAAAACTGTTCAACCGGTTCCTGTTCAACCTGTAGAAACAAAGAATATAAAAAATGCTGATGTTTTATCTATAGATGACATCATGAAAATATGTCTCAGAAATGAATTCATTATGCGTTTTAATTTACCTGAAACAAAACTTGAACAGGAAATCCGCAAAATATTCAAGACATTTCAGGTTAAATATTATACATACCCTGTGACAAACGCAAAAGTTAAATGTATTTCCAGATCTAACATAGGCAGTTTGATTAAAAAATTGCAAGAAACATTGGCTAAAATGTCATATAAAACACCTTCTATCCAACAAAGAAAGGCAGAAGAACAACCTGAACCAGAACCACAAAAAAGAAAACAATTGGTATCAAGAAAAGAAATTTCTATTGTTCCTATTACAATCAAGAAATATATTCCAAAAAGGTTGTGGAAAGCTATCTGTAAATCATGTGGCAAACACGAAATGTTGAAAAAAGCGGTTATTGATAATATTCGCTCTTTGAACGCTGATTTGAACGAAACATACGGTTCTGGCCATATTCAAATTATAGATATGACAACAGAAGCCAGAAGACCTTTAGCATACATCAAAAGAAAAGACGAATGTTGTATTGTACAAAGTGTCACAGACACATTAAACAAAGACAATAAACGCATTGTTTGGACATATTTGCCACAAAAACACATTTATGTTTGCACTGCATTTTTCCTTGAACACACAAAAACTAAAAAAGGCAACGATTACGAAAGGGTATGCAACTATGCAGCCGGTAGCACAGATGCAAAAGGAAGAGATATTATTGCATCTGATATAGCATCAAATGAAAATTATCTGGATGTTGATGATTTATGGGCAGAATTCAATCAACCAAAAACAGCACAAATCAAATCTGAAAAACCTGCGGAAACTCGTCCTGGTAAAGAACCTGTTAAACAACCAGTTAAACCAGAAAATATTGAAAAAATCAAAGGTCCAACAAACGCAGAAATAAAACAGGTAAAAGCCGGCATTGAAGCAAAAGAAGAAGAGGGCGAAAAACCTGCTGTGATTGAAGAAAAACCAATTACAAATTTGTCTGATGTTATAACTGCACAAAAACAAGTTGAAGCCCTTATTAAATTGATAAATAAAACAGTCAATGAAAATATCCAAGGGGTCACATCAGAAGAAAATGCAGACAAACAAATTGAAGAAATTGATTTAATTCGCACTGCGTTATTAAAGAAAAAGGCACTTCAAAACGCTTTGACTGAAATGTCTGGTTTGGATAATTTGTTGGCACAAATCAAAACAATTCGCCAACGATAAAATTATACGCACCACATTCACCAAAAACCTGCGGTTCTCGCCCGCAAATAAAAAAGTGAGAAATTTTGGTGGATGTGGGCGGACTGTAAATTCCCAACGTTGTTGGGTCCCTTTCGACACGTAAGATACAAACCGCACTAACGTTTGTTTGTATCAACTATCGTCTCCGAACCTGCGGTTCTCGCCCGCAAATAAAAAAGTGAGAAATTTTGGTGGATGTGGGCGGACTCGAACCGCCGACCCCTACGATGTGAACGTAGTGCTCTAACCAACTGAGCCACACATCCAATCAGAACAGGTGGTATATTATCTAAATAAGATAAAAATGTCAAAACCAAATTTATAAAAAAATCCCGCACGTTTGTGCGGGTTATTTTTTTGGTGGGGATAGTGGGACTTGAACCCACACGATCGCAATGATCAAAGGATTTTAAGTCCTCAGCGTCTACCATTCCGCCATATCCCCAAAGGACTTACGCTTTAATTATGTTTGGTGGAGCTGATGAGATTCGAACTCACGACCTCTGCATTGCGAACGCAGCGCTCTACCAACTGAGCTACAACCCCATAAACTCTTTAACATATGGTGGGCACAAGAAGACTCGAACTTCCAAGGTATCGCTACCACTAGTACCTGAAACTAGCGCGTCTACCAATTCCGCCATATGCCCGTTAAAGCACGACAAATAATAACGCATATTAAATTTTTTTGCAACAAGAAAAATATATTTTTTATTAAATTTTTAATATTTTATTGCGTATTTTTACTTGCCCTATATTTTATATTTTTGCTATTATTAAAAAGAGATGAAGAAAATTCTATTTTTTATTGTTAGTTCTTTGCTCTGCATCACTGGTGCGGAATCTGCTGTACGTACCACAAATGCGCCATCTCGCAATAAAACAAATACAGTTTCTATAACCCCGACCAAAACCAGAACAAAAACATCTCGTAATGCTGTGAATACAACTGTGTCGGCACGTGCATCAAAACCTGTTACGGTATTGGTTCCAAAAGCGACCAGAACATCTGTATCTGCAAACACAAAAACAGATAAAACCACTCGTGTTGTTTCTAGGGCGGCCGCGACCACACAAACCACACAAAAAACAGAAACAAAAACTGGGGCTGCATACGAACAATGCAAACAGGCATATTTCACATGCATGGACCAATTTTGCCAGATGAAAAACGACACATTCAGAAGATGTTCTTGTAATGATCGTGTATTTGATTTCCAAACTATATCCGATACATATCAACAGGTTGGACAACGTTTAACCGAATTTTCAGAAAACCTTGAAACTGTCGGTATGACACGGGAACAAGCGACAGCAATGAAAACCGCATCCGAAGGCGAAGATGCTTTGACCGAAGACAAATCTGCATCTAAACAATTGCTCAGTGCGATTATGAATGCTATCAAGGGTGAAAAAACATCTGTTGGTGGAAAATATCAAAATTTGAACAGTGTTTCTATGACCACAGATATGACCAACGCTTTTGGAATGGAAGATTCGGGTCAAATTATTGCATCATACAACGGTTCTACTTTGTATAAGGCAGTATATCCAAATTGCAGAACTGCCGTCAGTGAAGATTGTAATTCTGCATCTCTGCAACGTGCTGTAAACGCTTATTTAATGGCCATTGAACAAGATTGCAATACGGTCGAATCTGCATTGGTAAAACAGCAAAAAACATTAAAAGCATCTACAAAACAGAGCAGTGCAATGCTTGACCTGGCACGTGTTGAAAATCACCAGAAACACAACACAGATGATGTTGCAACATGCCTGGTCAATGTTGAACAGGCAATCCAAAGCGAACAGGTTTGTGGTGCAAAATATCATAAATGTTTGGATTATGGACAATACATAGATGTAGCAACTGGAAAACCTTTGATTGGGGTGGCTAATTTTTATAAATTGGCTGAAATATTGACTTTCAAAAACACAGAAAATATCAAAGATCAAAATTTATCAAAATTATCTAACAACAGAACATTTGTTCAATTTTTTGAAAACAAAACAAAAAAATTCGCCCAGGACGCATTAAATAACTGTTCTGACAAGGCAGACGAAGTTTGGTCTCAATATCTGGACCGCGCATTGTTGGACATTTATTATTCTCAAAAATCCAAGGTTGAAGAAATACAAAAAAGTTGTATAAATCTGGTCAGTGCCTGTTATGAAAATCAACAAACCGCTATTGCAAGTGCTATGGCTGCTTTAACAGATGAAGCAAGTTTAAATCTGAAACCAGGTGTTATAGATTTAACCAAGAAAATGTGCGAAGATTACATTGATTCATGTGACAACATGTTCGCTGATAGTGAAAGCACAAATGGTATTGTAAAAAAATACCTTGAAAACAAAGATTTCACAGATTCTGTAACCGCATGTCGTTCTGTCGTTCAACAATGTTTTGATAAATTTGGCGGAACAGGATACGAAAATTTCTATTATCTGCACAGTGGTTTATTCAACAAAGGTAACGCAATAGATTGGTTTACATTATATGATTATACAACTGAAGATAATTCATCTTATACACGTATTACAGATGATACAGATTCCAGAAAAAATAAAATTGTTTCCCCATGTGCGCAAGAACTGGCAAAAACCGAAGGATGCAATAATGAAAAAATTCTTGAACGCGTATTTGGTGGATTTGATAGATATACAACAACAAAAGAAGAATCTTACTATAAGTATTCCGATAATTCTTATGATATAGGCGATATCGCTGACCGTCAAATCAGAACCCGTGGTGTAGCAACAGAAATTTATTATAAAATTCTGGATAATCTATCAACACAATGTACTGCTTTGAATGGTTATTTTGTTGAAACCCAATATGTAACCAACTATGGATACCAAAAAGATTCGCCTTGCAAAATGGATACAACAACAGAAGGTGGTTTATTCTTGATTAAAGAAGTTGATCAAGATAATACTATAAGTACATTATATAAACTCAGAAATTCAGAAAACATTTGTCCTGCAGATTATGCTTCAAAGGTTGATACAAATTCTTGGGGTGCATGTTCATGTTGGGAAAACGGTGGATTACGCAGTAAAAATGGCACAACACAAACATGTTTACCTTTGTTACCAATTCCTTATTCTGAAGCCTATAGCACCAGCAATCCAATATGCACAAATATCTCTTTGGCACAAACAGTAAGTCATACCGGACAAGTTTCATGGTGCCAAAACAACGTTATGTCTTCAAGTGGTAGATTATGTCCACGTGTATTTAATACAGCATCCAGCACAAATGCAAACAAGTTAGTATGCGCGGACAGTGGTAACAAAGAAATACCAGTCGTTGAAACATCTGTTCCAAACCACAAAGCAACATCTGATTAAAATTTTTATTTATGAAGAATATCTTTTGCAATTATAGAAGCAGGATTTTCACCATGAATTTTCCATACAGAATCCGCTTGTTTTAATTCTTGAATCATCTTTTTTCTTTCAGCAGGCAATGTCAAATTCTGTAATTTTTCCATTATATTTTCAGCCGTTACCTTTTTACCCAATAATTCTGGATAAATTGTTTTATTCATCAATATATTTACCAATGACGCCCATTTAACCTTTAACAACAAATGCGCCAACATAACGGTCAGAAAATTCATTTTATAAACAACAATTGTTGGAATATGCATGATTGCTAATTCCGCAGAAACAGTTCCACTGGCCACGATAGCAATATAAGTATTTGCATACACATTATACCTTTGATTTGATGGAACAATTTCAGGTTTTATTTTCCAATTTTTTATATGTTCTTTGACAAATTGTTCTGTGGTTTCAACCGTTGGTATTACGAATTTGTAATCTTTATATCCACATCTGACCAACATATCCACAGTTCTTTGGAATACAGGCAATAATTTTTTAACTTCGTTCATGCGACTGCCTGGAACCAAAGTTATAATTTTATCGGTATTATTTTTATCTGCCTTGTATTTATCAAGCCCATCTGCGATTGGATGCCCAACCGCAACTGTCTTTAATCCATATTTGGTAAAATAGGGTATTTCAAAATCAAAAAACGAATACAATTTATCAAATATTTTTGCATATTTTTTTGCACGCTTTTCGCCCCATGCCCAAACCTGAGGCGCAACCACATGATAAAATTTAGTTTTTTTCAGAATATTTTTATTTTTCACCCCAAAAACAACCGCTTTTGCAAATCCTGGTGAATCTATCGTTAAAACAATATCAGGTTTTTCAGATATAATCGTATCTATTGTTTGCTTGATTCTCTGCTTTAATGTTTTTGCATGTGCTATAACTTCCGTGATTCCCATAACAGATAAATCACCCATAGGAAATATAGATTTTAATCCACATTCGGTCATATTTTTACCACCAATGCCAACAAATGTGACATCTTTCATTTCGTGCATAATTTTTGCACCCAAGACATCACCTGATACTTCACCGGCAATGATAAATATTTTCTTAGTGGACATCATTTTTAGCAGTTCCAATTCCACGTTTAGAACGATTTTCAATAAAATCTATCGCATCCATTGCGTATTTATTGTTTTTTACTTCCTTGCGAATCTTGTTCAATCTGTCAGAAACAGTTCCTTCGTCACTGCTGAATACTGTGGAATACACAGAATGAATTGCATGTAAATCTTCATTTGTGAAACCATGACGCATTAAACCAACACGGTTGATTGTACGATATACCGCGCGTGTGCCATCATAAATAGCATATGGCAAAACATCATTACCAACACCACTCATTCCACCGATAAAAGCATTGCGACCAATACGGGCAAATTGTAATACCATTACACCACCAGACAAGATAGCAAAATCTTCAACCTCTACGTGGCCAGCAACCTGAACCAAATTGGACATAACAACACTGTTACCAATTTTACAATCGTGTCCAACATGCGCATTTACCATAATTTGACAATCATCGCCAATTTCCGTTCCATCAGAAGCAGGTGTTCCAGAATGAATTGTTACATATTCACGAATACGGCATCTTTTACCAATACGCAAACCGGTCATAGCCGCTTCATCTTGCCATTTCAAATCTTGGCTCATTACGCCCAACACAGCGAAAGGGTAAACAATAGAATCATCACCGATAGATGTTTTTCCACCGATAACCACATTAGAAACCAATTCTACACGGTCGCCCAAAACAACGTTTGGTCCGATAATACAAAAAGGTCCAATTTTGCAATCATTTCCAATGACTGCACCTGGTTGAATAACTGCACTTGGGTCAATAATAGTTGCCATTTTTTATTCCATTTTGTTTTAATTGTTAATTTTCTAATGGAATTCTATATTAAAAAGCAGAAAATTGTTATTCAATAAATATAACAAATTATAACAAACCCGTGAAATCTTTGGCTTTCGCGATATTTTGTAAAAATGTTAAATAAACGATTCCAATTGCAGAAATTACAGGGCAAACCAATATGATTCCAAAGCACACTAAAAACAACATAAATGATTGTTTATACAAATCTTTTTTTATACCTTTGCTGTGATAAATGTACAACATTTCAGACATCGCTGTTACAATCATCAACCCAATAAACACCGGTACAGATTCTGTCATAAAAAATAAAACCAATGCCAACAATGACATAATTCTGAACAACCATTTTAATTTAACATACGCACTGTCATGAATTTTTTGGCGGGCATTTGTATATTTTGCAACCAAACAAGTTGTTGCAAAAAATCCAGTTATAATCATCATCAAAACATGAATCGTTGTTAAATTACCCAATTGACCAAATCTGAAAAATTCAGGTTGCATCAAAATCGCTATCAACAAAATAAAAGAAACAATCACAGAATATGGGATAACAGATATATTTTTTCTTAAACGACTGCCCAAAACAATTCCACAAAAAACAGACGCAACATTTAACAATATATTATACCAATTTGGCATTGCTGAAAATCCAGCACAAAATAATACCGCCACCAATACCAACCATCTGTATTTATAATTTCTGATTTTGTCTATGTAATTTAATTGTTTTCCGGTCTGGACAAACAATATTGTTAAAAAGAATAAAACAACACTCAAAACCACAGGCAACAATGATATACCGTCACGTATTACCATATAGTTTCCACCAAATAAAAGTATCCATAACAATAAAATTCCAGACACAGAAAACCCAATTTGAGATTCAAGATTTTGTTCACGCCAACCAATTCTGGACACAAAATCACGACCATATAAATAAACCATAAATAACAAAGGCAGAGATAAAATTCCTGCTAAAAAGAAAAATGGCGCAACCAATGCAGAATTATTAAAAGAACTGATTGCAGTTGATAATACAGAAAATTCATTAAACATAAACTTGCCTTTTCGTTTTGTTGAATTATTATATAGGTATGTCAGAAAAACAAGAAAATTTTACATTATTAAACGGAAAAGTTGTTATGCACCGTGGAATTTATAATCCAACCAGCGACGCTGTGTGGTTGGCCGCATTTGTTCCAAATGGCATAAAAACCGTGCTGGACATTGGAATCGGAACGGGTGGGGTGGCATTGTGCATACACGCACATAACCCAAATTCAGAAATATCTGGACTGGATATTTCCAATGAAATGTTAAACGATTGCCGTAAAAATATGGCATTGAATAATGTCAATATAGATTTAATAAATTCAGATATAAACGATTTTTCAACAGATAAAATATTTGATTGCGTGGTTACAAACCCGCCTTATTTTAACGGCACACCTGCAAAACACAATGCACATCATAATGCAGACATTACAAATTGGGTTAAAAAAAGCACATCTCGTGTAAAGCCAGGTGGATATTTCTGTATAATTGCAGACACATTGGTTCTTGATAAAATCATATCCGTATTGAACGAAAAACATTTTGGAAACATACAAATTTTCCCATTATTTGGCGCAAAAAATTCCGCAGAACGTGTTTTAGTTCGTGCAAAACAGGGCGTAAAAACTGGTCTAACTCTTTTTTCTGGAACATCTATGAATAATGACGCTATTTTGCGTGATGGCTTGACTATTGACTCTTTATTGTCTACACTAGGGGCATTATGATAAGTTTTATCGCACGTTATTTTTCATCTCTGTGGGAGCTGATAACAGCACCTTTTCGCGCTATTTGGCGCCTGATTGCCAGATTATTTCCACCACGCGATTGCACTTTGATGGACACCAATGATGGCGAAGTTCACACCTATCAACAGAGCAGTTTTGTCCGTTTTACAAAATTCTGCATGGTTTTCACCATGACAATTTGGGCCGCATGGGCAACATACATTTATACATATCACAGACCTTTATTACAAAAAAGAACCGCCCAACTGGAACAGGTTCGCACCCAACACAGCCGTCAAATGGCCGATTTAAAGGTTTATTTACAAAAATATAATGAATTGACCAAAAATCTGAATATCACAGACGACAAAATATTAAAGGCCGACAAATCTAAATTATCAGACAAAGAAAAAGAAAATTTATTAAATGCTAAATCAAAAATTTTGGGTGAACTTGATTTCTTGCAAACCCGAATTGCAGAAATGATGGAAGATGAAAATTACACACCTGAATTTGATAAAATGTCTGAAATTTCTGTGGAATTTGAATTGGTTCGCAATGAAAACAATACATTGAAACAGAAAAACAATCAAATTATGGAAGAAATGAAAGAAATTTCTGATGCCGACCAACAAATTACTGATTCTGTGGCAAAATTGGCAACTGATAATATCACTGAATTGCGCAAACAAATGAAACGCATAAATTCCAGTATTTCTAAACTTGGTCTGACAGAACAGGGATTGATAGAAAAAGCAAACAAATATTCTTCCCAATATATTGGTTCTGAATTTATCCCTATACAAATCAGCAAAAAAGCCGACGCAAAATATCAAAAGTTAGCAAAAGATATTGAACAATGGCACGGTATAAAAAGATTGACTGAAATTTTACCTTTTGGTGCACCTGTTGAAAAAACAATCATCACATCTAATTACGGCATGCGTCAAGACCCATTTACAAGAAAAAACAAACACCACAAAGGTATAGATTTTGCGGGTAAGGTAGGGACAGAATTATATGCTGTTGCACCGGGTCGTGTTGTTTCTGCGGGCGAAAGATCTGGTTATGGGACAACGGTTGAAATCGACCATGGATTGGGATTCACAACATTATATGCACATTTATCAAAGATTATGGTTTCACGTGGGGATTGGGTCAGACCTGGCACTGTTGTTGGTTTGGGCGGTTCTTCTGGTCGTTCAACAGGACCACATCTTCACTATGAAATCAGACACAAGGGAACACCATTTAACCCAATTAAATTCGTAAAAGAAAATTAAAAAAAAGGAAGGGAACCATGCTGGCATTTACAAACGCAGACGAAAAGCAATCACCAACAATTGTTGGGGCTGGCTGTGTGTTAAACGGGGACATAAAAACAAATCATACAGTTCAAATTCATGGCACCGTTCATGGTAATGTATCTGCAACAACTGTTGTTATCGGTCGTGGGGGAAATGTTATCGGTGATATAACAACAAACACTTTGTTTTTACATGGAAATTTAGAAGGGGACGCAAATGTAAATAGTGCAAATGTTTTTGCAAATGCGACCATGAAAGGCACTTTGTTTTATAAAACTTTGAACATTACCGGCAATACTGGTCTTGAATGTAAATTATCAAAAGCACCAAAAGAAAAAGGCAAAAAAGATGATAAATAAAGAAATTTCTCATGTTTATATTGCACCATCGTGGGGTTGGGGTAAAATTATATTTATATGAAATGTTAATGGCAGCTGGTTATAACGTTGTGAATTTGGGTGTAGAAGATATAAACACACCTGTAGATTTTCCAGACGTTGCAAAAACATTGGCGGACGCTATGTTGGAAGATACTGAATCCCGCGGAATTTTAATTTGTGGCACGGGCGCGGGTATGCAAATTGCCGCCAACAGATATAATCATTTGCGTGCTTCCCGTTGTGACAGACCAAGCCAGGCGCGTGACGACCGTTTTCATGATGATATAAATGTTTTGGCTTTGGCCGCAGATGATATTGATATAGAACAAGCGTTTTTATGTGCAGAAGCATTTCTGGAAAGCCCATTTGATAACTGTGAAAAACGCGTTCGCAGATTAAACAAATTAAATATCAATAAATAAAAAAAACGCCGTTTGGCGTTTTTTTTATTATTTACAATTGAAGAAATTTCTCATCAATTCGTGTCTTTGCGCATTGACGGACGGGTTATATTTAAAGTATTTATTAGAACCTGGAATAACATGTCCCGCAATACCTTCACCGCCAACTTCGCTTTCTGCTATTGTATCTTTCAAATTTATATCTGGGCGCTTGGCACATTTTTTAACCAATTCATGATTACCAAATTTTTGCACATACGCACAAAATCCCGGAACAACATAATCATTATACAGGGTATCCCAATTCAACACAGAACCATTATGTGCCGCACAACTATCACAACCAGATTTACGGTTTTTTACATCTGTGGAATAGCAACCACACAAACCATTTTCAGGGTTCAACATATCACAACGAATATTTGTTAAAAAAGTATTCCCGAGTTTATCTGTATATTTAACCAAACAGCACAAACCACATCTGACACAGATACTTTCCCATTGTGGTGAACCTGGTTCTATATTTGTCATGTGAAATCCTTTTGTTTTACACACTACAACATAACACAAACCATTTATTTGTCAATGTTTATTCTTGTAAAAAAATATCTGTCCTAAATCAGAACAGATACTTTTTCCATAAAACAAAGCAGGGCGATTATTTTTTAACCACAAAATTCACCAATTTATTTGGTACAACAATTGTTTTAATGATTGTGGCGCCTTCCAATTGTTTAATTGCGTTTTGTTTTGCGGTTTCAATTAAATCAGCTTCGCTTATATTTGTTGATACAACGAAATCTTTTGCACGTTTACCATTTACAGAAACAACAATAGTCATTTCATTTTTAACCAATTTTGTTTCATCAAAACTTGGCCATGGGGTAAACACCAACATTTCTTTGTGCCCCAATTTTTCCCACATTTCTTCTGTCAAATGTGGCGCGAAAGGATTCAATAATTGAATCAAGATTTCGTATGCTTTCTTTGGCATTTTTCCACCAGGGAATTCGTTTATAAATTCCATCATTGCAGAAATAGATGTATTGAATTTCATATTTTCAATACGGTCTGTCATATCCGCAACCATACGATTTACCAAAAATTCCTGGTTTTCAGTTAAATCTTCATCTGTCAAATTGTCAGACAAACTTTCTACACGCCATAAAAATCTCTGAACACCACGCAGGGTATTTTCAGACCAATTCGCACTCTGTTCCCATGGACCAAGATACAAAATAGCCATACGACACGCGTCTGCACCAGCACGATTTACAACATCAGATGATGGTACTGTATTTCCGCGGGATTTAGACATTTTGGTTCCATCGGCCGCCATAATTAAACCGTTACTTGTGCGTTTTTTATATGGTTCCAAACCCGGAACAAAACCTAAATCATGTAAAACCTTGTACCAGAAACGAGAATAGAGCAAATGACGTGTTGTATGTTCCATACCACCATTATAATGGTCAATAGGCATCCATTTTTCCATTTGTTCACGAGAACAAAATTCTTTATCGTTCTTGGAATCAAGATAACGTAAATAGTACCATGATGAACCCGCCCATTGTGGCATAGTATCTGTTTCACGTTTTGCTGGACCACCACAACATGGACATTTTGTATTTACCCAATCTGTGGCACGGGCAAGGGGGCTTTCCCCGTCTTCCGTTGGTTTATAATCTGTCATATATGGTTGTAACACTGGCAGTTCATCTTCCGGTACAGGTTGCCAACCACATTTTTCACAATACACCAATGGAATTGGTTCACCCCAATACATCTGACGTGAAAAACCCCAATCTTTTAATTTGTATTTTGTGGTTCCACGTGCAAAGCCATGTTCGGTTCCGTATTTAATAGCAGTTGCAATAGCAGTTTCTTTATCCATACCATTCAAGAATTCAGAATTGATATGTTCGCCATCATTTTCCCATGCCTCTTGCGAAATATCACCACCGGCCAAAACCTGAACAATTGGCAAATTGAATTTCTTTGCAAAAGCATAATCGCGTCCATCATGTGCAGGCACCGCCATAATCGCACCGAAACCATAATCAGCCAACACATAATCAGAAATAAACACTGGTGTTTCTTTATTTGTGTATGGGTTTATGGCCTTGACACCTTTTAATTCTACACCTGTCTTTTCTTTCGTAACATCTGTTCTTTCAATTTCAGATTTAGCACGTGCATCTGCAATATATTTTTTAACTTCGTCTGGGTTTGTGATTAAACCATCATCTAACCATTTTTGCACCAATTTATGTTCAGGTGCCAACACACAGAAAGTTACACCGAATATAGTATCAACACGGGTAGTATAAACAGTCATGATATCGTTATTGACCTTGAAATCAACTTCGGCACCATGGGAACGACCAATCCAATTTATCTGTTGGGTTTTAACTTGTTCTGGATAATCAACCAAAGCCAAATCATCAATCAATCTGTCTGCATATTTGGTCATAGCCAAATTCCATTGCAGTTTCATTTTCTTTTCAACCGGGCCATGACAGCGTTCGCATTTACCGTCTTCTAATTCTTCATTGGTTAAATTAGTTTTACAATTTGGACACCAATTCATTGGCAATTCAGATTTATAAGCAAGGCCAGCCTTGAAAAATTGAATAAACATCCATTGGGTCCATTTTACAAATTCAGGATCAGATGTTGCCAATTTTGATTCTGGGTTAAATGACAATCCCATAATAGAAATATCATTCTCGAAAATTTTGATAAGTTCTGCCACAGATTCACTTGGGTGCTTGCCAATTTTGGTTGCATATTTTTCAGAAGATATTCCCATAGAATCATAACCGATTGGATACAACACATCAAAACCACGCATACGTTTATAACGTGCCATAACGTCCATACCGGTATAAGGCAACATATGACCAACATGCAAACCCGAACCACTTGGGAAAGGGAATTCTATCAAATTATAATATTTAGGTTTTGAACCATCATTCACCGGCACAAAGGCGCGTGCATCACGCCAACGTTTTTGCCATTTTGCTTCACGTTCAACTATGTGTTTTACATCATCAGCCATAATAACCACCATTTGTTATATTGAATTACCCAACAATTTTATATTCAATATAGCATAAATTCAAGTAAAAACCTCTAAAATTCCGGCAAAGAAACACCATAAAACCACCACTATTTTTTAACAGTTTTTTATCAAATATTTTTATAGGTATTTCAATATCATATTGAATATACCTTTACATGTTGCCATATTAAATTTATGTTTTCAGATATATTTTTCACACAAAACTTGACTTATTTATAAAATATGTTTTAATAGCCCAGCCAAAAAAGAAGAAAATAAAAATGACAGATTTTAGAAAACTTGTTTTATTACACACAAAAACAGACACAGCCAAAAAATTGGTTCCATATTTATACAACACATATCATTCAGACCAGGAAGTTTTCAGATGCCTGGTCGGTGTTCCAAATGAACAAGACCAAAAACGAATATTAAATTATCTGGAAAAACCATATACATCACATCCAGAATATTTTATCATGACATATTATTTTTATCGTTTGACGGTCCAGCATCCAAAATACAAAAAATATATGATGCAGAATAACTTTTCATTATTGCCGACATCAGATATAGCCAAATGTTTATTGGTTTTATTTGCAAAAAGGCAAAATTATCAAAAATAATTTATTTTTCAGTAAAAACAAACAATTAAAAAATTTTTGTAACAAAATAATTCAACCTTACAAATAATTATTATGTATAGTTTGATATACACCATTATAATTATCGTTTGTTTTTATACATATATTATATTTCAACCCAGCCCCAAAACCGACATTTCAACCATAAAAAAGACCGAAAAACACTGATTTTTGGCATATTTTTCGGCTAAAAACCGCAGAAATCCGCCATTTTTCAGCATTTTCAGGCATTTTTTACAAAAAATTTAGATAAAAACATCAAATCTGACCATAAATCAGTAATCGATTTAGAGCGATATGGACATATAAATATATGATTAAAAATATTTTGGTCAATGAAAAATAGGGTCATTTTCATTAAATTTTATATTTTTTATAAAAATTCACAAAAATATCAAAACAAAGTAAAAACAAATACTTAAAAATTTTTCATAATAAAAAGATTTAAGAAAAATTTTTTATGAAAAATAATTTGTAAAAAAATAAAAAAAAAATCAAATCCGCGATCAAACAAATCCAAATACATAATCACATAAACACAATTGGCGCATATTTATATGAATATCGTTATTTTGCTCGTTTCTTACACACTAAACTATACATAATATACATTATGCGCCTTTATAGTGTACCAAAAAACGGCGGTCCCCCGCAGAAATCTGGCACTTTCTAAAATGGTGCTATTATGCAAATAATAATTATTATAAAAATTATCATCAAATTGCATGTTGTTTTATGTTTTACAGATATATTTTCTGTTCTTTTTATGATTTATATGTTTATAAATTCAGATTTCTGCCCGATTTATCTAAAATGTTCAATATCTTTGGTTATATGCGTTTTTCATTAAAAAACCACCCTGTTTTGGGTGGTTTTACCCCAGATTTCTGGGCTTTTTGGCGGTTTTTATTTGATTTTTGCTACTTTTTTAGCCACTTTTGCGACCTTGCCCACATGTTTAGTGATTGATTTAAGGCCTTTTTCTAAATCTGTTTCGCCAACTGCTTCTATTGTTTCGGACTTTAATGCAGAACAGCAATATGGGCATTTCGTTGCTAATTTGCTGATAGATTGTTGGCAATATGGGCATGCGCGTGTTGTAACAGGTGCCTTGGCACGTGCAGAATTTACAATTTTCACAAATATAAATATTGCGAACATTGTAATCAAGAAACTGATTATAGAATTCAAGAATGTTCCAATATTCAATGTCGTTGCACCCGCAGCAGTTGCAGCCGCCATTGTGTTATAATGTGCACCGGCTTCGCCACCACCCAAAACAACGAACCATTGTGAAAAATCGATTCCACCAACCAACATTCCAACCGGTGGCATAATGATATCTTTTACCAAAGAATTAACAACGCTGGTCATGACAGACCCTACGATAATACCGACAGCCATATCAATCGCACTGCCTTTGTTGATAAATGCCTTGAATTCAGAGATTATTTTCATTTTTCATCCTTTTTGTTATTATGGCTTTCAATAGCAGAAAGCACCTTGTTCAATGTTTTGTGAATATTTTCGTCACGTGTTTCGACCATGATATCCGCCATTGCGTAAATATCATATCTTTCTTTAATCAGTTGGGCCAAAATCTGACGAGAATCAGTATTTAATAATTGTGGACGTGTCTGGCGGAAATTAGTGCGTTTTACCAATAATTCCAAATCAGCCTTTAACCAAATGGTCAAAGTCCGCTTTAACGCCAATTCGCGAACCGCGTCTGTGATAAAAGCACCTTCACCCGTAGATATAACCTTTACCAATGGTGGGGTGTCCAATAATCTTTCAATAACTTTTTCTTCTACACGGCGGAATTCTTTTTCGCCATACATGGCAAAAATATCAACAACACTGCAACCGGCAGCCTTTTCAATTTCTTTGTCAGAATCAACGAACGGGATACCCAGATTTCGTGCCAACGCGCGCCCTACACTTGTTTTACCCGCCCCCATTAAACCGACCATAACAATTGGTTTATCTAAATCTATCTTCTTTTTATTTCTCATGCCATTCATAATATAAAAAAATAAAATCTAAGACAATAAAAATATTTATAAAAAAACACCCCGAAAAATCGGAGTGCAGCGGAGACAGGTCCGATTCCATTTGTCATCCCGAGGAATAAAATACAACAACCCATGTTGTTGATTTTATGACGTGGGGATCCAGAATATCTTTAAGTGTTCGGTGTTTAACCGAACCACATATTACAATTTGTATCGGCATTCTGCCGAAACTTTTATAACCTGGATTGCCACATTCGTATTGCGACGAACACGGTCGCCGACA